>DAOUEM010000182.1:0-15654 GCA_034430555.1 Anaerolineae bacterium | reverse complement strand
CACAAATCATCTCACCCCTAAACTTCCTGAACTCGCCGATGCCTTTGAACGGCATCTGAAGTCAAATCTCTTTGAAAGCTCATTTCTCGACCGCTATGGCTACAACCTTGTTTATCCGTTTTTGAACTGATTCGTCAATTAGGGGGGCAATATGCATACACCAAGTAACGCCTGTCCTGTTTGTGGGCAGGGTGATCAAGTTCAACGTGTCTCAGCGATTGTTGCGACTGGCACAGCTGACGCCTTTGGAACCGGGTCTTCTTCGAATGGTTTTTCTGTGCATCATGGAAGAGTCACTACCGATTTAGCTACAAAGTTAGCTTCCCCTCAATAAAAAATAGGCTGTTGGTATTTCATTGCCGGATTACTGACTACGGCCTTAGCCTATGGATTTATCTCTGTACTACAATGGCCGCAATACTCGTCTCGGCTTGACGGGATTCTTCTGTCATTACTGAGTGTGGTTTGCTCATTATGGTTATTTAAGAAATGGCTACAAAAGTGGTTATTTGACTACCCCAAATACGAGCGAATGCTGTCAATATGGAAAAGGCTCTATTATTGTCATCGAGATGGAATCGTTTATGATCCTGAAACTCGAAAGTACATTGAACCTGAACACATAAGTAAGCTGTGGTCTGAATAAGAGGTCCTAGTGGCTACGCTCGTTTACTGGTCCGGTTAGAGAAAGAGACAGACCCAGTGCGCCAGCAGCGATAACCCGTTCATCGTTTCCCCCTTGTGATAAACACCCGGTGATAGATGCAGTATAACGAACAAATGTTCTTAAGGCAAGGGGATATGACGAAGATTACATTGTCAGGCGGGAATAAACCAATTACAATTAAGGCGTAGGTTAACATTTTCCTGGACCCTGAAAGGAGGGAGCACACACCCGAAGGGCTGATCGCCGACAGTCCGCACAACGTACTCTCTCACCGCGCTCATACTGGTTCGACCTGTTTAGACCATCGCTGATACGACACATTTTTACAGTCGTATCTCCTATTTACGATTGGTTTAAGGAGCAAGAAGGATGAGAAGGACCTATACCCTCTTAGTTGTGGCCCTGGCGCTGGTGCTGGTAGGCAGCCTGGTCGCCTATTGGGCACAAACATCCGGCGGCACGGTCACCGTGCGCGATGTGCGCTTCGCCGGCACGAACGGCACGATGATGAGCGGCCTGCTTTATCTCCCCGCCGGCATCACCAATGAAAATCCCGCTCCCGGTGTGCTGGCCATTCATGGTTATATCAACTCCCGCGAGACTCAAGATGGCTTCGCCATCGAATTCGCCCGGCGCGGCTACGTGACCCTGTCCCTGGACGAGACCGGGCACGGCTACTCCGAACCGCCGGCTATGGCCAACGGCTTCGGCGGGCCGGACGGTCTGGCTTACCTGCGCTCGCTGGATATCGTCGACCAGAACAACATCGGCATCAGCGGGCACTCGATGGGCGGCTGGGCAGTGGCCATCGCCGCCGGCGTCTACCCGGACGACTACCAGGCGATCATCCTGGAAGGATCGTCCACGGGCACGTATGGCGCGCCAGACGGCGATGCCGAGTTCCCGCGTAACCTGGCCCTGATCTTCAGCGAGTGGGACGAGTTCGCGCCGCTGATGTGGGGGGCCGCCACCGCCCCGGAGATCGTGAATACCGAAAAGCTGCAAACCCTCTTCGGAACCGACGAAACGGTCGAGATCGGGCGGCTGTATGGCGACATCGAGGACGGCACGGCCCGCATCCTGTACCAGCCGCGCACCACGCATCCCGGCGATCACATCTCCTACCAGGCCATCGCCAGCGCCGTCGAGTGGTTCAGCAGGACGCTGGAAGGCGGCAACGGCCTCGATCCCTATGACCAGGTCTGGCACTGGCGCGAGCTGGGCAGCTTCGCAGCCATGATCGGCATGTTCCTGTTTATGTTCCCGCTGGGGACGGTGCTGCTCAATACCGCGTTCTTCCAGGAGCTGACCGACCCGCTGCCCGAGTTCAAAGGGCTGACCGGCTACGGCTGGTGGATAGGGGCGGCGCTGACCGTGCTGATCCCGATCGTGAGCTATTACTGGCTCCAGCATCGAGGCAATGACTGGTTCCCGGCAGGCTCCTTCTGGCCGCAGAACATCACCACGGGACTGGTCACATGGGCGGCGGGCAACGGCGTGATCGCGCTGGTACTGTTCGGGCTGTGGCATTACTTCCTCAACCGGAAGGAAGGCGGCACGCTCAACAACTACGGCCTGCTGTGGGACGGGGCGCTCAACTGGCGTAAGATCGGCAAGGCGCTGCTGCTGGCCGTGCTGGTGGTGACGCCCGCCTACCTGCTGCTGGTGCTGGCCGGACAGCTCTTCACCATCGACTTCCGGCTGTGGGTGCTGGCCTTCAAACCGATGAACGTGCGCCAGTTCGGGATCATGCTGGCCTACCTGCCGTTCTTCGGCTTCTTCTTCCTGGTGCTGAGCACGACCCTGACCAGCCAACTGCGCCGGGTGGACGCCGAGGGCAAACCGGCCAGCCTGCGGAATACGATGCTGATCAACGCGGCGGTGCTGGGCGTCGGGTTTATCGTGCTGCTGCTCATCCAGTACATCCCCTTGCTGACCGGAGGCACGCTGCCACTGGAAGAATCCCTGCTGACGATCGTCGCCTTCCAGTTTGTGCCGCTGATGATCGTGGTGGGCCTGCTGCTGACGTATTTCTTTTATAAGACGGGGCGCGTGTACACCGGCGCCTTCCTGTGCGCGATGCTGATCACGTGGTATATCGTGGCCGGGCAGGCCACGCATTTCATGTTCTAAGCACCGCCGCGACCATTCCGCCGGTCACGTCGACCGGGGATGCCTGCCCATAAAAAAGCCCGCCGTTGATTACATTCGACGGCGGGTAAATTTTGTCACTGCCAGGCAGGGCGGGCCAGCGGGCAGCCGCCTACGCCGCCCCTGTGCCGGCGCCCGGCTGTGGCCTTTCCTCGAACGTAATTAACGCCCTGGTTGCGCCTTCTCGTACGTGTGCGCTGTCATGCGCTTGCAGGCGCTGCAACGCTGGGATGGCTTCCGGCCTCCCCAGATCGGCCAGCGACGTGGCGATGGTGTACAGCACATCGCCATCCTTCTCGTCCGTTATCACCCCCAGCAAGACCCGCGTCGCGGTCTCGGCGGCGACCCTCGACTCGGGCCGGGCAAACGTTTTGGCCGCGTCGATGCGAATCTCGCGATCATCGCTGGCCAATGCTGCCTGCAATGCCTCGACGGCGGCCTCGGTCCCGATAGCCGCCAGCGCATTGATCGCCGCCAGACGCACGGCTATCGACGAATCGGCCATCGCGGCCCGCACCGCGTCAAGCCCGCCCTCATCGGCCAGATGCCCCAGCGCTTCCACCGCGGCGCGGCGGATGGTGCCGTCGGCGTCGCTGGTGGCCTCGATGATAATGGCCAGGGCCTGCTCGTCCCGGTTGTGCCCCAGGGCGCTGATCGCCGCCCGGCGGACCTGCGGCGTTTCCCGCCCGGCCGCCAAGGCCCGAAGCGCCGCGTTCTGGTCGCGTGTGGCATGGGTCAGCGCCAGAGCCACCTCGGACATCCGGCCCCAACGCTGGACGGCATCTTCCGCAGGCAGGCTTTTCTGGATGTGAAAGACGTTGCGCCAGAAGGCATCCTGCGCCGGCGTCTCGCGCAGCAAGGTGTCATCTTCACGGCGACGTTTGGAAAGCTCGACCACTGCTTCGCCGCGTCTTTCCGCCGTCGGCGCTTCCAACGCCGCGATGAGCTGCGGTACTGACCATTCATCCGGCGCCGACTCGGCCGCCGACTCGGACGCCGACTCGGTTGCTGGCACCGCCTGTCCCCCAGGCGAGGGGCCGCTGGCCAAAACGCCTCGGCTTTGCAGGACCTTTTCCACGGCGGATATCAGCTCGTGAGGGCTGAAAGGTTTGGTGATGTAGTCATCGACCTTGGCCACGTGCAGGGCCAGGACTCGGTCAATATTTTGCGCCTTGGCCGTCTGTATGATGACCGGAATGTCCTTCAGGCGTTCGCGGGCCTTAAGCTGCCGGTACACCTCCCAGCCGTCCATGCCGGGCATCTCGAGATCGAGCAAGACCAGGTCCGGCTCGACCCTTTCGACGGCCGCCAGCCCTTCTCGCCCCCCCACCGCGGGGATCACTCGGTAGCCCCGCCTGGAGAGAATGAGCTGGATCAACTCGTTTTGTTCCGAATCGTCATCGATGCACACAATGCGCACGGATTCGCGTTCCATGATCCCCCTGTCCGTCCTATTACCTGGATTTCAGCGCCTTCTCGACAATGGGGCGTAACTCGCCGGGGTTGAACGGCTTCTTGAGATAGTCGTCGGCCTGGTACTCAACCAGAAAATCGCGCACCTGACTGCCCGTCAACTCCAACCCGCTGATGATGATCACCGGCACATCCTTCTGATGGGTGCGCATCTGGTCCAGCAGCAGTATCCCCTGCTGGCCGCCCGGGTCCATGTCGTCGAGCTGCATGTCAAGCGTGATTACGTCGTACGGATCGCCCCGGACCAACTCCAGCGCGCGCTCGAAATCCCCCGCCACTACCGCTTCGATGCCCATGCCGCCGAGCACCTGCCGGATGGCAACCTGCTGCGCGGGAATATCCTCGATAACCAGGGCGCGCACGCCGGTTCGCACCGCGGTCGCCACGTTGACTTCCGGCAGGGCCTGCCGCAGTTGTTTCATCCCGGCGGCATAACCATAGCGCACGAAGTTGACGTACTGCAGGTCTGCGATTCCCAATGCCTCCAGCCCCTCCGGCAGCGGGATTTCGCGCATCAGGACGGGGATCACGTGTTTTTTAGTCTGCCGCGCCAGGTCGATCTCCCGCTTGACCCATTGCGATTGCAGGGCGTCCGGAGTCAGGGCGACGATGCACACCTCCGAGCGGTCTATCGCCGCCCTGATCGCCGCTTCCCACTGAGCGCCCCCCAGGATGCCTTCGAAGTCGATCCACACTTGGTAGCGATGGCTGCGCAGGTCCTCGGCCAGGCTCTCGACCATCACGCGGTCAGAACTGGCGTAACTCACAAAACAACTGGGCATGCCCCCCCCCTGTCAATCGCCGCCGTCTGCTCAGGAATATACCACCACCGGCCGACAGACAAAAAGCGAGCCGGGTGGACAGCGCCAACAGCGGGTGTTTTTACATCTGGCATAGGCTCAGTCGTCGGGTGACGGGTCGCCGTCCCAGGCGACGAGCGATTCCTGGGGCTGGGGGGCCTCGTCCGCCGCGTCGGCATCGACTTCTTCCACCACCAGGTGCGCGGCGGCGCCCGCACGCCGCTCGAATACGAGGCCCTGGTCGTCGCTGACGTCCGCCACGACCAGGTCACCGCGCGTGTACGCGCCCTTGAGCAGGTCCACACTGAGCGGGCTTTCCACAAAACGCTGCAAGGCGCGGCGCAGCGGCCGCGCGCCAAACTCAGGATCGTAACCCTGCTCGGCCAGCCAGCGGCGGGCGGCCTCTGTTAGCTCCACGGCCAGGCCTATCTCGGCCAGCCGGGTGGAGATGGCGCGCATCTGGAGGGCCACTATCTCGATGACCTCGTCCAGTGTCAGCGGGCTGAAGATGATCACCTCGTCGATGCGATTGAGAAACTCCGGGCGGAACGTCTTGCGCATGGCCGCTTCGATGGCCCGGTGGTCGGCTGTCAGCTCCGGGTTATTGTCTGCCACGAAACCCAGCGCCCCACCCCGGCGGGCGAACTCCGTGCCGAGGTTGCTGGTCATGACGATCACGGTATTGCGGAAGTCCACCACGCGCCCCTGGCCATCGGTCAGGCGGCCGTCCTCCAGGATTTGCAGCAGGGCGTTCCACACGTCGGGATGGGCCTTTTCGATCTCGTCGAAGAGGATGACGCGGTACGGGCGGCGGCGGACGACCTCGGTCAACTGGCCGCCTTCCTCGTAACCGACGTAACCGGGCGGCGCGCCGAAGAGACGGCTGACCGTGTGCGCCTCGCGGTACTCGCTCATGTCGATGCGCACCAGGGCATCCTCATCCTCGAAGAGGAACCCGGCCAGGGCCTTGGCCAGCTCGGTCTTGCCGACCCCGGACGACCCCAGGAAAATGAACGAGCCGATCGGGCGGCGCGGGTCCTTGAGGCCGGAACGGGCGCGACGGATGGCGTCCGAAATGGCGACGATGGCTTCGTGCTGGCCGACGATGCGCTCGTGCAGGGCTTCCTCCATGCGCAGCAGCTTGTCGGCCTCGGTCTCCATCATCTGGTAAACCGGGATGCCGGTCCATTTTTCGACGACCTCGGCGATGTCGGCCACGTCCACCACTTCGTCCAGCGAGTTACTGCTGCGCCACTGCTCGCGCAGTTCGTCGTACTCCTGCTGAAGCTGGACGCGCTTGGTGCGGTAATCCATGGCGCGCTCGTAATTGCGGGCCATGTGGGCCGCCTCTTCCTCCGCCATCAGCCGGTCGATCT
Organism: Anaerolineae bacterium; assembly: GCA_034430555.1. Taxonomy (GTDB): domain Bacteria; phylum Chloroflexota; class Anaerolineae; order Aggregatilineales; family Ch27; genus DAOTXK01. The sequence continues at coordinate 9,187 of DAOUEM010000182.1, read as the reverse complement.
CGACCTTCATGCCCTTCAGCTCCGGCGGCATGGAGTACAGCGCGACGCGCAGCTTGGCGGCGGCCTCGTCCATCAGGTCGATGGCTTTATCCGGCAGGCGGCGGTCGGTGACGTAGCGGTGGGACAGCCGGGCCGCAGCCTGGAGGGCGCTGTCCGAGAAGGTGACCTTGTGGTGGGCTTCGTAGCGATCGCGCAGGCCGTACAGCATCTGGATGGTTTCCTCGACGTTCGGCTCCTCCACGTAGACGGGCGCGAATCGGCGGTCCAGCGCCGAGTCCTTCTCGATGTACTGGCGGTACTCGTCCAGGGTGGTCGCGCCGATGGCGTTTAACTCCCCACGGGCCAGGGCGGGCTTCATCATATTGCTGGCGTCGAGCGCCCCCTGCGCCGCGCCGGCCCCGACCACCTGGTGCAGTTCGTCGATGAACAGGATGATGTCGCCCTCGGAACGCTGAATCTCCTCGATGGCCGCCTTCAGACGCTCCTCGAACTCGCCGCGGAAGCGGCTGCCGGCGATCATGGCGCCCAGGTCCAGGGCCACCACCTGCTTGCCCATCAGAATCTCCGGCACGTCGTTGGAGGCGATCTGCTGGGCCAGCCCCTCGACGATGGCCGTCTTGCCGACGCCCGCTTCGCCGATCAGGACCGGGTTGTTTTTAGTGCGACGGCTGAGTATCTGGATCACGCGCAGAATCTCGTCGTCGCGCCCGATCACGGGATCGAGCTTGCCCCCGCTGGCCATGCGCGTCAGGTCGCGAGAGTATTTCTCCAGGGTGCGGTAGCGGCTCTCAGCCTGGGGATCGGTCACCCGCTGGCCGCCGCGAATCTCCTTGATGGCGTCCATCACGCGCTCTTTGGTCACCGCGCTGTCGGCCAGGATGCGGGCCACCGCCGTGCCCTGCTCGTCCAGGATGGCCAGGAACACGTGCTCGGTGCTGATGTACTCGTCCTTGAGACGGTTGGCCTCGTTATTGGCCTGGTCGATGATCCGCTTGACGCGCGGCGTGATAAAAACCTGCCCCGCCCCACCGCCGTAAATAGCGGCCTTGGGCGAGGCTTTGAGCACCTCGTCCAGGCGCTGGCGAATCGCTTCCGTGTCGATGCTCATCCGTTCCAGCACCTGCGGGATCACGCCGTCCGGCTGTTCCAGCAGCGCCATCAGGAAGTGTTCGACATCGATCTGGTTGTGGCCGTAGCGCATCAAAATCTCGTTGGCGCGCGCCGCGGCGTCCTGCAAACGCTCGGTGAAACGGTCAAAACGCATCATCGTAATCTGCTCTTTTCTAAAGCAGGCGGCACCAGACCGGTCGGGCGGGCCGCCGCTTGATCAACTTTACCACTAAGACTTAACCCTGGCCTCCAGTATAGCATGACTCGGAAACTCGCTCATCGGGCGGACAGGGGTTTGGACGAAGTTCTGAGACGATTCTTACACACCGGGCCGGGGGGCGGCCTTTGACCCGGGCGCGAACCGGGCGCGAACCGGGCCTACCATCCCAGAATATAAGTGGAGACGCTTGTCCCTGGCGGGCAAAAATGCTAGGCTGTGGACAACGCGGGGCCCTCCAGTTCGACCTCAGCGGAGGGCCATCAACCTGACCGACCCCGACAACCGGCATTTATCACCTGCCGGCATTTACTGTATTGGTACGGGAGGGATGATCCCAATGAAAACAGGGACACTTTTGGTTTTAGGACTGCTGCTGGCGCTGCTGCCGGCGGCGGCGCTGGCCCAGGGCGACAAAGAGGGCGACAGCGTGCTGTTCATCGATGACTTCAGCGATCCCACCTCCGGGTGGCAGGAGATCACGCGGCGGGCAGGCACGGCGGCCTACGGCGACGGGCAGTTCGTGATCACGGCCTCGCTGGACGGCAGCCTGATGTGGGCCACGGCCGGCCAGGACTTCAGCGACCTGACGATCGAGGTGGACGCGACGCAGGTCCTGGCGGCGGACAACAACCTCAACGCCTACGGCGTCATGTGCCGGATGCAGCGGGACGACAGTGGTTACCTCTTCCAGGTCAGCGGCGACGGGTATGTCAACATCACGCGCGCCGGGCATGACGATTTCGTCACCCTGGCCGAGTGGGCAACCTCCGGCGCGGTCATCCAAGGGAATTCGACCAACCACATCCAGGCCGTGTGCGCTGGCTCCCGGTTGGCCCTGATCGTCAACGGGGAGACGGTGGCCGAGGTCATAGACACCACCTACACCTCCGGCAACATCGCGCTGGCTGCCACCACCTTCGAGGAGGCGCAGCCGACCACCATTCACTTCGACAACCTGGTGGTGACCGGGCCGGCGGACAGCGTCCCCCTGACCGCTGAGACCCCGCCGGGTGGAGGTCTGCTGTTCCAGGACGACTTCAGCGATACCAGCACCGGCTGGGAGGTCGGCACCTACCAGACCGGCGCGGTGGGTTATGCCGACGGACAGTACTTCGTGACCTCGATCGATATGGAACAGTTCATGTGGGGCATTGCCGGGCAGAGCTTCACCGACACGCTCATCGAGGTGGACGCGACGCAGCTCAGCGCGCCCAGCAACGACAACAACGCCTACGGCGTGATGTGCCGCGTCCAGGACGACCTGGTCAGCGGCTACCTCTTCCAGGTCAGCGGCGATGGCTATGCCAACATCCTGCGGTCGGACCCCGAGGTCTTCGAATCCCTGGTCAGTTGGAGCACGAGCGAGGCAGTCATCCAGGGCAACTCCACCAACCACCTCCAGGTCATCTGCGATGGCCCGCGGCTGGCCCTGATCGTCAACGGCGAACTGGTGGCCGAAACGACCGATACCACCTATACCGCCGGCGACATCGCACTGACCGCCACCACCTTCGAAAAAGATTCGACCGAGATTCGCTTTGACAACCTGGTGGTGAGCAGTCCTGCTCCAACCGTCGGCAACACCCTCTTTGCCGATGACTTCAGCGTCAACAGCGGCTGGTTTATCGGGTCGGGCCAAAACGGTTCCAGCAGCTATAACAACGAGCGGCTGTCCGTCATATCCTCGACGGATGGCATGCTGATCTTCAGCGACTCGGACCAACGCTTCACCGACGTGATCATCGACGTGAACGCCTCCATCGTGCGCGGCCCGGCCAACAACAACGCGGTGTACGGCGTGATCTGCCGGCAGTCAGTGGACCTGTCCAGCTACTATGTGCTGCTGGTCAGCCTGGACGGCTACGCCACCATCTCGATCCGGGCCAACGAGCAGATCACCAACCTGGCGGAATGGACGGCGGTGGACGCGATCATCCAGGGCGTCGGCGTCGACAACCACCTGCAAGTGACCTGCGACGGCTCGTGGCTGACGCTGGCGGTGAACGGCAAGCTGGTGCTGGCGGTGGAGGACAGCACCTACAGCGAGGGCAACATCGCGCTGGCCGTGACCACCTTCGAGGACGAAACCACCGAGGTGCACTTCGACGACCTGGTGGTCACCATGCCCTAGGCGGCGCGCGAGGCACCGGTATCAGGAACATAAAAGGGCGGTCTCCGCCGAAACCTCTGTCAAGGTCTCGGATGAGGCCGCCCTTCTTTCAGGCAGCAGGTCCGGCGGTGCGGTCCGGTTATTGGTTAAGTCCGCGAGATGCGGGAGCGGACGAGCAGTTCCTTGGCGGAGGCGATCAGGCCGTCCAGCGCACTAAAGATGATGTTGGTTTCTTCGCCGTTGCCGGCCAGGTGAGCGCGTCCGCGCCGGGCTTCCTCGATCATCTCCAGGCTGATCCACGGGTTCTCCGAGTGCAGCTTAACGCGCATGTTGAGCGTCACCCCGGCCAGGACCAGCGGCAGGTAAGCGTAACTGAGGTCCATTGGCATGGCGCCCTGCACGGCCTGCACCATGCGGCTGGCGTAACTACGATGCTCGGCCAGCGAGCCATAGCGCTCGCCGGTGGCGGTCTCGACCATGTTCAGGCCGACCATGATCGCGTCGTACATCGCGCCGAAATAAAGCTCGCCGGCAGCCAGGACACCGCGGTCTTCCTCCGCCAGGTCCGGTTCGCGCACCAGCAGGCTGGCTAACCATTGGAACCAGCGGGCATCATACAGCTCGTAGTTCTGCTCGTAGCGGTAAGCGTCCTCGTAAACGTAGATGATCGCCTTGGCGATGAACAGCGACTCGCCGGGGTGCAGCGGCAGCCCCGCCAACCCGAAGCGCTCGCGGGTGAACTCCTCCACATGATGGAAGATGTTGGTCACCGTAAACTCGGAAGCGACCGATTCGGCCAGGGCGATGCTCTGCCCGATCTGCTTCTGCTCCGCCTGGAAGTCGCGGCGGGACCACAGCGTTTCATACTTGGCGGTTGGGTTGGACAGCCCGATCTTAACCTGGCCGGGGATCACGTCGAAGCGGGCGTGCAGCTCGTCGGCTTTGCCCTGCCCGATATAAGTGACGTCCTTGAGCACATCCAGCCGGAAGGGCGAGACCCCCAGCGTACTGGGTGGGCGGCCCGGTCCGGGCGTGCGAATCATACGGGGCGGGGCCTGCGGCTCGGCCTCGATCTTCACGATGACCGGGTAACCGCGCGCGGGCGGCGTCGGCGGCTGGGCCACCACCGGGATATGCAGCACGCCCACCTCGCCCGGCTCGATGACCTGCGTGACCTGCTTTTTGGACAAAAAGAAGCGGAGGGGCCGCCCGCTGCCATCCTTACGCGGCAAGCGCACGGACAGGGTGACCGTCTGCGGCTGGTCGATGGTGCTTTGCAACAGCACCAGCAGCTCAAAGGGCTGCCCCAGGGCCGACCCGCCAGGGAAGACGCCCATCGCGCATTGCAGGCTGGGCAACTCCAACCGCTTTCCGTCGGTGAGCGTCCCCAGTACATCTGGATAATCAGTTTCAAACATGGAACTTTCCTGTAAGACTTCGCCCGACTATAACGGACAGTACAATGATGGGCATGAACCGGCACCCCACCGACCGCGCGGGGAAACCCGGCGTGATTTTCTATTGTAAGCCTTTTGGCAGGTGATGACAGCGAGAAGTTAGAATCTTCTAACCTGATGGACGGCGGCTCCCCGGCAGACACCCGCAGGGACACCTGCCGGCGGGCGCTGTCCCTGCGAGCGGCCGACCGCTTAGCCGGTCTGTTCCAGGGCGCGGTCGATGAGCTGTTCGACCATCTGAAAGACCGGGGTATTGGCCTCGTGCTTTTCGCGGGCGCGCTGCTCCTGGTCCTTGTGCAGCAGCCAGATAGTGTCGCGCGGGCGCTCCTGAGCCATCACGATCCGGGTATTGGCGATCAGGCCGGCCATGACCAGCGGCAGGTAGACGCGCGTGTAGTCCAGGCTGCCATTGTGCAGCGACTCCAGGATATCGCCGACCAGGTTTTCCTCAGCCTGGTCATCGCCAAAATCCTCGTCCATCACCGTGCTGACCATGGTCATGCCCAGCCGGATGGCATCGCGCACCAGCTCATAAAAGACCAGTTCCTGCAGCAGGTAGGTGGCGTTTTTGGCAGCTTCGGGCCGGTCGAACAGGACGCGGCAGGTCCGCAGGAACCATTCGGGCAGGTCTTCCTCCAGGTCGGCGATGTCGTCGCTGACCTGGGTGACGCCCTGCTCCACGACCAGGGTCAGCGCCTTGGCGATAAACACCGCTTCACCGGCGCGCAGCGGATAGCCCCCGTCTTCGCGGAAGCGGGTTTGCAGCACGTCCAACAGCGGGAAAAAGACCGCTTCCCGTCCCAGGCGGGGCAGCAGCACGTCCAGTTCGTTGCGGACACGGTCGGCCAGGATGGTCTTGTCGACGTGGTCGCGCATGGTCCACAGCGTCGTCCAGCCAGGGGACAACTCTTCCATGCCGCCGATCTCCGACTTTTTGACGTTGAAGTGGGCGGCCAGCGTGGAACGCCCGGTGCGCTCCGCCGAAAAGACCATCTGCTGTAAATGCCAGATGTGTTCCTGGATGTCTTCCGGCAGTTCGGTCTCCACCAAGACGCCGCCGCCTTCCGGGCTGCGGATGCGCTCCGGCTTTTTATTGCCCACCGTCTTCACCTGGATATCCACCGCCACCTGGTACCCCTTTTCGACGGCGGTCTTGGGGGAGCAGGACGCCGGCAGCGTCACGTAGCCGACCTCGGCAGGGCGCAGGCCGACCAGCAGGCGCTCCTTCTGGGCGAAAAAGCGGTTGCGGTCGTTTTTGGCGTCGCGGTCGGGCAGCCGGACGCGCACGTTCACATCCACATCCACGTCCGAGGCATTTTGCAGCAGCAGAATCACCTCGAAGGGGCGGCCAGCCGGCGTGGTACGAGGGTGTACGCCCAGCGCGGCCTGGACCACGTTCAGATTCACCCGCTCGCCGTTGGTGATAGCGCCCAGCAGATCGGGCAGGTTCACCGATTGGGGATCAGCCATAAGCGGCCTCCGAAATTGGATTAGTGCGATTCTAGTGCCACCAGTTTAGCAGAAGCGGGCGATCTGCGTTAGCGGGGCTATGGCAGCCGCCCCGGGACCAGCACGATTCAGTCCGGCCAGCACGGCTCCAGCTGGCGGCTGAAATCCGGGCCGGGGACGGCGCACTGGCAGCCCGGCACGCGCCGCACTTCCAGCGGGTCGAAGAGGATGGTCAGGCTCTCTTCCCGGTAACACAGCGAGTCCGGCCCGAACTCCTGGTAATACAGGCGCGCCGAAAAATGGGTGGGACGCAGTTCGGCGGTGAAGCCGGTTTCATCCGAGCCGATGGCGAAACCTTCCGGCGCCGCCGCCGCTACGATGATGGCCATCAGCAGGCAGCACGGCAAGGCGATCACGGCCAGCAGGGCCAGCAGCGCCGGGATCAAACAGCCCCGCCACCTGGACCTGGTATCACGCGGCGCTTCGAGAGGCCCCGTCTCGCTCATGGGCGGCTGTCGCGACCACCGTCGCGACCACCATCGCGGCCGCCATTACGGGCATCCTCCTGCCCGCGCACGCGCAGCAGTTGGGCGCGCAGCGCGTCCACTTCCGATTGAAGCTCTTCCATGCGCTCGGTCAGGTTAAAGATGACCGCCACCCCGGCCAGGTTGATACCCAGCTCGCCGGTGAGACGCACGATCTTATGCAGGCGCTGCACGTCGCGCTCGGTATACAGGCGGAAGTTGCCCGGGGAGCGGTGGGGCACGACCAGCTCCAGCTCCTCGTAATTACGCAGCGTTTGCGGATGCAGGCTCACCAGCCGCGCCACCACGCTGATCGTGTAGCGTGGTTCGTCCAGATCGGGCGATTCGTTGGGCGGTTCCTTCACAGCAGGCATAGGGTTATGACCCAAACACTCCCGACTAACGGCTGTCCAGCGTGACCGGCACTTCCAGCGTCTGGTCGCCGCGGATGACGGTCAGAGTCACCTCGTCGCCGGGGCGGGTATGGACCACCAGGTAACTCACCAGGTCGTCCATCGTCTCGATGAAAACATCGTCGATGGCGACGATGATGTCGCCGCCGGTAAAGAAGCCCAGCCCGCGCAGCACCAATTCCTCGGTGCCGCCCTGCAGGCCGGCCCGCGCCGCCGGCGAGTCGAGGGTGACTTCCTGGATGAGCACGCCCTGCGTCACCGGCAGGCCGAGCGGTTCGGCCAGCCCGGCCACGGTGAAGCCGCCTTCCGGCGACAGGCTGGAGATGCCCAGCCGCGAATACCGCACCTCGCCCGTCTCGATCAGCTCTGGGACGACGCGCAGCACGGTGCTGACCGGCACGGCGAAGCCGACGCCCTGGAAGATACCGGTCTCCGTGCGAATGGCAGTGTTGACGCCGATCACCTCACCGTAGGAGTTGAGCAGCGGCCCGCCGCTGTTGCCGGGGTTGATCTCGGCGTCCACCTGGATGATCGAGGGATTGTTGTAGCGATCCAGATTCGGATCGAGCAACTGGCCGGAAGGCAGCGTGCGACCCAGGGCGCTGATCATGCCGGTCGTCATCGAGCTGGCCAGGCCGAAAGGATTGCCGATGGCGATGACACGCTCACCGACATACAGCTTATCGACCTCGGCCAGGGTAACCGGCAGCAGGCGCGCCGGGTCCACGTCCACCCGGATGACGGCCAGGTCGCTGAAATCGTCCAGGCCGACCAGTTCGGCGTCCGCCACGTACCCATCGCGGAAGGTCACGCGGATGCCATCGGCGTCGCGGACCACGTGCGAGTTGGTGACAATGTGGCCGTCCAGGTCATACACAAAACCGGAGCCGCTGCCCACATCGCGCAGGTTTTCTTCCTCAATCTGGATGTTGATCGCCACGTCGATATTCACCACAGAGGGGGATACCCGCTCGTAGACGTTGCCCATCAGGATGTATTCGCGGTCGGCGGCCTCGACGAAGTCCGAGGGCAGCGGGCTGGGCGTCGGCTGCAACAGCGCCAGGCCTCCGCCCGGCAGGGGATGGTCGACCACGCGGGCGGCGGCTGGGGAGGGGCGCAACAGGCCGCCCTGCCCGACCGCGACAAACGCCAGCGTCAGCCCCAGGACAACCACGCCAACGACCGTCAACACCAGGGGTACTCCGGCACGACTCTTCATCTATTTTTACTCCATACAACCATGTGGGTCTGTGTAGATAAAACTGGCAATAGAGAACACACGCCCTGTCAATCGGCGGGGCGCATGGATGCCAGCTTCTCGTAGAGCTGGCGTTCTTCACTGCTCAAATCTTTCGGCACCTGGATCTGCACGATGACGTACATGTCGCCGTGCGAATCCGACCGGAGCTGCGGCATGCCGCGCCCGGCCAGGCGGAATTTCTGACCGGACTGGGTGCCGGGTGGAATCTTGAGGCGGACGTCACCGGCCATGGTCGGCACGCGCATCTCGCCGCCCAGGACAGCCGTGTACACGTCCACCTCGACCTCGCGGATGAGGTCGTCGTCCTGGCGCTCGTACTGCGGGTGATCCGACACTTTGACGCTCAGGTAGAGATCGCCGGGCTGGCCGCCGGCGTAACCGTTCTCGCCCTTGCCGGAGACGCGCACGCGCGTGCCGGTCCTGGCGCCGGGCGGGATGTGCACGGTGAGCTGCTTGCCGCCGCGATTGATGATGCGGTCGGTGCCCTGGTAGGCCTCTGCCAGCGTGATCGTGACCTCGCGCTCGACGTCGCGGCCCTGGATGGGCGCTTTGGTGGAGGCGCGGGTCCGGTTCCGCCCGGAGCTGCCCCCGAAGCCGCCCAACCCGCCGAACAACATGTCAAAAAAGTCGGAGAAGCCGCCGG
>DAOUEM010000181.1:0-3536 GCA_034430555.1 Anaerolineae bacterium | reverse complement strand
AGGAGTCAGGCGGTCCAGCGCGCCGACCAGCGCCACGGTCACCGCCGCCGACGTACCGGTAGAGGCACCCGCCGGCGCTTCCGAATAGATGGTCACCTGGAAAGCGGCATCCGCCGGGGCCTTCATCAGTTCGATGGTGGCCTCCAGCAGCGGGTGACGATCCCAGCCGGGCGTCTCCGGGTGCATCACGTAGCGCTCGCCGTAGTTTTCCGCGTAAATCACGATTCGTTCATCCTGGCCGTTGTAAGGATACATCTCGATCTGCACCTCGACGTAAGGATAGACGCCGATGTTGAAGATTTTGCCATGTCCGGCGAACCACGTATCCGTCCAGCCGCCGTTGTCACAGATGCGGATCGGCGCGACGCTGTTGATCACACGCAGTGGCTTTGGCCGGTCCTGATCGTTCATAACTATTCCCTTACCCTGCCCCCCACCACACCCCCGGGCTTATGACGACTGGTTCTGGCGGGCGGTATTCACGCGATACGCTAGGCTCCAAAAACGCCGTGACCACAGGGACACGGCGTAAGACAGTCGATGGCTGAACGGTCGTCTAACTATTCAGGGCTTTGTCCAGGGCCGCCAGCACCAGCAGCACGTTTTCCTGCCGGCAAGAGTAGCCCATCAGGCCGATGCGCCACACTTTGCCCTTCAATTCGCCCAAGCCGCCGCTGATCTCGATGTTGTAATCGGCCATCAATTGTTTGCGAATCGAAAGCTCGTCCACCCCGTCAGGAATGCGCACGGTGGTCAGTGGTGGCAGACGGAACTCCGGCGGCACGTGCATCGTCATGTCAAGCGCTCCCAGACCTTCCCACAACAGTTCGGCGTTCTGGCGGTGCCGCGCCCAACGGGCTTCCAGCGTTTCTTCCGCCACCAGGCGCAGCCCTTCATACAAGGCGTAGTTCAGAGTGATGGGCGCAGTATGGTGATAAGTGCGCTCGGAACCCCAGTATTTGCGGACCATCGACAGGTCCAGGTACCAGTTGGCAACCGGCGTCGAGCGGCTATCCAGTTTTTCTACGGCCCGCGGGCCAAGCGTAATAGGGCTGACGCCGGGGGGTACGCTCAGGCACTTTTGCCCGCCGCTGTAACACACATCGATGTCCCAGGCATCGACGAAAAACGGGGCGCCGCCCAGGGAAGCCACCGTATCCACGATCAGGATTCCGCCCTGCTCGTGCACGATACCAGCGATCTCGTCGATCGGCTGCATCGTGCCAGAGGACGTTTCGCCATGTACGATAGCCACGGCCCGCGCCGGGCGTTTCGCCAGGGCGGCTTGTACGTCATCGGGCGTGAAAACCTCGCCCCAGGGAAGCGTGATCGTCTCGACCTCCCCGCCGTACCGCCGGGCCATCTCGGCCAGCCGCAGCCCAAAATAACCGTTCACGCAGATCAAAACCGGTTCGCCCGGCTCGACCATATTGGCGACGGCAGCTTCCATCGCAGCGGAACCGGTGCCAGACACCGGAAGAGTCAGCTCATTTTCCGTCTGGAAGAGGTAGCGCAGCAAGCTCTTGGTATGATCCATAATCTGGATAAACGTCGGGTCCAGGTGGCCGACCAGGGGCGTCGCCATGGCCCGCAGCACCCGCGGATCGACCATGCTGGGGCCAGGACCCAGCAGCACGCGCGGCGGCATATCCAGATCGGGGAAAAGCTTGGGGTCAACCTGTGTTGGATTCATGCTTGTTCCTGTACTCCTTGTAGTGCCCTACCGGTGTCGGACCCGTTAAGGTGGCGGTGTCCAGGCAGGCGGTGGAGAAACGCAGAATGTGGGCCAATACGGCCCGGAATAAAAGCCTGACAGAAAAGGAGGGCGGATAGCTACCGGGATCGGTCATTATGATAGACCATTGGAGATGGCTTTTCAACACATCACCGGCTTCATTCGGTGTCTGGAACAACCGCCTCATCGAGCCGGCACATGACCAGTAATCGCGGCTCACCCGTCGTCAAGAGATTCACCAGACGATGCAGACGCCGGAAATAGGGCGGCATATCCCCCGGCGGGAGCGCCTGGAAGCCGAATCTCACGTAGTACCCGCCCAACCGGCTGGCGCACATCAGGTAAAGCGGTCCCTGTTCTGACCGCAGCATGTGCCGGACAATATCGTCCCCGATACCCTGCCCCTGGAACTCGGGCATGACTGCCAGGGAAGCCAGTTCGCGGCTGCCATCCTTATGCGGCTTAATCTGCCCGGTGCCGACGATCTGACCGTCGATCTCGGCCACGACGAAGCGAGGCCATAACAGGCCCAATGGGTTGATGCCGGCCCGCCGGACAATTCGCCGGATGACCGGCTGGTCTTCCGGGCGCGCCGGTCGAATGTGCATGGCAGGCACTCTATGATCCCCTGGCGGTTCCGTAGCGAGCCAGCCATTCATGGCGCAGCATGCCCAGCAGCAGCATGTCAAATCGCTGGCCATCGCGCTGGATAAATTCCCGGAAGACGCCTTCACGAGTAAAACCAATCTTGTCGCACATCGCCAGCGAATGGGTATTGTAGCTGAAAACCGTGACCGTGATACGATGCAGGTTTAGCTCCTGGAAGGCATAACGAAGCGCCAGCATCGTCGCATCTGTGCCGTAGCCTTTACCCCGGTAGGCTGGATCGCCAATGCCCAGGGCCATGCCGGCCACGCCGTGCACCCAGTTGATGCCGTCCAGCTCCAGATAACCGATGCACGTGTCACCATCCAGGGGACGAACGGCAAACACGAAGTCGTTGGAAGATTTTTGCAATTCCTCATACCACGTCTTTAGCTCGGCTGCGGTTCGGGGATAGGCCGGGCGCGCGTCGAACAGGCGCAGGAACTTGCTGTCCTGGTACCAGCGCGTGATGGCTGCGATATCGTCGTCGGCAAGGGCAGACAGGCGAACTTTTGCGCCGCGAAACAATTCATAATCAAGGGTCATGATCGGATAAATCCCTGGTGGGTGAGATATCTCTGTTAGCACTGACCACCGAAGCCGGATAGAGCCAGTCGGTGGGTACACGGCTAATTATACGGCCAAATCGGGTTCGTAACGACCCGTTTCAGCACAGGCGGGAGTAATTATGGTACAGGGTAATGTGTCAGCAAAAAGACCGCCCAACACCTGTCATGTTAGAGCGGTCTCAGTCGATGGCGGGGAGGACAGGATTCGAACCTGCGGTCGGCTTTGAAACCGACAACCGCTTAGCAGGCGGCCCCAATCAGCCACTCTGGCACCTCCCCGAGTTGATGAAGTTGTTGGCGGAGGGAGAGGGATTCGAACCCCCGGAGACCTTGCGGCCTCAACGGTTTTCAAGACCGTCGCAATCGTCCACTCTGCCATCCCTCCGGATGAGCACAGCTCCCTACGCTGCGTCGCTAGTATAGCATGGCGACCAGGGACGGTCAATGCCGCGAATTGCCTCACATAAAATCTAACTTTGCGAACATACGTTGCCTCATTGAGAATCTAACCGAACTGGCAAAAACCAGAAAGCGGAAAGGTCTCAATGACACCACAAGCGAAACGCGAACTGCTCGCCGCCCTCCGT
>DAOUEM010000180.1:0-2646 GCA_034430555.1 Anaerolineae bacterium | reverse complement strand
AACGTAGTGACGACTTTCTCTTCAATCGTCTGTCGCCAGGCAAACGGAAAACGAGCGTGGAACAGGGTAAGATGTTCATCCGGCACTATCTGTGCGGCTTGCAGTGCCTGGTATACCTCCTGCGCCCGCTTGACCCTGTTGCAGATGACCGCCGCGCATCCCCCTTCCTCCAACTCCTGCTGCAAACATGCGACGATATCCTGTGGACCAGGTCCGATCCATTCCAGGGTTATCTTCCGCTCCGACGGTGTGGGCAGTGAGATCGTCTGTAGCGGGGATGAGCTGGCAAGCGTCAGTGAAGGATAAGCAGAGTCAACATTCTCAGGTGCCGCACCAGCGTAGGCATTAATCAACTCTCGTTTTGTTCGTGCCGGTAAGGTCGCGGAGAGGATGATCACCGAGGTGTTGAGTTGCCGCAGCCAGGCCAGGAGACGGCAGAACAGCGTAGACATGTACGTATCGTAGGCATGAACCTCGTCAAAGATGACGATCTTGTGACTGATACCAAAAAAACGGACAAAGAAGTGTTTTATCAACAGCACACTGAGCAAAACCTGGTCGACCGTGCCCACAGCGAAGGGTGCCAACAAGCCGCGTTTGGCCGCCATGAACCATTGAAGCGCCGCTATGCGGCCACTTTCACCGTCCTCTTCCTCATATACGGTGTTGAGCTGCAAGCTTTGATAGTTATCGATCCACCGCGCACCGCCGTGCAGCAGGTGCAGGTTAATCAAGTCTTCAGGATAACGCGTTTGCAGAAATGCCCGGAACCGCTCGAACATCTGGTTGCTCGTTGCCTGGGTAGGCATTGCGATATATATACCTTGGCCCCGGTTGGCCTGTAACCAGTTATCAGCCAGGAAAAAGGCAGCTTCAGTTTTACCGGTACCCGTGGGAGCCTCCAGGATTGCCAGCGCCGGTTGATCGGTACCGATCTGTGCCGCCACAGTCTGCTGCATGGCATTGGGAGCAAAGGCAAACAGGTCCTGGAATGACCGGCTGTCCTCGATAGTGCGCCGCGCCATCCATCCCTGTTCAAACAACACGCGGTCGGCCTGTTGGGCTGACCGACTGGCATAATCGTCCAAGGGTATTAGTTCTTCCTCGAATGCAAAATAGCCCTCCATTGAACCAAGCCAGTCCGCCACCGACGTAAAACCGGACATCAACACCAGCAAAGCATTCCATTGTTCAATAGAGGAAGGAATAGCCTGTACGACAGGCGGGTCCAAAACGGCGTGCAGATGCTCCACCAGCGTGTCCCGTGCCTCATCCCACTCGGAACCCCCACGATTTACCTCTGAATCCGCAGACTGCAACTCTTTGATTGTCGGCCAACTGCCGTGATGCCCACCCAGGGCGTGGGCTACCTGTTTGGCCTCCTGTGGATGCAGCCCGCAGTAGTGTTGCAGATAAGGGGGCAGTATCACCGCGGCGACCTGACCATGCCGGGCATCTCTGGCTCCAGACATAGGAAAGCGAAGCCCTGCCTGCTCCAACAGTGAAACAGCTGGTTCGTGCTTTCGCTGAAATGGCGGGCTGGCCTTGCCGATATCATGGAGGCCGATCCAGAAAGCCAGCAGGCGACCGGCAGATTCAGTATCCAACCCCAGGGATCGCATTAACTGGTCTTGAAGCCCAGGCAGCAGCGACATCCGCCACATCGTGAGGGCTACCATCGCCACATCAATCAGGTGGTATATGAGGAGGTGTAGTTCGCCGGTTTTCCTATCTGTTTTTGCCCACAGCGTTTCGATTGGGGTCATTGCTGCTCCCGACTGTATCCCATACACCTGGCACAGCTGGCGAAGTTCCCGTTGCTGCGCCTTTCGTAGTGATGGCGGCTCTAGCACCTCGCAGTTGGCACCCCAACTGCGTATCCAGGGCAACAGGTCTGTTGTGCTGGCAACCTGAATGGCCAGTCGCAAACAATCCGGGAGTTCCTCATCCGGTTCAAGTTGCTGTGAAGGATGCCAGTGGGTTTCTCGCACCCGCCGTGCCACGTCTGGATGAAAACGCAGCACGACACGTACCACCTCATCCCCATAGAAGATCGACCAGGCGTTGCGCAGCAGGTCCAGGCCGGGGAAGTCCGGCGGTATCTCATACTCCTCACGGGTCAACTGCGCAGACTGGATGCGCTCGATTTTGTAGGTCCTGAGCGCATTGACCAGACTGCTGTGCCCGATGGCGTAGGTCGAAAAGCCAATGGCCGAAGGTTCCAGGAGATAGGGCGCAAAGGTGGTCGTGAATGGTTGGCCCCGATACGGATGGTATTGGAGCATGAGCCGGCGGCGGTAAATGTAGCCCTGCATCACCACGCGGAACACATCCTCGTAGCCGGGGGCTTTGGGACGCTGGGCCAGTTCGCGAGCCGCTTCGTATATCGCCTTCTCCAGCCCCATGTCACTGCTCAGCACATCCGCCAGCTTTTCCAGGACCAGTTCGGCTGCTTCGATGCGTTGGTCGCTCTGCTTGACGAACAGACGAGCCGCCAGATACAACACCATTGCCTGCTCTGGCGACAAAGGAAATGACCGGAGCACTATCTTCTGGCTGGGCAAGGTGAACCACAATCCCCCGTCTTCCTTGTAAACAGCGCCCTGGATTTCCAGGTCATGCAAATAATTATTGGTGGTACGCTGC
>DAOUEM010000179.1:0-22487 GCA_034430555.1 Anaerolineae bacterium | reverse complement strand
GAAGTGATCCAGGATGTCGGCATCGGCTAACTGCTCGGCCAGAATTGGCGTGATGCCGATGGTGGTTTTGAAGGATACGCCGTCCTCGACCAGGTCATAAAGCGCGTTTAACAGTGGCATATAGGTTTCACAAATCGCTTCATGGACCCATTCTTCGCCGTGCGGCCAGCGCCCGGCCAGCCTCGCGTATGGCATGTGACTGTGCAAAACAAATGTGAATGCGCCGATGGGGGGCACTGTTAAACTCCTTTGTTAAAAAGCAGTAGGTCAAGAGACTGCCGATTGCAGGTGATCGGACAGTGACGGGGCTACCTTGGTTTTTTCCTGCCGGCAGCCGGCTCGTTGGATGATGACGGCGGCGCCGGCGGCGGATTAGGCGTCGTTGCCTCCGGGTCAACGGGTGGTTCGAGCAGCAGCTTTTCTCCCGATTTGATCGGCTTTGCCCCGGGAAGAGGCAGCGCCAGGGAAAAAACCGAGCCGGCTCCCACCTTGCTGTCCACGGCCAGGTAACCGCCGTGAGTCTCGGCGATAGCTCGGGCAATGAACAACCCCTGTCCCAGGCCGCGCGGATCAATCACCTTGCCGTCCGGGGTGCGCGCCTCGCCGCGAAAGAAGCGGTTGAAGATGTGTGGCAAGTCAACCTCCCGAATACCTACCCCGGTATCTTCCACGCGCACGATCACCCGGCCCTGGCTGACCTTGCCGATGCGGAAGGTGATTCGTCCTCCGGGCAGCGTGTAGTTGATGCTGTTTTCCAGCAGGTGCCCCAACGCCCAACGCAGCCGCCGATTGTCGCCCCGGATGCGGATTTTTTCCTTGTCGATGGCGATCACGTGGACTTCCAGGTTGGCCCGTTCCCAGCGGGATTGCAGGCCGCGGATGACACTCCACACCAGGTCATCCAGGATCAACTCCTCTTGCCGGACCTCAAAGGTCCCGCCGCTGATCTCGGAGATGTCCAGCAGTTCCACGATCATCCGATCCAGCACGTCGACGTTGCGGCTGATCGCTTCCAGAAAGCGGCGATTGGGCGGGCGTTCCGGCGGCTGGCTGAGCAGCACGTCGCTCATGCCCTTGATGGCGGTCAGGGGGGTTCGCAGCTCGTGGGAGACCTGGGTGATAAAACCGTCCCGCAGACGTTCCGCCAGGGCGGCCCGTGTCTGGTCGCGCAGCACGATCACCGTGCCCAGGCGGGCATTCGTGCTATCCGCCACTGCGGCAACCTGGGCGGCCAGGATGCGATCATTGATCTCGACCGTGACCGGTTCGCCAACCGGCTCAAACTCCGACTGGATATTCAGGACTTGAAGCGATTGTTCGAACAGCCGGGCCAGGTCGCTCTCCCAGAATGCCTTCTGGCTGCCGAGCAAGGTATGGGCGGCCTCATTCATCAACAGGATGCGCCCATCGACGTCCTGCATGATCACGCCCTCGCCGATGCTTTCCAGGATGGCGGTTAGATGCGCGATCTCGGTCTCACGGGATTGCACCTGGGCCTGAAGCCTTTGTTTGAACTGATCGTCCGCCGATACCTCCGCCGCCGATTCATCTTGCTCCTTCAGGTACAACCGCCGGAAGAAGTGCTCGGTAGCCGTGCCCAGTGTTTTGATGAAACCAAACATGCCGCGTGCCTGCTGTTGTTTATCGGAATACGCCGATTGGGAACTCAGATTGTCGGTCACGGCTAACCCTCTGGGCTAGATGGCCCCGCCTTTTTTTCTTCCAGAATGCTGTGAAGCCGCACCTTCAGATCATCCATATCGGGCAGGGGTTTCATGATCAGGCCATCCGCGCCCGACGTGGCCATGATTCGGTGGCGCTCGCTTTCTGTCAGGCTGTAGGCGGTCATCATCACGATCGCGATGTCCTTCAGCTTTTTGGTTTGCCGGATGCGCCCGCCGACCACGTCGCCGGTGTAACCCGGCATACGGATGTCCAGTAACGCCAACTCCGGCAGGTCATCGGTGTAGCTGTCGTTCTCGACCTGTTCCAGCCATTCCACGGCCTTACCCCCATCAGGAAAGGTCAACGTTTGATGCCCCCAGGCTATACACATAAAACTTACAATATTGCGGATATCTTCTTCATCTTCCACAATGAGCCAGGTCAAACGCGTCTATCTCCTTTTTCTATCGATTCTTTAACGATAGTACCAGCCCATGACGCCGGAGACAACTTTACCAACGGGCCGGTAGTGAATTTGTTATAATTGCCGCTTGCCTGTATTCGCCGTCCCTCTTATTATTGAACCCGTGTGCTGATTACGCCGTCCGGCAAGGTGATCGAGTCAGTAGTCTGACTGCCGGACAAGCCGCCGCCGAGGCGGGCTACCGTCGCATTGAACGAGGAGTGTCCCTTGTCTACCTGGATGGTTGTTGAAGACGAACCCGATATCTACGAAGTGCTGTTGGCCATGTTCGAGGTTTGGGGTATTGAGGGTGTGGCGTTTGTCGATGGCAGTGAGGCTGTAGCCTGGATCGAAGATGTGGATGCGGGCCGCGTGCAATCCGAACTGCCGGAACTGGCCATACTTGACATTCGCCTTCCCGAAGTGTCCGGCCCGGAGGTCGGTGCCCGCCTGCGGAAAAGCGCCAAGCTAAAAAGTGTGGCCGTGGTTTTGATCACCGCCTATCGCCTTCAACCACCGGAGGAAGAGGCGGTGGTCGCTCAGGCCCAGGCGGATATGCTGCTCTATAAGCCGCTGCCGCGCCCGGTTGAATTCCGCAAAATCCTGGAAGAGGCCCTGGCCAGGCGGGCCGCTACCGTTGCCGAGGAAGCATTGGCCCCGGAGGCAGAGGAGAAACCCGCTACCGAGGCTGAAGCCGAACAACCTGAGGAAATGACCGAAAGCAAAACCGGGGATAAGCCAGAAGCCGATGTCCCGGAAACCACCAGTGAGAGCCAGGATTCCTCCGAGACCTGAACCCCCTGCTTGGTACCAGCAAGCGTGGGAGTGGTTCGGGCGTCTGGATAACGTGTATTGATGCACAGCATACAGCGGCAGACTGGCATGGAGGCGACAGGCCATGCATAACATCTCCCCGGCCCGCGCGATGGCGCGGCAGGCTAGGCGTTATTTTATCAGCGGGATGATCGTGGGCCTGGCTGGCTTGGTCCTCGGGGCGGTTGGCGTGGCCACCATCGTTATCCCTTTGACTCGGGCCGATTGGTACAGCCTCTTGCAGGCCGGCCTGGTGATTGGCGGGTTGTTGACGGCGCTGGTCGGCCTGGGCCTGGTCATCCGGGGCCTGACCTTCCCCGAAGATAACCAGTATGGGCGCGTGATGGCCAATGTGCTGGCGCCCTCGTTGGATTCCCGCTACACCTTTATCCGGCATATCAGCCGCCGCGAACTGGGGTATATTGACGCCGTGCTGGTGGGACCTAATGGCGCGCTGGTCTTATATTTTTTTACGCGTAAGGGCACGTATTTTAATGAGGGCAATGTCTGGTTCAGGCGGCAAGGTCCCAATGATTTACGCCCGTCGAGTGTGAATCCGACCGCCGAGGTTGTTAAGGATGTAAACGTGCTGCGCGCTTACTTGGTGGATCGAGGCCTGCCCCAGGTGCCGGTGTACGCGGTCGTGGTCATGCCGCGCCAGGATACGATCGTCACGGCGCAGCGTCCGGTGGTGCCCGTCGCCCACATGACCAACGTGGTCGTCGTGCTGCGGGACAATTACCTGGCAGCAGAACGTATTGACGCGCAGTCGGTTAAAGCTACCATCAAAGCGATCATGGAAGGGTAAGCGCCAGCCTCGTACCGGTAGTCCGATCTGGGATATGTGAAGTTACGGCTTATGTTTAGACGTTTGATGTTTGATTTACCCACCTGGGCACAGCCTGAGCACCCCGTTTTACGATATATGTTGCAGCGCTACCGCAGCCGTGAATCACGATGGCGGCGGGTAGTGCGTATTTTTTTGCAGGTGATGGCCGTGGCCGTCCTGGTGCTGCTGGGCTTCCTGCTGGCCACCGAGTTCGGCCAACAGGAAGCAAGCACCCTGCACGCCGTCCTTTACTGGCCGCTGGCGTTCCTGGGCGTTCTGGTCGGCCTGGGCGCGCTGATGCTGACCGGCAACGCCATCAGCATGGAGAAAACACGTGGCACCTGGGACAGCCTCCGCATCACGTCCCATGGCGCGAACCTGGCTTTCCAGGCGCGTTGGGTTTCGGTGTTTTATACGCTGCGCGGCCCGCTGAGTGTGCTCTTTCTGGCGCGGCTGGTGTTTGTCTTGGGCATCCTGATCGACCTGACGCAGTACTACCGGGGGCGCTACCTGGACCTGCTGCTGAGCGGTATCACGCCGACCGTGTCCATCCCGATCGGCGCGGCGCTGCTGGCGGCCACCATGACGGCCGCGATCTTGCAGCCCCTGGTGGCGGTCGGGTTGGATGCGTCGGTGGGACTGCTGATCTCGGTGCTGGTGCGGGAGCCTCGTTACGATATCCTGGTGCGGACCCTGCTCGGCGGCACGCGTGTGACCCTGGCGCTGGTGGCCATTGCCATCGGTACGCAGGCCTTTGGCATGGCGCCCTGGCTGGTCGATCTTGGCCGCTGGGTGGCGCTGCTGGCGGGATTCGGGCTGGTCGTCACGTTGACAATCCTGCTCGGTTGGTTTCTGACCCGCCATCTTTTAACGGGTTTGTATCGACGCTTGACGTTCGGTACTGCCGTGATAATCCTGCTGGTGGCAGGGTTGGTCGTGGTCGGCGGCATCGAGCTGGAGGGAGCGCCGTGGATGCGCCCGACCGGCGCCATCTCGGCCATCCTGTTCCAGGGAGTCGTGGGCGACCAGGGTCTCCGCCTGTTGACGCTCGAAGAGAGCGGCCCGCTGTGGGCGGATGTGGATTACGGCATCTTGATCGGCCTCATCCTGCTGGCGATTACGTTGGGCCAGGCCTGGCTGGCCGGCCGGATCGTCGGTCTGGCATCGCGCCTGGCCGAACGTGCGGAATAGATCGTGATGCGCCGCTACCGCCACGCCTGGCTGTTTTTTCCTGCCCTCGTGTTACATCCACACCGGGGACTGCTGGCGACGATCCTGACCCTGGCCCTGCTGATCCTGGCCTCGGTCGCTTTGGGAGGAACGCTGCCGGCTCATCTCGCCAATCTCGATCCGGGTGATTGTGTCCAGCCCTGCTGGTTGGGACTCCAACCCGGCGGGACGACGCGCGCGCAGGCGCTGGCTGCGATCGAGGCGAATGGCTGGGCGCAGCCGGATTCTTTGTTGGACAACACGCCCAGCACCTTTCAGGTGACTTCTTCGGTGGAATTTCGCACCAACGCCCCGCCGATTTACGATGTACAGATGCGCTTCACCGATGAAAACATGACTGACCTGACTCTTTTCCCGCGCGAACGCGTGTACCTCTCGCAAGTTTTCAGCGCCTTCGGCCCTCCCTCGCATGGGCAGGTTTGCCAGAGCCGGGTCGTGCCTGCCAACATAGCCGGTTTCCTGGTGGCGCCATCCCCGTCGACCGGCACCTTTTCATCCGGTCCCCAGCCGCCGAATGGGTCCACCTGGCAGCCGACAGTCTCGGCCTCCCTGTTCTTTTTTGACGGCGCGGTGGAAGTGCAGGCGGTACGTCGGCTGCCGCAGTCCTATACCCAGCTGACCGCCCTGTCGATCAGCCCGGCGCGGTACCATGTGGACGACTGGCTGGTTAGCCCGGAGATGCTGGTGGTGCGCATCGTCTACCATACCAGTGTACTGTATATCACCGGGCTGGGGCCGCTGTCTCCCGGCTGGCAGGGATTCGGGACCGCCGGGGCGCTGCGGCCATGTCCATGAGCCAGGCAGTGAGCGCTTATCCGGCGGTTTCTCGACTGTTTTCGGTGGTGGTCACGCTGCAGCGCCGGCCCTGGGTGTTTCTCATGCTGGTCGTGCCGCTGACGTTGAGCATTCTGTTTACCGGGCACATTGGCCAGGGGATGCCAGTCTTGCCGACCTACCTGGAGACGCCGGCCTGCCCGCAGCCCTGCTGGCATGATCTACGTCCTGGAATATCGACCCTTCAGGAAGTTTTTGAAACCGTGGACAGCAGTTTGCTGACAGCTCCCGATTCGCTGGAACCACTGGTTGGACGCGATTTTTCCAACCCCTCTGTTCGCTGGGAAACGCGTTTTTTCCCCTCGTATGACGTGCAGGCGCGCTTCCGTGGCGACCTTTTGACGCGCCTTGATCTGTATGTAGATGGCCTGCTGCTGCTTGGTGATGTATTCGCGGTTTTTGGCGAACCATCCCATGCTGTGTTGTGCCCGCGCGTCGCGACCGGCTTCAACTACCGCCGCGCCGTGTCGGCAACGCTCTATTTTCTGCAAGGATCGGTCGAGGTCTGGGCCTTCACCCCCGACAGCGACGACTGGCAGATCAAACATGACATGCGCATCGCCCGGATCACTTACCACACGCTTCCCCCAGATGCCGAAACCTGGGTCCCGCTCACCGTGGCGCGCTGGCACGGTTTTGGCCGGACGGGGTACAGCGGCCCCTGTAACTAGAGCGCCTTGGTCGAGATAATATAGGCG
Source organism: Anaerolineae bacterium (assembly GCA_034430555.1). Taxonomy (GTDB): domain Bacteria; phylum Chloroflexota; class Anaerolineae; order Aggregatilineales; family Ch27; genus DAOTXK01. The sequence goes on along the minus strand of DAOUEM010000179.1, from coordinate 15,955 downwards.
GCGGTGGCGGTATTGGTAGCCAGGGGCACATTGTGCACGTTGCAGATGCGCAGTAAACCCTGGATATCCGGGTCATGCGGGTGCTTGCCCAGGGGATCGACGAAAAAAAACACCGCCTCGATTTCCCCTTCCGCGACCTTGGCCGCGATCTGCGCGTCGCCGCCATGGGGGCCGGAGAGCAGCCGCTGCACGGTCAGGCCGCATTTATCCTTGAGCATGGTGCCGGTGGTACTGGTCGCTACCAGTTCGTAGCGCGCCAGGATGTCTTTGTATTCCAGGGCAAAGGCCACCATATCGGCTTTTTTGCCGTCATGGGCCACCAGGGCCAGCGTTTTTTCTACGGTCATCGCGTCTCTCCTCAGGTTGTCAGAGATTTGTAGGAACATTGCCAATGCATAAAAACCGTTGTATAATGTTGGTAACAGCGCCGGATGTCTTAATCCATGGCTCCACGAACCAACACCTACTGTTAGGGCGATGTCCGTTTTACGGCTACCCACCTGGATTACTTGGTTCAGAGCTTGAAGACGACCGGCGCTATTGATTCCCCTGGGATTCTCCGCTGAACCAGGCCGCAAAAGGCGACCGCCCCGGTTTGTGCAGGCGGTTAAATCGATTGTTAAGCCGGAGCGCCTCGCCGTAATACCCTTCAAGCTGGGCCATCAAGGTTGCCCAGGGACGTGCCAGCGCGAAACGCCGCGCACCGCTTGCCAGCCGGCGCCGGTAGCCCGGATGGTGACGCAGCCGCTTTACCGCTTCTGCAAATGAGTCGGGGGTAGGCTTGCAGATGATACCCGTTTCATTCGGAATCGCCATGTCGGTGACGCCGCCGCTGTCCGGCACGACCACCGGCAGGCCGGAGGCCATTGCCTCTAGCACCACCTGGCCAAACGTTTCGTAGGTGCCGGTGAAGGTGAAGACGTCCGCGCTGGCATAAGCCGCCGCCAGATTGTCGCCAAACAGGTAGCCAGTGAAATGCGTGTTGGTCCCTGCGAAGCCGACCTCGACTTCGTCCCGGATCGCGCCGTCGCCAACGATGGTCAGCGCGACTCCCGGCAGCGTCGCTACCTGGCGCAGCAGATCGAGGCGTTTTTCTCGCGCCAACCGGCCCACGTACAGGCAGAGCAAAGAATCGTCGGGACGCCCGGCGAGCAGACGCTGCCGCCAGTTGACACGACGATGGCTGGGGTTGAAGCGGTCGCAGTCGACGCCGCGGCCCCAACGGCGCAGGCGCTTGAAGCCCCAGCCTTGCAGTTGGGCGATCGTATAGGATGAAGGCGCCAGTGTCAGGTGACACAGGTTATGCAGCATCCGCAGCCCTTCACGGATGGGCAGGTTGAGCAGGGGATAACCATATTGCTCGGCGTAGCCGGGTAAATCGGTCTGGTAGTTGGCGACGACGGGCACCCGCATATTCCGGCCGGTGAGCGCCCCGGCCAGGGAGAGAAACACCGGGCTGAACAACTGGATCAGGTCCGGCTGGAAGTCGTCCAGGTAGGCGCTGACGATCAGGCTGGGCAGGGCGACTCGCGTCTCCGGATACAGCGGCATACCCAGCGAGGGCAGGGGGATGATCTGGCTGGGCCCGATGAACTGCGGCGCGGTATCCGGCGCAAAAACCATCACGTCGCGCCCGGTCAGCTGCAAGTGGCGCAAAGTCAGCAGCGCGGTTTTTGAGACGCCGTCGAACTTGGGTAGGAAGGCTTCCGCGAATAAGGCCACCCGTTTGATCGGGGCCACCACGACGGATGGGTCCGGGGGGCGCAGGTCAAACTCGCTGCCCAATTGGGGAATGCCGTCCGTTGGCGGCGCGGTGGATTGCTCGTTCATGGTGGTTTCACCCGGTTGAGTGACAGCGTCTGGTCGGACAGGTGGGTGTTGCTCTAGCGGCGACGACACATGGCCCTTATGTAAGGTGCGCCTGACGGCTGGTTGCCGGTACAATAACAGCGGGCGAGTAGCGAGTTACGGTTGATCCTATTATACGCGATAGGGGGAAACCATGGTTTCCCCTATGCCAGGTCGCCTGCCAGGCCATGAGCGATTATCCGCCAATTTCCTCACCAGAACCACCGCGCCGACGGCTGCTGGTCGGCGCGCTGATCGGCACCATCGTTTTTTGCGTGGTGGCCGGGGCCGCTTACCTGGCCGGCGTGATCGGCAGCCAGCAGGGCGCTTCAGAGCCGATCCCGTGGGTCTACCAACCGACGCCCGGCCCGCTGCTGGGACCGCCCCTGACTCCATTTGCCCAGGTAGACCCGGCCATCCTCGAGGCGCTGACCCAAAACCAGCGCCCCTTCGATGTGCTGCCATTCACGGTTCTGGACGGCGTGATGCCGGTTGGGGCGTTTTTACCCCAGTCAGGGATCGCGCCAGATTTGCTGAGCACGACATTACCACCGCCGACCGTCGCGCCGCTGCCGACGTCGCCCTTCTTCCAGCCCTATGATGACGAAGGCATTCTGCCTACGGAAGTGCCGCTGACGTCGCCGCTGGGTGGCCCGCCCCCGGTGGCTTACGGCGGTGATGACTGCGCGCCCCGCGGTATGCCGACCGGCGGCTTGCTCACGCAGCGCTTCCACGCCTGGCACAGCGGCGTCGATTTTGGGATACCGGTGGGCACGGCGGTGACGGCCACCCACAGCGGCACGGTGATTTTTGCCGGGTGGAGCACGGTCGGATACGGTAATCTGGTCATCATCCAGAACGGCGCCTTCATCACATATTACGCCCATCTGAGCGCCTTTAATGTCATCGAAGGCCAGGCCGTTGGCGCGGGCAGCATCATCGCCTTCAGTGGTAATACCGGCAACAGCACGGGACCGCACATTCATTACGAGGTGCGTATCAACGATGTGCCAGTCGACCCGCTGACCTTCGAGAGCCGGGGGTACCGCTGGTGTTAGCCAGATGGAGGATGATGAATTCTGCCGGCTGATAGCTTCCAGTGTCTGTTTTGCTTATAATGCTGATCATGTGTGGTGAGTGACAGAGGGAGATTATGGCCGACCCGATTCAACAGGAACTGCGCCGGGCCGTCGAACTCATCAAGGCCAGGCAGCGGCCGGAAGCCGTCCAGGTGCTGCTGCCCCTCCTGCGTGCTGACCAGCAAAATGTCGAAGCCTGGTGGCTGCTGGCCAATGCCGTCGATGAGGCGCGCGACAAACGTGAAGCGCTGGAGAAGGTGCTGGCGCTGCGGCCCGACCATGACAACGCGCGTAAGATGCTCGACGGGCTGGCGGCGGACGAGGTAGCGCTGCCGACCGTGGTAGAAGTCACAGTGGCCGGCGCCTTTGAAGTTGACGATCCTTTCGCCGATAATCCATTTGATGTTGAAGATGATATGGCGGGTGATGTGACCGGTGAACCGCAGCCGTTTGGCGGCCCGCCCGAGCCGTTTGGCGGCCATCTCAGTCATGAAGATGCCGTGGCGTTGTTTTCACCGCTGATCGAAGGGTACAGTACCGCCCACGATGCCGAGGCCGGGTTGGCTGGCTCCAGCGGCGGCATACCCCGCTCGGTCGGCAGCCCGATGGGTGCTGCGCCTAAGACTCGCGGCGGCGGGACCAACCCGCTGGTGATCGTGCTGGCGATCATTGGCGCCGTTGCCGTCTGCTCTTGTGTGGCGTGCCTGGTGCTGGCCGGATCGGGTTTGGTCGCCGGGGTTACCTTGTTCGGCGAGGTGTTTGAAGAGATACAGGGGACGCTGGAAATTGAGGGGATATTGCTGCCATCGGACGCCGACAACCGCGGCAGCCTCACTTATGGCGCTGCCCAACCGGATACGCTGCAAGCCGGCCAGCGCCATGCCTGGACATTCACCGGCAGCAGCGGCGACCCGGTTGTCATCGACGTGAGCGGGGATGGTACCGACCCGATCGTCAGCCTGTACGGACCGCCTGGCCTGCTGGTCGGCAGTGATGACGATGGCGGCCAGGGCGTCAACGCTCATCTCGAGTATACTCTGCCGACCTCTGGCACGTATACCATTGTGGTGCGCTCCGATAGTGCCGGCAGCTATACCTTGCGCTTGAGCGTGCGCCGCTGACGGGTTTCGCCAGGGCGCGCCGGGTTGATTGGGTGGGCCAGATATCGAGCGATACTTCATGACAGAAGACCGTTTCACCGCGTTGGAAAAAAAGCTGCGCGACCGCCAACCCGAACCTTCTACCGGGGCAGCGGGCTTTGTCTCGCTGCGTTGGCGGCTGATCACGCCTTTGTTTGCCCTGTTGCTGGCGGCGGCCATGATCGTGACCTACCTGGTATCCGGTTCGCTGACCGGCGCTGGCCAGGTGACCGAAATGAGCCGAATTGGGCTGGCGGCCCGCAGCGCCCAGGATGGGATGCAGCGGCTTTACGAGCGGCTGGTCAATGAGCGCACGCGCATCACGTTCACCGAGGGTGTGGTCGATGCCGTGCTGGACGGGGATGAGCAGACCTTAGGGCGTATCCTGGAAGCGGAAGCCATCGCTGCTGATCTCGACGGTCTGCTGGTGCTTGATGCGGACGGCGTCGAAGTGCTGCATCTGCGGCGCAGCGCGCAGGGCGGCGGATCGCCATTTACTGCAACCAGCGGGATTGATCGCGCCGGACAGGCCTTGACCCAGGCGGTGTCACCTGGTCAGTTTACACCCGCCGCCGGGTTATTGAGCACGCCGGAAGGATTCATGATCTACGTGGCCGGCTCGCTGTCAGGGCCTGATGGTGAATTGATCGGCCAGGTGTGGACCGGTTTGCGCCTGGAGCGAGCGCTTGAATCTCTGCGGGGCAGCAGCCTGGCCCAGGTTGCGTTGTTTGACGTGAACGGGCAGTTGATGCAGACCACCTTCCGCGCCAATGGCGACGTGTACCGGTCGCTGGTCCTGTCACCGGAGCAGGTGCAGCAAACCTTAACCGCGGTCGGGGAACTCCCTGTGCAAATGCTGACCATTGGTGAGTATCCTTTCCAGGCGGTAGCCATGCATTTTTCGCCCGGCGGTAACAGCCCGTTGGGAGTGCTGATGGTCTACCTGCCCAGCAGCGTATCCTATGCGGCTGGTCTGAGCGGCCAGTTGCTCAGCCTGCTGATGGCCTCACTGGCGGCGATGGTGGTGGTGGCCGGTTATGCCGGTGTGGGTTGGATGCTGGTCAGGGTGGGGCGTGTCTCGGCGACAATGCAGTCGCTGGCCGCCGGCGATATCGGCGCGCGCACCCGGATGCGCGCCACCGATGAGATCGGCCAGCTTGGTCAACATCTGGATGTGTACGTGGACCGGATGCAGCAACGCCAGGATGCCCTGCGCAACATGCTGCGGCGGCAGCGGCGCGAGAACGCCCGTTTGACGTTTATTTTCGAGTCGATGCCGGATGGAATCGTCGTCCAGGACCTGGACGGTCGTGTGCTGCTGATGAACGAAAAAGCGCGCGATCTGATCGGCTCGCAGCGGGCCTTCCGTAGTGGGCGTTTGAGCGAATTGACGGCAGCCGTCACCGACGTGTTGGGGCCAGCCCTGGCGCCGGGTATTTACGCGCTGGGTGCGCCCCAGCGGGTGCCGCTGGATGGGCGAGTGCTGAGCGCCCAGGCGGCGGTCATTACGACGGTCAGCGGCCGGCAGATGGGTACGGTGCTGGTGATCCGCGATATCACCCAGCAGGTCCAGCAGGAACAGGCGCGTGAGGCGCTCTTGCTGGAATTGTCGCGTGACGTGCAGGAGCCGCTGCTGGAACTGGTCGCCATGCGTTCCCCGGCGGATGCCGATCCACCTTTACAACGCTTTGCCTACGAAGTGATGCGCAATACCATCCGTTTGCAGCGTATCGTGACCCAGCTCCGCGATCTGGCCGATCTCGGCCCCGACCAGCTGGACGCGGCGCAGTTCCCGCTGCCGGTGGAAGGGCTGCTCAACGACCTGGCCGTTGAATGGGGGCCTGCGGCGCAGGCATTTGATTTGACGCTGGCCGTGATGGTCTTACAGCGGGACATGCACGTGCTCGGTGATGAGCGCCGCTTACGCTGGGCGCTGGGCAACCTGCTGGACAATGCCCTCAAGTACAGCCTGCCTGATGGAAAAGTCACGCTGATTGCCCGGCGCAAGGGCGAACGGGCCGAGTTGATCGTGCAGGATACGGGGGTAGGCATCGGCGCGCGGGATCGCCCGCATCTCTTTACGCGCTTTTTCCGGGGCACGCCGCTTGGTCCGGATGGCGCGGTGCTGCGGGTGCCAGGTATGGGGCAGGGTTTGTTCATTGCCAGACGGGTGATCGAGGCGCACGGCGGCGACATCACCGTTGAGAGCCGCCAGGGTAAGGGGACCGGGGTGATCTGCCGGCTGCCGCTTACTTCCCCGGTGATGATGTCGCTCGACCAGGTTCCGGCGGACCTGCCGGAAAGCCTGCGCCCCGCCTCGGTCCCGGTGGCGCGCCGTTCATCCGGCCAGCGGTAGATGGGTTCCGGCGCTTACCCGTAAAACGGCTGTACTCTTCTGGTTTCCGGGCCGTACCGCTACCGCGCTGAAGTCCGGGATGACGGTGCATGCGCCTGCCTTTAGCAGCGCTTCCTCGCCGGATGCCCTCTGCACGCCGATGCAGGTCGTCCCGGCAGCGACCGCGGCCTGTACCCCACTGATCGCATCCTCGAACACCAGGCACTTTTCCGGCGTGAATCCCAACCGGTCGGCGGCCAGCAGGTAGCCCTGCGGGTGGGGCTTACCCTGTTGAATGTCGTCCACCGTGACCGTCACCGTAAACAGTCCCGCCAGCGATAACTGCGCTTCGACGGCCTGTACCTTCCACCGCGCGCCGCTCGTGACCAGGGCGGTGGGGATGCCACGATCACGCAGGCTGTGAAGGAAGGGCAAGACGCCGGCGACTGCGGTGTAGGCGACGTGGTGCTGCTCGTAATCGGCCATCTCCTGCATGACGGCCTGGCGGCCTTCTGCCTCCAACATAGGGAAGAACCTGTCCAGCGTTTGCTCGCCGGGACAGCCGAACACGTGCCGGGCGTAGTCCGCCGCCGCGATCGCGACGCCGTGCCGCGCGGCCAGCCGCTCCCAGAAGTCGACCACCGACTGCTCCGTATCGATGATCACGCCGTCCATGTCAAACAGTATCGCTTCGATGGTCATAGGGCCGTCCGTTGGGGGATAGTCCGCACCGCCGTAGTTTACCCGATCTCGTCGTTTCGTATGGCAGAAAACCGCCGCCGCAGATCGTACAGCAGGCGGGGACGGCCCGTGTAATACCGCCGCACCGCCAGCGCAAACAACGCCGCGCCGATGAAGTCCAGCCCGACATCCAGGCCGGACATATGTCGTCCCGGCACGAAGGCCTGGTGAACCTCGTCCAGCAAAGCGTAACTCACCGCGCACACAATGGCCAGGTAACCGGCCTCGCGCAGCGGCCGCTGCCAGGCGATCAGGGCGCGCATACTGAGCAGCGCCAGCATACCATAGGCGATCACGTGGGCGCTCTTTTTGATCAGCAGTTCCCACAGGCCGGGGAAGATGGGCATGGCCCCGGAGAAATAAACGGTAACGGATTCGGTGGTGGCCGGCTGCCCGTACTTCGGCTGGGCGGAAGCCAGGAACATGACCAGCATGGCCCCCAGCACCGGACCCCAACTTAAAACTGCCAGGTGGATGTACCTTCGTGTGATGTACCACATAACAATATCCCTCGTTTTCGGTCGGCTTGTTGCCCTACACGGGCCCGAACGGGGCGTCACTACAAGGTCACGAGTTTTCCCGCCAATCCATGCGGCGGCTGACCAGCCCTAATAGGATCGCGGCCAGGGCGGTCAGCACGGTTACATCGACGGCCAGCGGCAGGTGATCCGGCCAGCCGAGCACCACCTGTCGCACGGCGGAGGCGGCATAGGTTGCCGGCGAAAGCAGGCTGAGTTGGGTAACGATGTCCGGCAAACGGTCCGGCGGGATGATTACCGGCCCGAAGCCATACAGCAGCAGCGTGGTCAGCAGGGTCAGGTTGCCGACCTCCTGCGGGTTGCGGCCCAGCAGGCCGATGAAGGCGCCGAGTCCGCTCAGGCTGAGGCCGATGGCCGGCACGACAAGCACGATCCACGGGCTGATATCCAGCGGTACTTGCAGGATCAGCGCGCCGGCGATCAGCGTGATGAGGGTGGAGGGCAGCGTCAGCGCCAGGAACGCGACCGCCGTCGCCAGGATCAGGGCGGTGCGGTAAATGGGCAGCGTGGCAAAGTAATCAAGGCGCCCCATCCAGCGCATGTAGGCGAAGTGGTTGCTGACGTTGCCCAGGGCCACGAACAACAGGGACAGCACCACGTTGCCGGTCAGGATGTAACCCAGCGCCTGCGGCCCGCTGTCCGCGGCGAAAATGCCCAGGGCGATGGTGGTAACGATAGGGGCAGTCGTACCTACGATCACGGTGCCGCGCCAGGTCCACCGCCAGTTGAGAAGCTGCATCAGCGTCAGGTTTAGCAGTTGTACGTAGAACGACTGCATGGTGATCAGTTCCTTACCGGCGTGGTGGCCGTATCGTCCGCGGCCAGGGACAGGTACAGGTCTTCCAGCGTGGCCGTTCCTAGTTGAAAGTCCTCGATGGATTCGGCGGCGGTGATGGCCGCCAGGTAGGCCGGGGCTTTCTCCTGGTCGATCAACAGCCGCCAGTGGCCGGGCGCGATCTCGCGGGGTGCGGCATCGTCGGGCAGGGTGGGCGGTTGGCCCGGCGAAAAGATGATCTTGAGGCGAAGCTGCTGGTTGAGCGTGCCCTTCAACTGGCCCGGTCGCCCCAGCGCGATCAGCTGCCCGCTGCGCATGATCCCGACCCGCTGGATCACCTGCTCGGCTTCCAGCACGTTGTGCGTCACCAGGATTACGGTCGTGCCGTGTTTCTGGTTGAGGGCGGTGATCTCATCCCAGACGAAACGGCGGTACTGCGGATCGAGGTCGTTGGTGGGTTCGTCCAGGATAAGCACCGGCGGTCGCGCCGTCATGGCAGTCGCCAGCAGGACCAGGCGCTTCTGACCGCCGCTGATCTGGTTGGCGGGGTGGTGTCGCAGCGATCCCAGGTCGAACTTCTCCAGCAGGGCATCCCGTTCGGCACGCGCATCCCGGCGGGACAGGCCGCGCAGGTGCGCCGTAAAGTACAGCGTCTCCGCCACGGTGAGGATGTTCAGGGCGTGGACGCCCTGCGACATATACCCGATCTGGCTGGGGGCATACAGTGGATCGTCGGTCAGCAGCCGGCCAAACAGCCGCACGCAACCACTGGATGGGGTCAGCAGATTGGCCATCTGTTTGACGAGCGTGGTTTTACCCGCGCCGTTAGCGCCCAGCAGGCCAAAGATCTCACCCATCTCTACGGTGAACGTGAGGTTGTCGTTGGCCGGGATCGTCTGGCCGGGATACCGCTTGGTCAGGTTGATAATGTCGTATACGTTCACGGTTGTCACTCCGGTTACATCTGTAACGCTAACACGGGAATCGGGCAGGCTCAATAGGCGACTCATCAGTGCTAACCTGACGCAAACCTGACGCACCTGACGCGCCATGCCGGGCAGCGCTCCGCCCAGAATGTTCCTGGATCGGCCTGCGCCCGGGCGTAAACAGCTTCTTAATCCGGGATGTGGGCTTGTTCCACGATGTCCGCCGGTGGGTGATACCACTGCTCCTCTTTGGTGCTGGGCAACTCAGACATTATTGACTCCCCAAAAAAGCCTAAATAGAGATACTTCTCATAGTATATCGACAATATCCGTATTGAACGATTGAAGGGCGCGACACGATCAAAAAACGCCCTTAATCGCTAAGGGCGTTGGACAGGCTTTTTCGGTTGAAGGGGCTTGCGATCATTCCAGCGTCAGCATGTACGCCACCAGGTGGTCGATGTCCTCTTCGGAGAGCAGGTCTGCATACTGCTGGAACATCAAACTGGTCTCGCCTGCCGTAAAGACGTTGATGTCGGTATTGGGGACCAGGTAGGCGCTTGGTTCAATGATCGACAGGCGCAGGTATTCTTCGGCGCTCTGATCGGGCACGCGTTCGCCGGCACGGGCGGCTATACCCACCAGGGAAGGCCCGACGAGCACGGCGTCCTGCTCCACCATGTGGCAGGTCACGCAGGGAGGCGCCGTCTCTTTGCCATTCCTGAAGATTTCTTCGCCCAGAGCCGGGTCGCCAACCGCTACCGGCGCTTCGGTCGGTTCGGGCAGGGGCGTGCTGGTGGCGGTGGCTGTGGGCGGGACCTCGGTCGGCGTGCTGGTTGGCGGGACGTCGGTCGGTGTGGCCGTGGGCGGGATGTCTGTCGGGCGCTGGCTGACGGCGGCCCCTTCACCGGAGGAATCCCGCGGGGCCAGCGTAAACGGTTCCGGCGTGGACGGCCCCGGTGGTCGCGGAGTCGCGATGGCGCCGCAGGCGGACGTCACCAACGCCAGGGTGATCAACAATAAGAGCGTCACCATTGATTTGGAGAGCATACCTAATCAACCCCAGAATTTGTGAAGAAAGAAACCAAACAGGCGTTAGTATAACCCTTCCTGACCAAATCAGGCAAGAATCGTTAGTTAAAGCTCCAGACGGCCATCTGCCCTTCCGTCACCAATTGCGAACGTGCCGCCGGGTCGGTGGCGTCCAGGATGCTGATGACCGATACGCCGGTCTCCTGCACCTCCCCGTAAACGAGGTAGCGGCTGTCCGGGGACCATACCCGGTGGCTTTGGGCGAACTGGTCGAAGAAGCTGGCGAGGTACACCGTATCGCGCGTGGGGATGAATCCGCGGAAGTGCGTCCAGTCGAGTCCGTTTGCCAGGTCGAGCACGTGCCAGGTCACCATCGGAGATGTGTTCTGACGGGCAGGCGCGGCCAGCAGACCGGCGGGTTCGCGGACTTGCGAGTTATCAGAGTCGCCCGGCGCGGTCAGATAGGCGATCTTTTGCCCATCCGGCGACCAGAAAAAGGCCAGCACGCGCGAGGTATTGCTTACCGCGACCTCTGTCCCGCTGGATGGCTCTACCACGTGCAGTGAACCCTGGTTGAGTTTATAGGCCACGTGCTGCCCATCCGGCGACCAGGCAAACGACAGCTGGCCCCGCTGGTCCGTCGCCACGATCTGGCGGTCTTCACCGTCGGCGATCACCAGGTTGTGGTGGCCGGCCTCGTCAATGGTCGAAAACAGCAGGCGGTCGTCGACCGGCGACCACATCGGCGCTTGCATCAAGCCGACCTGGTCCGGCAGGTTTTCGATGATGGTGTCGCTGCCAGTGTCATACACCTCCAACTGCCGACCGAAGCGCTGCCAGATCATGCGGCTGGCATCCGGCGAATAGCTGTAAAAAAACGGGCCGCCCACGCCAATGCGCTCGGTGGAAAAATCGGGCGCTTCATCCCGGATGCGGAGCACGCTCAGGCTGCCGTTGACCGTAGTCGTCAGCACGGCAAGATCGCGGCAGTTGCTGCTGGCCGCGCAGTTGGCGGGCGCCCAATAGGCGTATGTCAGCGTATCGGTGTTGGTTTCGTGGGCCAGGGCTGGCGTGGGATCGTCGGCGGGGGTGATGTAGGTCTTTAACACGATGCCGGTGGGTGAATCGTCCTGCGCCAGTTCCATGCCGAAAAAGGCGAGCCGCTGGTCGCTGGCCCAGGTGGGCATCTGGTAAAGGCGGGCGCCGCTGCCCAGGTCGACGACGGTTTCGCCCGGGGTCAGCCCGGCAATGGTGACCGGATCGCCGCAGCCCAGCGACAGCCCGGTGACGTCGACCGGCAGGTCGGCCAGCAGGTTTTCATCGTAGAGTTTGGGGCTGCAGCCGCAGTCAGCGGCGGCCGTGTCCTCGCCGCAGCAGGACGCGGGAGTCAGGGCAAGTTCGGGATCGGTGGCGCGGGCGATGGCGCCGTAGTGGCTGCGAACGGCCTCGTGAATAGCGGTATCGTTGGCTGTCATTCGATTGGCTCCTTATCGTATAGACAATTGTCTATATATCGGGTCAAAAAAAGAGGCATCCTGGCCATTGATGTTTACTCATCAGTTGGTTGGATGGATGCCAGCGCGATCAGGTTGTCTTCACTGCTAAAGTCCGGCGCAAAGGCGCTGACCAACAGCCCGCAGCACACCGTGATCTGCTCCTGGTTCAGGCTGTAAAACCGCTGCCGGCCCTCCTGGCGCACCCTGACCAGCCCGGCTTCCTCCAGTTTTTTCAGGTGATGGCTCACGGTGGGCTGGCTGACCTTGCCGCCGAGCTTATCCACCACGTCGTTGACGCTCAGCCAGACGCAGCACAGGTGCCGCATGATCTGCTGGCGGGTTTCGTCGGCAATGGCTTTGGCAAACAGCACCGGATCAGGTTTCATAATTCATATTATATAGACGTTTATCTATGTGTCAAGGGGCAGTTCTAGCTGACTGGTTAAGGGTATAAGCCTACGGCTTGATATCCCAGGCGGCCAGGTCCGCCAGGAAGCGGTGGGCGGTCATGTCGAGATGGATCGGCGTCAGGCTGGCGTAGCCGTTGTGTACGGCACACAAATCGGTGCCCTCTTCGTCCAGCACGCCGCTGGGCGCCGGGCCGACGATGCGGTACAGGTTGCCGTTTTGGGCCAGCTCGTCGCGGTAGATGCGGATGCCCTGGCGCGTTGGCCGGAGGCCCTTGATGGTTGGGCCGTCTGGCACGTTGAGGTTGAGGATAGTCAGTGGCGGCAGGCCTTTTTCCAGCACGCGTCGTACCACAGCCTGCGCGACCCCGGCTGCTTTCGTGTAGTCATCCAGCCTGTCGGCCTCGGGATTATCGAGGGACACCGATACGGCGGGGACGGCGTGAATCACCGCCTCAAAAGCGGCCGTCACCGTGCCGCTGTAGGTGATGTCCTGGCTCATGTTAGCCCCACGGTTGATGCCCGAGACGACGATGTTGGGCGGCCAGGGGGCTGCGCCCAGCGCCGCCAGCGCGATGCAGTCCGCCGGTGAGCCGCCGGTGGCAAGGGCTGGGGTGCCGTCGGCCAGCGTGGTCTCGTTGATGGAAATATCTTCAAACAGGGTCTTTTTGTGGCCGACGGCGCTCTGGTTGACGGCCGGCGCCACCACCTGGACCGTCCCCAGCTGGCGCATGGCCTGGACCAGGGCCAGCAGGCCCGGCGCGTGAATGCTATCATCATTCGTGATAAAGATGTGGGGCACTGTGAGACACTACTCCGTTGGTAAAAGCGATCAAAAACCGCGTTACAATCATCGCGTAGGGGTTAAGCTTACCATTGAGCTGGCTAAACCGATAGGTATTGTGTGATGACCGTCTTTAGCTTAACAGGAGTGTCACGTGACGGTGGTTGTTGTCGCCGGCGATCCCGGGTGGCTGGAAGAAGCCACTGCCGTGCTGGGTCCGCTGTCCATCCCGCTTAAGCAGTATCAGCAGCCCGGCGACGACGTGGCTCGACTCGCCCAGGATCACGCGGCCATGCTGCTGGTCGACGAAGCCGCCGACTGGCGGTACTGGATCACCGTGGCCAAAACAAGCCCGGCGACCCGGCGTATCCCGGTTGTGGTGGTGGCCTCAGACGAGTCAGTGGGCGCGCTGGCGCTGGCGTTTGGGGCGGATGCCATTTTACCAACGGCCGTTATCGCCCCACGGCTGCCGGAGTTGCTGTTCCGGCTGGCCCGCCTGCCGGATCCTGCCCGCCAGGACGAGCTGCGCAGCCAGTGCCAGGAACCGCTGCCGCCGGAGGCGCGGGAAGGCATCGCCCAGCTTAACGCGGGCCACTACTACCGGCAGCATGACCTGTTCGAAGCGCTGTGGATGGCGGAAGCAGGCCCGGTGCGTGACCTGTACCGGGCGATATTGCAGGTGGGCGTGGCTTACTACCAGGTTACCCGCGGCAACCGGAGCGGCGCGATCAAGATGCTGCTGCGCAGCTTGCAGTGGCTGGCCGTGCTGCCGGAGTGCTGCCAGGGTGTGGATGTGAAGCGTCTGCGTGAAGATTCGGCGCGGGTTTGGGCCGCGCTGGAGCAGGCCGATGATCTCCGGGACTTCGACAGGGCGTTGCTCCAGCCGGTGCGCCTGGTCGAGCCGCCGGTTTAGGTCAGATATCTGGTGTTTCGGTCTGCGTGTGTTCGCTTTGTACGTTGCCGGTGTTGATGGTGCCGGCCGGTTCCACCAGCATGATGTGGACTTCTTCCGGCGCGACCGGCTGGTGCTCAACGCCGCGGGGGATGATGATCAGCTCTCCTTCGTCCAGCCATACGTCACGGTCTCGGAACCTGATCAGCAGCCGGCCTTTGATCACCAGGAACAGCTCATCTTCGTGGGCGTGGTGGTGCCACACGAACTCCCCCTTGATCCGCGCGATCTTGACGTGCGTATCGTTCACTACGCCAACCAGGCGTGGGCTCCAGTAGTCGTCTACCCGCATAAACTTCTCGGTCAGATTGATTTTTTCCATGAGCCAGGCTCCCTGGTGGGGCGGTGGGATCGTTTTGACCGCCTCCGCTGCGGCTGTGTTACAATGAGTCCGGTTTTAGGACGGGCGATCTGCAGGGAGGATAACGTCATGACCTTGGACACGCAAATACTCTTAGGTGCGCTGGGGATATTTATTTTGCGCCTGATCGGCGTTTCCATTTCCACCGTACGGATGCTTATCCTGGTTCAAGGCCGGCGGATCCTGTCCTCGGTTATGGGTTTTTTCGAGTCGCTGGTGTTTGCCGTCGCCATCGGCAGCGTCGTGACTCAGCTCGACAATACCTGGAATCTGATGGCGTACTGCGGCGGATTTGCAGTGGGCACCTTCATCGGCATGGTGATCGAGTCGCGCTTTATTGAAAACTTCGTGACGGTGAGTATTGTTTCACCGCATGCCTCGCACCAGGTTGCAGAAGCGGTGCGCCATGCCGGCTTCGGAGCGACCGAAACCTGGGGGCAGGGCGCCGACGGCCTGGTCGGCTCCATCCGGGTGGTGAGCCGCCGTCGTGATGTTAAAAGCATCTTGAAGGTCGTACAGTCGCTGGATGCGGATGCCTTCGTGACGTTGGACGAGACACGAGCGGTTCGGCATGGCTTTTTGCGCGCTCAGCGGCCGATGCGGTGAAAATCTCGCGCCGGCGGTTTCATGACCGTCTTACGCCCGAAAAATGTGATATGATGGATTAAAGTTCAGGGCATTGGCGTAAAACTGCGCGGTGTCCAGGTTGTGGGGAAGTGGCCCATGTCTTCGCCCACCCACCGTTATGAACCGGGAGTCTGGCATCATATCACCGTTACGACGGCGGGGCGCCGTCCGATATTGGCGGATAAGAGCCGGATTCTCACCCTCCAGGGTAAGCTGAACCAGGCGCGCAAGCGTTATGGGTTGTTATGTGCCGCCTATGTGATCTTGCCCGATCATTTCCACTGGGTGATCTATCCCACCGAATCCGGCTATGAGGATTTTGCCGTGCACCACATCCAGGGCGGCAGCCGCTACGCCAAGGACCCGGCAGCCTACTACCTGCCGACCATCGTCGATGAGGTCAAGCGTAAGACCGCGCAGGAAATCCTGCGGCTGGGCCGGTCATTACCGCAGCAGTTGTGGCAGTCCGGCTTCTGGGATCGGCCGCTGACCGACCTGCGACGGCTGCCGGACGTGGTGTCGTATATCCACCAGAACCCGGTGCGGGCCGGGTTTGTGTCGCACCCGTCCGAGTACCCCTTCAGCAGCTACAACGCCCTGGTGAAGGATCATCCCCACATGGTCGTCCTGGACCGCGCCGTCTGGGATAACCTGGACATCTCGCCGGTTTGATCTCCTGTAATTGTCCAGCCTAAATCGTGATCGGCTCCCCGGTGGCGCAGTCCACGATGTCGACGTGCAGGCCGTCCGTTTGGCTGGCCTTTGCCATCAGCCGGCAGATCGCCATCGCCCGGTCGATGACCTGCGCCTGGGTGGAGTCGAGGCCGCCTTCCACCATGGCCCGCAGCAGGTTTGGCTCGGTGCCGCTGTAGCGCACGTCGACGCGCCCCTGCTGTTGGAAGGCCGCCAGCGTC
>DAOUEM010000178.1:0-7728 GCA_034430555.1 Anaerolineae bacterium | reverse complement strand
GCTGTAGGAAAACCGTTTTTCGGAAAATCGCGCTTTGGTATACGATAAAGATATGACCATGACTGATGATCGTACGCTCATCCTGTTTGATATTGATGGTACGCTGTTGTTTTCGGATGGCTGCGGGCGGGCCGCGGTGCAGCGGTCGCTGCTGGAACTTTATCATCTTGAGGATGGGCTGGGTCGTGTGCAGATCGCCGGGCAGACTGATCGCCAGCTTTTGCAGGATGTCTTGCAGCCGTTGGGTTACACACCTGAGGCCGTTGCCGAGCAGGTGCCGTCCTTTGCCGAGGCGATGGTCCGGCATTTGTTGGTGATCATCGACCAGCACCGTGTGCGGGCTACGCCCGGCGCCCGCGAGTTGATCCGTGACCTGGCGGCCGATCCACGCGCCTGTCTGGGGCTTGTGACGGGTAATCTACGGGAAATCATGCCGATCAAGCTGCGTGCGGCAGGCTTTGACCCCGCCAGTTTTGCCATCGGGGCGTACGGCGGTGAAGCTGCCGAGCGCAGCGAGCTGCCGCCTCTGGCTTTGCAGCGGGCCGTCGATTACTGGCGGACGTCGTTCCCGCCGGAACGCATCGTCATCGTCGGCGATACGCCCAATGACGTGGCCTGTGCGCGGGCCGTTAATGCGCGTGTGGTCGCCGTACTGACCGGACCGCCGCTCGTTCATGAGGCGCTGCGCCAAGCGAAGCCCGACATAATACTTAATGACCTGGCCGACCGGGCCACGGTTATGGCAGCGTTGTTTGGGGAGGTTAATGATGGTTGATGAAGCCCAAAAAAAGCAGGCCGCTCAGTGGGTCGCCAGGGGAGTTGCCGCGCTCAAGACCAAAGACCTGAAATTGGCACGTCAGAGCCTGCTCCAGGCGCGTAAACTGGACCCGGAAAACGTGGATGCGCTCCTGTGGCTGACCAGGACGACGCGCGATCCAGAAAAACGCCGGGCGATTCTCAGGCAGGTATTGAAGATCGATCCGCAGCATGCACAGGCGCGCCGCGCCCTGGCCAAACTGGACCAGTCCCCGGCGGCGTCTGAATCACAGGTGGCTGAGTCCGGGTTTGAGATGCCGCGTTTTGTGGAAGATGACGAGCCGATAACGGGCTTGCGCGCGCGCGCCCAGGCTGTACAGCCGCCTTCGTTGCCAGAGGTACCCCCGGCGGTTTCCCCGGTCGACGAGGAGCCGGCTCCGGTGGAAGCGTCTGCGCCGGAATCCGAAACGCTGACCACACCCGCGGATGAACCAACCCTGGCAGAATCGTTGTCGCCGCCAGTTGAGGCCGGGGTGATGCCGGTGGACAGTGTGTCGACTGACGATCAACCCCAGCCTGAGTCTGAGCCGACAGCAGCAGATATCGCCGCTTTTATGCCCCCGACGTTGGCAGCCGATGAACCGGCGTTGGAAGAGCCCGCCGACGAAGCGGAGCCGCCGATCGTGCCCGCTGCGCCGCTGGATCCACCGGTAGCGCTGCAATCGCCGCAACCCGTTGAGGCGCCAGCGGCAGAAGCGCCTGGTACCGAACCGGCCGCAGCATCCGCTGAAACCGACGCAGTCGATGACTTGCTGGCTGAGTTGGCGCTGCCGGCTACGGCGGAACTGGCGCCGGTCCCGGCTGCCCCGACCGAGGCGCGTGCTGAAGTCAAGCGGTGCCCACAGTGCAACTCGGCCATGACTTTGAATGAACAGACCGGGGAGTATTACTGCGTATACTGTGGGTACGGCATGCCGGGGGACACGGCCCTGGCCGTTGCTGCCTCCAGCCTGTACCCCGAGACACCCTGGCCATCGGCCCAGAGGGCGCGCCACTGCCTGACCTGTGATTCGATCAGCCTGATACCAGCGGGGCAGGATGGCGATTCGATGCCCTGCCCGGTTTGCCAGCAGGCCGTGCTCGAGCTGGAAGAAGCGACGCTGTCACTGCCGGATAGTTATCTGCCCTTTAAGGTCAACGAGGCGGAGGCCGCGATAGCCATCGAGGATGCCAGCTCCGGCGGGCTGCGGCGGTTATTTGGCGGTGGCAAGCGGGATATGTCTGCGCCCCGTCCGCTCTTTATCCCGGTCTGGTTGTTCACCGGCGTGGGTTATCTGGAGTACGATTTTCCGGGCTTTGAGGGGCAGGGTGGTATTTATACCGAGACGTACAAGCTCCTGCCGGTGCACGGCTTGCCACAGCTCGACGGGCGGCTGCTGCGCCTGGCCTCTAACGTCGACCTGGAAAATGCTGAGCGGTTCACCGCGGAAGTTGGGCGAGAGGTCTCGATTCTGCTGCCTAATGTCTCGTTGCAATCGGCTTTGCACGACGCGCGCGGCTTGATGCTCAATGACACGCGCCAGAAGGCTCGGCAGCGGATCGCGCCGCCGACCCCGACCTCGCGTGAGGGCGACAAAAACATGCTCACCCGCGGGGATGCGTTCGTCGGGGCGGCGATTGCCTCGGCCAGCCGTGGGGATATTCCCATGACGACCGTTAAAAGTGAAGTGCAGGAGATGGTGTATCAACTGGCACTGCTGCCGGTCTGGATCAATGAAGTGAGAGACGGCAACCGGATGTCGATGGGGTTGGTCAATGGGTTTACGGGGCAGGCGGCGCTTGGCGAGCTGGTTCGCCGCCGCCGTCGTTAGCCGGTAACTCAGGTTGCTTATCCTTCGATGAATGTTGTTTTTGTGCTGCCATATTTCGCACCGGCCTGGGGATTCGGGGGGGTGGTGCGGGCGGCGCATGGGTTGTCGACGGCGCTGGTCGCACGTGGGCACACGATTACGGTCATCACCACGGATGCCGGCGACAATAATGCACGCGTTTTACCCGCAGAAAGTATCGAGGATGGCGTGCGTGTGGTTCGCTGCCGCAACCGGCTGCCGTGGCTGCGCCGCGTCAACCTGTCCTCCCCGGCAGGTATGGACCGGATGTTGCAGGACATTTTGTCCGATGCTGACGTGCTGCATGTGCATGAACTGCGCACTGTTGAGAACCTGATCGCGTTAGCGGCGGCCCGGCGGTTTGGTGTGCCAGTGGTGCTCAGCCCCCATGGGACGCTGCCCTATGCGGCCGGACGGGGCGGGATCAAACGCGGCTGGGATTGGCTGTTTGGCCGGTGGATGGTGCGAAGTGTGGATCATGTCCTGGCCCTGACGGCGGACGAAGCGTCGGAGGCCCGCTCGTTGTGGCGACGGCAGGGTATATCCCTGTCCGAGTCACAGGTCAGCATTGTGTCGAATGGTGTTGACGCGGAGTCCTTCGCCGCGCTGCCGCCGGGTAAGGCTTTCCGGGAGCGGTGGGACATTCCCGGTGATGCCGGCCTGGTGCTTTTCCTGGGTCGTTTGCATGAACGCAAGGGTGTTCACCATCTGATAGATGCGCTGGCGCTGATGCCCGAAACCTGGCTGGCCGTCGTTGGGCCGGATGAGGGTCAGCTGGCGGCGCTGCAGGCACAGGCCGAGCGGTCAGGTGTGAGAACGCGCGTGTTTTTTGCCGGATTGTTGACCGGCCAGGAAAAGCTGGCGGCCCTGGCCGCGGCTGACGTGCTGGCGCTGCCAGCAGTTGGCGAAGGGCTACCGATGGTGGTCTTGGAGGCGATGGCGGCCGGACTGCCGGTGGCCGTAAGCGACGGTTGTCACCTGCCGGAGGCGATTGCTGCCGGTGCGGCGGTGCGCCTGGAGCCGCTCACAGGCCGGGCAATTGCGGCAGTGCTGCTGCCGTTGCTGGCCGATCCCCGGCGGCGGCAGGCCATGGCGGAGCAGGGGCGTAAGTTGATCGCCGGGCGTTATGCCTGGTCGCAGGTGGCAGCCACGGTAGAAGACGTATACCGGCAGGTCAGCCGGTCTTCCTGACCAATACCGTTTCAGCCTATCAACCCGGCTGGCTCGACGCCCTGTCTTTGCCCCACTGGGATATTTTTGCTTTATAATGGAGGCGCACTCTGGCCGGCGTTGTGGGATTAGAGGTTAGCATGCCCTATCGTGAACTGGCGGGTGTCCGGCTGTGGGTTGCCGAACACCGCGACGCATTGTCTCCCTATCCACCGCTGCTGATGGTGCATGGTGCTGGGGGGAGCCACCTCGATTGGCCTGCCGAACTGCGCCGCCTGGCAGATACGACCACCATCGTGCCCGATTTGCCGGGGCACGGGCGCAGCCCCGGTCCGGGTCGCCAGGCAGTCAGCGCCTACGCGGGCGATCTGGTCGCTTTGATGGATGCCCTCGATCTGCCACGGGCGGTCGTCGGCGGGCATAGCATGGGCGGAGCGATTGCACAGATGATGGCGATCAACTACCCGGAGCGCGTGGCCGGCCTGGTACTCGTAGGAACCGGCGCCCGGCTGCGTGTTCACCCGGATATCCTGAACAGGGTGTGTGAACATCCAGAAGAAGTGTACGAGCGCCTGCTGGATTGGGCGTGGGCGGAAGGCGTGCCGGAGCAGGTGCTGCGCCTGGGCCGTAAGCGGATGTTGGCCAACGATACGCAGACGGTCTATGGGGATTACCTGGCTTGCAATGCCTTTGATGTGATGGGCCAGCTTTCGTTTATTCACGCGCCCGCGCTGGTGATTGGTGGGACGGCAGACCAAATGACGCCGCTCAAATACAGCCACTACCTGGTCGAGCACATCCCCCGGGCGGAACTGGCAGTGGTCGAGGGCGGCGGGCATATGATGATGCTCGAGCAGCCGCAAGCAGTCGCGCAGGCGGTCGCCGGCTGGCTGGAACGGACCGAGTTCTCTCGGGATGATCTGTAGGATCGCGTGATATAGGTAGACGACGGCCATGTATCGCAAACTGGAGTTTTTTGTCAAGGCATTTAATGCCGTACGGGACCTGCCTGGTGTCGCCCGCCAGCGGCGCGTTGTCGCCTACGAAGTGACAGCGCCGACGACGGTCTACGTCCGGGCCAGTCACTGCCGGGTGAGCGTACAGCGGTCGTCCGAACGCCAGGTGCAGATTGAGGGTGATCTGCGCCAGTCGTTTGGCTGGCAGTGGGTGACGGAGCGGGATGACGCCGGTGTCTACGTGGTGCTCAAGCGTAAGCCGGTAGTAGGCGCGCTGTCCTATGCCAACCTGGCTCTGGTGGTGCCGCCTGACGCTTATCTCGTTTTTCATTTGACGCCGGGCAGTGTTGATTTACAGGATTTCAACGGGCGGCTATCGGTGGCGCCTCTGGGCGGTGTCCTGCGGCAGGAATCCCCGGCCCTGGATGAGGTATCGCCGGCCGCCGCCGCGAAGTGAGCCGGTTTGCTTTGTGTTATAATGCGGCCCAGTGTTGAAACGCTCCTTTATGGAAAAAACTTATGTCGCGAATACTGGCAATTGCCAACCAAAAAGGCGGAGTAGGGAAGACGACCACGGTTTTAAACCTGGGTGCGGCGCTGACCGAACTGGGATACCGTGTGCTGCTGGTCGACCTGGATGCCAGCGGCAGTATGTCGATTGCGTTTGGATTCGATCCCCATACCATCCGGCGCAGCACCTACACCTTGCTGATGTATGAAAATGTGTCGCTGGCACGAGTGATGACTCACATCGGTGGGGCGATGGGATTGATCCCGGCCAGTATTGACCTGGCAACCGCCGAAGTGACTCTGGGCTCGGATGGGCAGGCCGTTTTTCGGCTCAGGCAGGCGCTGGCCCGCAGCCGCATTCACTTTGATTTCGTCCTCATCGATACGCCGCCTAACCTTGGCATCATGACCGCCAATGCCCTGGTGGCCGCTACCGGCCTGATCATCCCGGTGCAATGCCAGTACCTGGCGATGCACGGGGTGCGCGATTTACTGGAGACCGTTTACCGGGTTCAGCAGACGCTCAACCCCAACCTGAAATTGTTGGGGGTGCTTGGCACGATGTACCGCCGAGACTCGCGGCACTCCCAGGAGGTCATCCAGGAAATTCGTTACGTCTTTCCCCAGGAGACATTTCACACTGTGATCGGCGATAGTGAAATGGTGGCCGAAGCGCCGGTCGCCAAACAGTCGGTGCTGCAATACGCGCCGGCCGATCCATCCGCGCTGGCGTATCGCGCTTTAGCACAGGAGATCGTCCATGAGCGAAACACCAAATGAACCGCATCGGCGCGCCTCTTTGCGGGGTAAAGGGTGGGAAATTCTGCGCGGGTCGGAACCACCGGATGATCTGCCCCCGCCCCAAGATGTTGCGCCTCCCGAGGTCGACGAGACGTCGACGCAAGACGATACCGTGCTGGATTGGATGGCTGCCCCGGAGCTTTCCAAGCTGAAGGCCAGCCCGCCGTTGTTTGAAGAACCCGATACCGCCTATGATCTGGCCGATTTTGAGGACCTGGAAGTCGACGGAGAGCCGGTCCCCACCTTCGTGCCGGTTGAATCGGCGGAGGCGGAGGTGGTCGAAGCCTGGCCTGAACCCGCTCTTGCTGCCGACCCGGTAACCGAGGCGCTGGTTGCTCCTGAGGAGTCGGAAGCCGTGCCGCCTATTGAGCGATTGTTGGCAGGGCAGCCCCCGGTCAGTTTCAGTTACGCGGCTCGTCCGGAAGTCGTCAACCTGGTACCAGCCGATCCGGAGGCTTTGCGGGAGCCTGCCGCTGAAGCAGTACCGGTCGCGGACACGGGCGGCCTGGCCGACGTTTCGGATGTCCGGGTGGCGCCCCGGGGCGATATTGCCGTGGTGATGCCGGATGACGCCATTATCCGGCCGCAGGATGTGCGGATTGACGCCGGACGATTGGCGCCGGTCAGCGGGGGGCGTCCGCCGGCCAAAGAATTGTTCGGGGAGGCCAAGGCGGTTCGGCCGGACGAATCCCTGCTCAGCCGGTTTGTGACCGATGAGCGGCTGGACAAGCTGTGGAATGACATCGATAAGCTCCAGGAACAGATCGTGCAAAAGGTTCAGGGCAGCCGCGATCTCACCGATACCTACCAGAAGGAACTGCTGGAAGCCAGCGCCTTGCTGCTCCAGGATCGGGCTAACTACGACGATGTGCGGGCGATCATTTACCGGGTGCGGGCTGACCTGGCGCGTGAAGAAAAGGTCCGCCAGGATACGGAAAAATATAAACCGCAGATCATTCGGTTCTTGTTCCTGGCGTTTGTACTGTGGGTTATCTTGATGGCGGTGGAACCGCTGTTCGGCCAGTTCATGACCGATGTCGGGCTGGGTGCGCTGGGCCTGATCTACCACCCGACGATGTTTGGGATGCTGGGTGCGATCGTATACGCTTATTTCACCCTAAACCGGCACGCTATCCATCTGCGGGATTTCGACCCGGTCCATGTCTCCTGGTACCTGATGAATCCGTTCATCGGCATCATCATGGGCTTGCTGATGACGCTGGTCTTTACCACCGGCATTGTCTCCACCATCGGCGTAGGCCTGTTGGACCAGGCGGAAAGCGCCATGCTGGGGCAGTTTCCGTTTCTACTGTGGGTGCTGTGCTTCCTGGCGGGTTATAACCAGAACGTCGTGCTGCGCTTGCTGTATCGCACCTTCAGTTTCCTGCGTGGCAAGGACGACGCGGATGAATCCACGCTGTCTTCAAGCTGATAGCGAGCCAGTGAAGACACCAATCAGGGCGGGCCAGCCGCGCCTTTCGAACTCTTAATTACTCGTTCAGGCAAGGGGGGAACCTCACACCGTGCCCGGTATCACTTTCGATCCTGCCGAGCACCCACACCGTCGTTTCAATCCGCTGACCGGTGAGTGGGTGCTCGTTTCACCGCATCGAACCAGGCGCCCCTGGCAAGGACAGGTGGAGAAG
>DAOUEM010000177.1:0-47857 GCA_034430555.1 Anaerolineae bacterium | reverse complement strand
GAACGGGGGGCGGTGCTGGCCTTCGGCAGCGATTCGCCGGTGGAGCCGATGGACCCGCGCCTGGGCCTCTACGCCGCGGTGACCCGCCGCCGTCCGGATGGCTCGCCGGGGCCTGAGGGATGGGTTCCGGCGGGGCGGCTGACGCTGGACGAGGCGCTGCGCGGCTTCACGCAGGGGCCGGCCTACGCGGCTGGGATGGAGGATCGTCTGGGCAAGCTCGCGCGGGGTTACCTGGCGGACCTGATCGTACTGGACCGGGACTGGACCACCGCCGAACCGGAAGCGATCCTGACGACTGAGGTGCTCGGCACCATGGTCGGCGGGGATTGGAAGCGCAAAGAGTTTTGAGTCGAGGGGCACTATGAATAAAAAGGATTATCAACTATTTGATGAGTTCGAACGGAGTGATATAGAACCATCAAGATTTAGCGAACCTAGATTTGAGTTTCTAAACCGTACGGCAAGACAAAGCCTCAAGTATGTACGACAAATCATTCAACAATGGTTTAATGAGTATAAAGCCTCAGCGAAAAAACGTGAACGGTTATGTACGGAATTTCGTTCAATAGATGATACTAAGCATCTCAGTGCATTTTTCGAAATCTATTTACATCAGATGTTTTGTCGCATGGGCTTTTCCGTCGAAGTTGAACCGGATTGGAAACAAGGGACACCTGATTTCTTGCTAACTACACCGGATAGTGGGCGTATACTTGTCGAAGCTACTTGTGTCTTTCCTGAAGCGTGGTTTGGTTCAGCAAAAAAGCGAGAGCGCATAGTTCTTGATTACATAAACGAAAACCTATCATCTCCTGATTACTGGTTGCACATAACAATCAACGAAGCCCCGTCTGATAATCCGCCAATCCGGCACATTCGCGAATTTCTTGATTCAAAAATCGCATCATTGGATTTTGATGATGTTGTCCGGTCAGTAGTCGAGAATAGGGAGGCAGGTTTCGACCCTTATCCAACATTCACTTGGAAACATGAAAGTTGGAACATCGAATTTAGATTGTTACCCAAAAACGAAGCTAGAGGAGATACAGAAGCCAGACCAATCGGCATCATTAATTATAGTTTTGGTAGGATTGACAGCGTCACTGGCATCAAATCGCGTATTGATAGCAAATATGGGAAATACGGCGATTTAGAACTACCCTACGTGTTGGCGATCAATATCTTCGATGATTTTGTGGATGATTATGACATTCGTGAAGTGCTTTTTGGTAAAGAGGCTGTTTACGTTCCATCTGATTTCTCACATCCATACTCCAAACGAATACCAAATGGTTCATGGTTTGGACCAAAAGGTTATCAAAAGCAACGGATGAGTGGTTTACTTGAATTCAGACGCCTTTCTCCAGGAACAATACACATCGTCAAGCCAATGCTATGGCACCACCCACATGCTAACTTCCCTATTGCATCTGAACTGTTGAAGTTGCAACAACAGGTTCCCAATCCATCCACCCTAAAGTTCGATTTATTCGAAGGCACACCATCTTGGGAAATACTGGGAATCGATACCGACATTATGTCCAGCGAATAGCAATAAGGGGGGAGAAATACACATGACCACCTTCAACTTCAAGCGCCACGTGATCGACCCTGACATTTCCTCCTATAAGCGGCAGGCGGGCGGCAGCGCATCCACGTTACAATGGACCCAGCCACGACAGGCGCGTTTTTTATCGCATGAATGAAAGGAATGCCCCCATGAAACAGGCAGTGATGACCGCCCCCGGCGCGATTGAAATCCGCGACATTGAACGGCCCGGCTATGGCCCGGACGAAGTATTGATCGCCGTCAAACGGATCGGCGTGTGCGGTTCGGATATCCACGTGTGGCATGGCCTGCATCCCTATACCGGATACCCGGTGGTGCAGGGGCACGAAGTCTCCGGCGTGATCGCGGAGGTGGGTCGGGACGTCAGCGGCTTGGCGCCGGGCGACAAAGTGACCTTTATGCCGCAGGTGACGTGCGGCGAATGCTACCCCTGCCGGCATGGCATGTACCACATCTGTGAATCACTGAAGGTCATGGGCTTCCAGACGGACGGCGCGGGGCAGGAGTATTTCCCCATCGCGGCGGAACTGGTGCTCAAGCTGCCGGATGAGATGTCGCTGGACCAGGCGGCCATGATCGAGCCGATCTCGGTGGGCGTACACGCCATCGCGCGGGGCGGCGGGGCCGAGGGTAAAAAAGTGCTGGTGCTGGGCGCGGGCACCATCGGCAACCTGACGGCCCAGGTGGCGCGGGCTTCCGGCGCAGCAGCAGTCATGATCACCGACGTCAGCGATTATAAGCTGGACAAGGCGCGGCAGTGCGGCTTCGAATCCGTGGTCAACCCACAGCAGGAAAACCTGGGGGAGGCCCTCCTGCGTGATTTCGGCCCGGACCGTGCCGACCTGATCGTGGAGTGCGTCGGCGTGGAGGCCACCATCACCGATGCGGTCAACGAGGCCCGCAAAGGCTCGACCATCGTGGTCGTGGGCGTCTTCGGCGAAAAACCGCGCGTGGACCTCGGCCTGGTGCAGGACCGCGAATTGAGCCTGGTAGGCACCTTGATGTACCAGCAGGCCGACTACGAACGCGCCATCGAACTGGTCACGGGCGGCCTGATGCAGCTCGACAAACTGGTCACCGACCGCTTCGCCTTCGACGATTACCTGGACGCCTACCACTATATCGAGCAGGCCGGTGGCAAAACCATGAAGGTGATGATCGAGTTATGACGCGCCTCGACCCATAAACCCATCCAAGCGAACCGGTCGAAGTGCTGTAAAAGGAGCGAAGTATGGACCTCGGATTGAAGGGAAAAGTCGCCGCGATCACCGGCGGCAGCGTGGGCATCGGGCTGGCGGTGGCGCAGGCGCTGGCGGCGGAAGGCGTCCACGTGGCGATCTGCGCCCGCGATGAAGCGCGCGTCCGGACGCGGGCCGATCAGATCGCCGCCCAGTACGACGTGCAGACCATCGGCGTGCCGGCGGATGTGACCAAACCAGCGGACATCGAACGGTTTGCGGATGCGATCACGGCGGCTTTCGGCGGTGCGGATATCCTGATCAACAATGCGGGCACCGGCAGCGAAGAAACGATCATGGAAGCGCCGGACGACAAGTGGCAGTACTTCATGGACCTGCACCTGATGGCCGCCGTGCGGCTCACACGGGCGCTGGTGCCGGGGATGCGGGGGCGGGGCGGCGGCGTGATCCTCAACAATGCCTCGATCTGCGCCAGCCAGCCGCTTTACTACGAGCCGATCTACAACACCACCAAAGCAGCGCTGGTCATGTTCTCCAAATGCCTGGCCGCCGAATTGATCCCGGACAATATCCGTGTCAACACCGTCAATCCCGGCCTGGTCCTGACGCCGGACTGGCTTAATACAGCCACCATCCTGACGGAAGACAGCGACCAGACGCCACAGGGCTACCTGGACCAGATCGCCAAAGATAATGCCCCCATTGGGCGTTTCGCCACGCCGGAAGAAGTGGCGCACTTTTTCGTCTTTTTGTGCTCGGATAAAGCCAGCTACAGCGTCGGTTCCACGTATTACGTGGACGGCGGCTGGCTGAACGTGATCTCGTAGGCGCATCCCCACGAAAAAAGGGCAGCCCGGCCTCAGCGAACCGGCTGCCCTAGCTAATTCACTATAGATGGCGGCGGTTTAGCGCCGCGGCGGGTTAACGCCCGGCCTCGGAAACGGCTTCGGCTTCGGTTTCCGGCTGCATGCAGTCTTCCGGCAGCACGTGGCCTTTGCAGCGCTGCCAGTCCTCATCGCCCTTGAGCGTGATCACCCGGAAAGCCTCCGCGTAACCCATCTCGAAGCCCTTGGCGCGTTCGGCGGCCCAGTTTTTGATGCGTTCGGTGGGGTCCCAGTCGCCCATCTGGCTGGCGTGCTCTTTGAGCGCGGCCACCTTCAGGTCGATGGTCTCGGTGATGTTCACCCAGGTGTTGGCGTCGCGCCAGGAGGTAATATAAACCTTGCGCGTTTCGTGGGCGGTCAGCCCCTCTTCTTCCAGTTCCTTGAACAGCGCCGGCATCCCAGCCGCCGGGAAAACGGCGTCTAAGGCGGCCCCACCCGCCGCGCGGTGATCGGGGTGGTTGATGTAGTTCTCGCTGACGAACAGCGTCGTTGGGTCGCCGGTGATCAGCACTTCCGGGCGGAAGCGGCGGATCTCGCGGACCAACTGGCGGCGCAGGTCCATCGTATTCTCCAGGATGCCATCCTGGTACCGCAGGTAAACGACCTCGTTCACGCCGATGGCTTTGGCGGCAGCCGTTTGCTCGCGCTCGCGGATAGCGGCAGCTTCTTCCAGAGTGATTTTCGGGTCCTTGATGCCCACCTGGCCGCTGGTACAGAGCACATAACGAGCTGCCGCGCCGTCCCGCACCCAGCGGGCCACGGTCCCGGCACAGCTAAACTCGATGTCATCCGGGTGCGCGACGATAACCAGCACCCGTTCCGGCGTATACCGATTATGGTTCCCGTCAGGCGGCACCATTGCAGAATCCTCTCAAAAGCGCGTACAATAGACGTAAATTCGTCCAGAATCTAGAGGGCGATTGTAACACGGTGTCCTCGCTTTGCCACCGGGCAGGCCCACTTCAAATTGTCTTCTAATGCTTTTTGCACGCGATAGAAACCTTTAGACTGGTTTTAGGATCGCAACTATCGCCGAAGGAATTTTGTGTTACACTAACGTTGATGAGTGCTGTCAGCGGCACTGTATCTGCGGAGTGGACCGTGCAATGAGCAAAATCCTGTACATTGAAGACAACATTTCCAATCGGATCCTGGTGCGGCGCATCCTGGAAGCAGATGGCCTGGAAGTGGTCGAGGCCGAAAGCGCCGCCGCCGGCATCGAAGTGGCCAAACAAGTCGTACCGGACCTGATTCTGATGGACCTGAGCATGCCGGAACTGGACGGTCTGACGGCCACGCTCACGCTGCGTGCGATTCCGACCCTGGAAGATGTGCCGGTTATTGCGATCACCGCTAATGTCATGCAAGACGATCGGCTGAAGGCCCTGGAAGTCTGCGACGGGTACATTCCCAAGCCGATCGATGTCGACAGCTTTCCCACTGAGGTGCGGCGCTTTTTGAGGAGTTAATTGATGCCCAGTTCAGAGCGACAGCTCACCGAGCCGGCGGAAGCCTTCGTGCTGGTCGTGGAGGATAACGTCCCGAACTTCGTGCTCATCGCGCGCATGCTGGCCTTTATGGGCGTACGGAACTGTGAGTGGAAAACGAGTGGCTGGCAGGTCGTGCAGTTCGCGGATACCCTGCCCCGCGTGGACCTGGTATTGATGGACATCCGCCTACCGTACGAAGATGGTTACCAGGCCCTGCAAAAGCTGCGTGCCAATCCCCGTCTGAAAGACACCCTGGTGGTCGCCGTCACCGCCGAGGCCAGCGAAGCCCAGATGCGCAAGGCGCAAAAGGCCGGCTTCAACGGCTTCCTGGGTAAGCCACTGGACCCCGATCGTTTCCCGGAGCAGATCAAGCGTATCCTGTCCGGCGAAACCGTCTGGGAGTGGCGCTGATACCACGCAGAGGAGTTCTGCCATGTCTAACCAGTCTTCCCCGGCAGCACTTATGCCTTTGATCACGGCCCTCAACGAAACCGCGCAGCGCAGCGCAGCCTCGCCCCACCTGGCGCCAGATTTGATGAACACGCTGCTGGCGAGTTTGCCGGAGCTCAAGGGCGCCGCCCTCTATGTGCTCGACGGCGAGTCGGCCCACTGCCTGGCCCAGGCCGGCAGCCTCAGCCAGGTGGACGAACAAAACGCGCCGGCCCTGTATGCCATGGTCGTAAAAGCGCGGGCGACGACCGGCCCGGCCCCGGCCCCACTCACCGACCAGTTAGACGTGGTCCCCTTTAGCATGGGCGAAGGCGACCGGGCGGCAACCCACCTGCTGCTGATCCACCGGGTGCTCACCCGGGAAAATCATCTGTACGCCAGCTTGCAGGTCGTGGCCCAGGTGATCGCGCTGGCCCTGCACCAGCAGCAGGCCCTGGCCGCCAGCGCCGCCGACCTGCAAGAGCAAACGCGGATCAACCGCTCGCTGTCCGATATCGCCCTCAGCCTGAGCGCCGCGCTGGACCCGGACGAAGTCATGCAGCGAGCGGCGGATAACCTCTACAAGGCGCTGAATGTGGATCATGTCGGCGTGGTTATGTTCTCGCCGGACCATACCACCGGTGAACTGGTGGCGGAGGCCCCCGATAAAGACGCGGTTGGCGTCGTCCTGGACCTGACCGATTACCCGGTGCAGCAGCACCTGGAAGACACCCATCAAACCTTCATCTGTGATGACCTGGCCCACGACCCCCGCATGGCCAGCGTGCGCAAGCCGCTGCAAGCGCTGGGCATCCAGGCGCTGATGATCGTACCGATCATAATCGGCGAAGACCTGGTGGGCAGCATCGGCCTGGACCTGATCCAGGAGAAGCGCGCCTTCACCGACGAAGAAATCCTGGTGGCCGAGTCGGTGGCGGCTCAACTGGCCATCAGCACACAAAACGCCCACCTTTTCGCCGCAGCCCAGCAGCGCGAAAGCGAGCTGGAGGAGCGTGTCGTGGCGCGTACCGCTGAACTGCGCGCGTCCGAGGAGGACCTGCGCGCCATCCTGGCGGCCATGGACGACGTGATCATCATCTACGACCTGGATGGCCGCTACGTCCAGATCGCCCCGACCAATCCCAACCTGCTCTACCTGCCGTCCCAGGACCTGATCGGCCGGACGGTGCACGAAGTTTTACCCCAGGAAACGGCCAGGACCTTTCTCGGCTACATCCAGCAAGCGCTGGACAGCGGGGAAATCGTCCGGGCAGAATACAGCCTGGAGATTAACGATCAACTGACATGGTTTGCGGTGACCATCTCTCCACTGGAAGATGAGCTGGTGCTGTGGGTAGCCCGGGACATCACCAACCGCAAGCTGGCGGAAGAGCAAATGCAGCTCTCCAACACCGTGGTGGAAAACAGCGCCACGGTCGTGTTCCGCTGGCAGGCGGCGGAAAACTGGCCGGTCGAATTCGTCTCCAGCAACGTGCAGGATGTATTCGGCTACCGCGTCCAGGACCTGCTCAGCGGCGATGTGCCCTACACTTCGATCATCCATCCCCACGACCTGGACCGCGTCCTGGAGGAAGTCACCGCCTTCAGCGTCGAAGGGGTGGACAACTTCCAGCAGGAATATCGCATCCTCACCAAGGGCGGTGACATTCGCTGGACGGATGATCGCACAAACATTGTCCGCGATGCGGCGGGCCATATTCTCCATTATCAGGGCGTGGTCATCGACGTCACCGAGCGCCGGCGGGCGCAGGAGGCGCTGGAAGAACAGCGCGCTTTCCTGCGGCGCGTGATCGACCTCAACCCGAGCTTCATCTTCACCAAGGACTGGGAAGGCTGCTTCACGCTGGTGAACCAGGCCCTGGCCGATAATTTCAACATGCCGGTGGAAGAGGTGCTGGGCAAAACCGACGCCGACTTCGGCATCGACCCGGCCCTGGTCGAGCAGTTTATGGCCGACGACCGGCAGGTGATGCGCAGCGGGCAAGCCAAGTTCATCCCGGAAGAGAAAACGATCGATACCCGCACCGGCCAGGAAGTCTGGCTGCAAACGATCAAGGTGCCGCTCGCCACCGCCGAGGGCGATATCCAACTGATGGGCATTTCCACAGATATCACGGCGCGCAAGCAGTTGGAGCTGCAAATCCAGGAATCGCTGGAACGGCGCGGCCGGCAGGTGCAGATCGCCACCGACATCGCCCAGGAAATCGCCGCCGCCCCCCGGCTGGAAGACCTGTTCGAGCGGGTGGTGACCCTGATCAAAGAGCGGCTCGACTACGCCCACACCCAGATTTTCCGCTACTCGCCGGACCTGGATGCCATGCAGCTCGAAATCGGGTACGGCGCGATCGGCCAGAAGATGCTGGCCGACGGGCACAGCCTGCCGACCGGGCACGGCGTGGTTGGGACGGCGGCCGCCACCGGGCGCCCGGTGCTGGCCACCGACGTACGTCAGGACCCCGACTGGGTGCCCCATCCCGACCTGCCAGAGACCAGGGGCGAACTGGCCGTGCCGATCAAACTGCGCGACCAGGTCCTCGGTATCCTGGACGTGCAGAGCAACATCGCCGGCCAGGTCACTGAAGAGGATCAACTGCTGCTGGAAGGCCTGTGCGGCCAGATCGCCATCGCCATGGAAAGCACCCGCCTGCTGGACGAAGCCAGCCGCTTCCGCCTGCTGGCCGAGGCTTCCGGCCAGGGCATCAGTATGGCTGATCTGCAAGGCAACGTGTTTTATCTGAACCTGGTTTTCACCCACCTGCTGGGCCTCGACGATCCGGCGGACGTTTACGGCACGAATCTGCTGCCCTTCTACCCGCCGGATATGCAGGAGCGCGTCCGCAATGAAGTCACGCCGACGGTCATGAGCGAGGGCCAGTGGCTCGGCGAGCTGGCGCTGATCGCCGGAGATGGCACGGTCACGCCCACCATCGAGGACTTCTTCCTCATCCGCGACGACGAGGGCCGCCCGCGATATATCGCCAGCCTGGTCACCGACATCACCGAGCGCAAAGCCGCCGAAGATGCGCTGCGTCATGAGAAATCCCTGCTCGACGCGCTGCTGACCGGCACGGCGGACAGCATCTACTTCAAAGACCGGCAGGCCTGCCTGACCCGCATCAGCGATAAAATGGCCGATGATCTGCGCGACGACGGCTTCGAGGAATTCATCGGCAAGACCGATCTGGAGTTGTTCGGCGAGGAATTTGGCCGGGAAACCCTGGCCGCCGACCTGCACCTGATGGAAACCGGTGAGCCGGTCCTGGGGCTGACGGAGACCCGGCAGTTGCCCAATGGGGAGATCAACTATACCTCCACCACCAAGGTGCCGCTGCGTGACAGCGACACCGGCACGATCATCGGCCTGGTGGGAATCACGCGTGATATCAACTCCATCATGCGGGCGGAAGCGCAGTTGGCCGAAGAACGCACGCTGCTGCGCACCCTGATCGACAACATCCTGGACTACATCTTCGTCAAGGACCGTGAGAGCCGGATCATCCTCGATAACGTGGCCCACGCCTACCAGATTTCCGGCAACCTGACGCCGGAAGAAGTGGTCGGCAAAACGGACTTCGACTTCTTCCCACCGGAGATGGCCCAGAAGTTCTACGACGACGAACAACGTATTATGCAAAGCGGCGAACCGCTGATCGACATCGAAGAGGAGAGCCAGGGCGGCACCGGCAATCGCATCTGGGCGCAGACCACCAAAATCCCCTTACACGACACCGAGGGCAACGTCATTGGCCTGGTCGGCGTGGCCCGCGACATCACCGCGCGCAAGCAAGCCGAACAGGAGCGCGAACGCCTGCTCGACGCGGAGCGCCAGCAGCGCACCCTGGCCGAAACACTGGCGGAAGTCTCGCTGGCCCTGACGTCGCAAACCGATCCGGTGGCCACGCTGGACCAGATTCTTTTCTACGCCCAGCGCCTGACCCCCCAGAGCCAGGCGGCGGCCATCGCGCTGCTGCAAGGCAGCCGGCTGCACATCGACCGCTGGCGGGGCATCACCGAGGCCGACACCCGCGCCCTGGAAGCAGGCGGCCTGTTCGCCGACCAGGAACTGCCGCTGGGCGAGGTGCCGCTTATCGCCGAGGCCATGCGCCACCAGGAGCCGATCATCATCCAGGACGTGCAGGACCTGACCGCCAACGGCCTGGCGCTGGCCGACGAAGCTGGCTGGGTCCGCGCCGCCGTCTTCATCCCGATCACGCTGCAAGATCGCGCCTTGGGGGCCATCTGGCTGGCGGGGGATCGGGCCGGCGCCTTCGACGAGGCAGATATCACGCGCCTGATGCCGGTCATCAACGCGGCAGCCATCGCCCTGGAGAACAATCGGCTTCTGCAAGAAGCCCAGGCGCGGGCCCGCCGCGAGGAACGGCTTAATGCCATCAGCGCCCAATTCCAGGGGCAGAGCACGCTGCCGGCGCTGCTCAACATCGCCCTGCAGGAACTGGGCGACTCGCTCGACGCGCGCAAAGGACGGGTCCGCCTGAACCTCGGCAACGAGCACCACCGGCCATCCCGTACCGGCCACAATGGCCGTAACACCGGCCGTGACAACGGCCCTTAGCCAGCCGCGGCCAAGCGCGCCGCAACCAGTTAAGGAGCGCCCCGATGCAGTTATGGCTATCACGATTGTTCGACCTGTCGGCGTATAGCAACCCGATCCAGCGGCGCCAGGCCGTCACGGCGTACGCCATCTCGGCGGGCGGGCTGCTGCTGGTCTTGGTGGCAATGACCGCCGTCCTGATCGGCCTGGCCAGCCCGATGCCAGCCGAGGATGCCGCCCGTCTGAATAACGTATTGATGGGCATGTTCATCGTGATGGTCGCCTTTGCCATCATCTGGGGGTTAATCCGCCACCGGCAGCTGACCATTGCCAAGTGGCTGCTGCTAATGGCTGGATACGGCGTGGCCTTTTTGCCGGCGCTGGGCATTGGCTGGCGCACGCCCGGCGCGCTGTTGGGCACGGGCCTGGTCATCACCATGGCGGGGCTGCTGGTCGGCGGGCGGGGGGTCATTGGCGTCACCGCCGCCTGTGTGGCCGGCACGGTGATCGTATGGCTCAATCTGCAGGGCACTGCCGAGGCCCGGGAAATATACGCCAACATGGGCAGCCAGGCCGGCGCCCTGGTCGGATTTGGGTTGATGATCTACTACCTGGCCCAGGGCTGGTGGAGCAGCCTAGCTCGCACGGCGCAGGAAACCGCCGCCCAACGTCGCCAGTTACAGCTCTCCCAATTGAGCAACGAGGTCACCGAGCGCATCTTTCTGCGGTCGAAAGAAGAGACCCTGCTCGACGAAACGGTGATGCTGGTCCGGGACCGGTTCGAGGACATTTACCACGCCCAGATATTCCTGCTCGACGAAGCGGGCATCAACGCCGTGCTGCAAGCCAGCACCGGCCCGATCGGGCAGCAGTTGCTGCAACGCGGCCATAAACTGGCCGTCGGCAGCCAGAGCGTGATCGGGCAGGTCACCCAAACCCGCCAACCGGTTCTGGCCCGCGATACCAGCCGCGACCCAATGCACCGGCGCAACGAGCTGCTGCCCAATACCCGCGCAGAGCTGGCCCTGCCGCTGATCTCCGGCCGCCAGATCATCGGGGCGCTGGATGTGCAGAGCACGGCGCCCAACGCCTTCACGCCGGCTGATATCGACGCGCTGCAAACCCTGGCCAACCAGATCGCGATCGCCATCGATAATGCGCGCCTCTTCACCGAGCAGCAGCGGGTGATTGCCGAAAACCAGCGCCTGGTGGACCAGGCACAGCAGCAGATCGCCCTGATCGAAAACCTCAACCGCCGGCTGACGCGCAGCGCCTGGGCCAGTTACCTGGACGAACAAGACCTGGCGCCCGCGCTAACCATCGATTTCGCCAGCGGGGAGATGACGCCCAATGCCGAATGGACCGACAGCCTGCGGGATGCCGCGGCGGCTGGCGGCCTGATCCAGTACGCCGAGCCGGACCGGCAGATCATCGCCGTGCCGCTCAATATCCGGGGCGAGATCATCGGCGCCCTGGAGTTGGAACTGGCGCCAGACACTGCCTTAAGAGCGGATGACGCCGCCCTGCTGCAAGATGTCGCCGACCGCCTATCCCTCTCGCTGGAAAGCGCCCGCCTGTACGAAGATGCCCAGCGCATCGCCCGCCGCGAGGCGGTGATCAACGAGCTGGGCGCCCGCCTGCAAAGCGCCGCCGGTATGGACGGCGCCCTGGTCACCGCCGCGCAGGGGCTGCAAACCACCCTGAACGCGTCGCGCATCGCCATCCGGCTGGGTGTGCCGTCCGAGGCCCGTCCCCCGGCTGAAAACGGTGATCGGCTGGACCATGACCCGGCCAATGCGGGCAACGGCCAGACCCCATCCGATGGCCAGGCGCGCCCAAACGATGGTCGGGCGGAGGAGAATGACTCATGAACGAACTGATCGGCCAGTACATCCGGCGCCTGGAGCAGCGCTACCCCAACCGGCTGGACTTCCTCCGCGTCCGCACCCTGGTCGCGCTCAGCGCCGGCATCCTGGTGGCTACGATCCTGTTGTTCATCCTACAGCTGATCACCAACGGCATGGGCGCCCAGAACCCGATAGTGGCTTATGCCGCGACGCTGGGGGTGGCGGCGGTCATCAGCCTGATCCTGTATCTGGGGCACACCGGTTATATGCTGTTGGCCCGCCTGTTGTTCGCCATACTGATCTACGGGCTGATGATCCTGTCGCTCACCATTAACGGCGCGGCCAGCTACGGCGCGACCCTGGCGATAATGGGCATCCTGCTGACCAGCATGTTCTTTGGCCGGGTAGGCGGGCTGATCGGCACGGTGCTGTCGTTTTTGCTGGTGATGCTGTACGGGTTGGCCGAACTCAACGGCATTCTCATTCTCGATAATCCCACCCCCCTCCCGGTGCTGACGGCAGGCATGGCGGCAGTGGTCATCGTCATTGTCGGCACCGGCATGATCCTTTGGCTCTTTTCCGGCAACTTGCAGGACACGCTGGTCAGCGCCGAGCGCCGGGCGCGCCAGCTCCGCGCCGTCGCCGAAATCGGGCAGGTCGCCAACGCCAGCATGCAGAGCCAGGACCTGCTGCCCCGCCTGGTCGAAATGATCCGTGACCGGCTGGTCTTTTATCACGTGCAAATCTTCATGGTCGATGAGCAGGGCGCATACGCCAACCTGGTCGCCAGCACCGGTTACGCGGGTGAGCAACTGCTCGCTCGCGGGCACCGGCTGGCCGTCAATTCCCGCTCGGTGATCGGGCAGGTCACCCGGCACGGGCAGCTGGTGTACGCCACCGATACCAGCACCGACCCCATTCACCAGGCTAACGAGTTCCTGTCCGCGACCCGCTCCGAACTGGCCCTGCCGATCATGGAAGGCGAACGGGCCATCGGGGCGCTGGATGTACAAAGCACCCGCGCCAATGCCTTCAGCAACGAGGACATTGAAACCCTGCAAGTGATGGCGACCCAGATCGGCGTCACCCTGAGCAACGCCCGCCTGTTCGCACAGATCGAAACCAGCCTGGAACAGAATCAAATCCTGTACGAACAGGCGCAGGAAAACCTGCGAGAAGTCGAGCGGCTCAACCGCCAGCTGACCGGGCAGGCCTGGCAGGATTATTTGTTCGGCGCCAGGCGCGAGTTCGGCGTGCTGGTGGAGGACGCCAATTTACAGCGCTCGGTCGACTGGACCCCCACGCTGACCCAGGCCGTGCGCGAAGCCCGCACCGTCATCGAAGAGACCGACGGCCAACCGGTGATCGCCGTGCCGCTGGACGTGCGCGGGCAGGTGCTGGGCGCGCTGGAGGTCACCCTGCCGGCGAACGTCAGCCAGCTTGACGCCCAGGAGTTGATCGAGGCGGTGGCGGCCCGCCTGGCCCTGGCGCTGGACAACAGCCGCCTGTTCGAGGAAGCGCAAACGCTGGCCCAGCAGGAGCACGTGATTAACGAACTGGGTGGTCGCCTGCAATCGGCGGGCGATGTGGACGAGATGCTGCGTACCACGCTCACCGAACTGAGCCGCGTGCTCGGCGCCGACAGCGCGGCGGTCCGCCTGCAAGCCGCTCCGCTCACCGCCCCATCCGGCAACGGACAAGACTGACAGGAAGCCGAGTATGGAACGCGTACGAGAGATTTTTGAGAGCCAATACCCATACGAGGACCCGCGCCAGCAGCAGCGGGTGCGCACCCTGGTCACCCTGAACACCATCGCGGCAGGAGCGGCCGCCCTGTTCTCTACCCTCATCGTCATCACCTGGAGCGGCGCACTGGCAACCCTGCTCCCGGTAATAGTCGGCCTGCTCGTGCTGGTTGTTTTCATAACGCACCGCCTGGTCAATACGGGCCGCCTGGCAACTGCCGCCCAGATGTTCACCGTTTATACGGTAGTGGTCGCGCTGAGCCTGGTATTATCCTACGGGCTGGACAGCGCCGCCGTACTGGCCCTGGTCATCCCGGTGCTAGTGGCAGGCCTGCTCTTCGAAGGGACCGGCCTGCTCAATACGACGGCGATCACCATCATCATGCTGGCAGCACTGGGCGTGCTGGATGCCTTCCTCCTGGACCGGCTGGACTCCTTCTGGGCGGGCGTGCTGCCTTCGGGCATCCTGCTGCTGGCCGTGAGCGCGGCACAGCGCGCCACCATCCGGCGGCATGAGTCGCTCTGGCGGCGGAACCGGGAAACCGAGAACCGCCTGCAAATCGTCACGGCCCTCAGCGAAGACGTGGTTCGGCTGGCCGACCTGGACACCGTGATGGCGGAGTTTGGCAGCCTGCTGCACAGCACCTTCGATTTGCAGCAGGTGCAAATCTTCCTCAAGGATGAAACCAACCCGCGAATCCTGCGCCTGCGCAGCGGCACCGGGCTGGCTTCCCAACGGGCGCAGGTGGAAGGGCGGCGCTTCTCGACCCAGGCTAACCTGCCGATTGCGGAAGCCTTCCGCGAGAAGGCGCCGGTCGTCATTCGCGCCACCGACCTGGCACACATCCGCAGTGAATTCCTGCCGGGCACCAATGCCCAGCTCTTCCTGCCGCTGCAATTCGGCCAGGAGGCCTTTGGCATGCTGGACCTGCAAAGCGCCAATACCAACGCCTTTGAACCGGAGACGGTCGAGCTGATGAACGCGCTCACGCGCCAGTTCAGCGCCAACATCCAGATGCGCGCCATGGCCGACCGGCTGGAAGCCTATACCACCGAGCAAGAACGCCTGTATACCCACATCGAGAAAAACGCCGAGGAAATCCGGCAGCTGCGGCGGCAGGCGGCAGGCGTCGTCTGGGGCCGCTTCTTCCGGGATCGGGGGTCGACGGTGCTGGGCTTTGACCTGCCGGCCGCATCCGACGAACCGATTGCCAGCGATTCGATCACGCCCAGCCTGCAGGAGACGCTGCACCAGGGCGAGGTCTCCATTACCCGTCAGAACGGCCGCCACCTGCTGAGCCTGCCGATCATCGTGCGCGGGCAAACGCTCGGTGCCATGGAGTTTGAGATACAGCGCGAGGGCGAACTGCCGGCGCACCTCGTCGACCTGGCGTCGGCCATCGCCGACCGCCTGTCCCTGGCGTTGGACAACATCCGCCTGGTGGAAGAGACGCAGGCCTTCGCCTACCGCGAACAGCAGATCAGCTCCATCTCCACGCGGCTGCAGAGCGCCAGCACCCTGGAAGAACTGCTCAACCTGGCGGCAGTGGAGTTCAACTCCGCGCTGGGCGGCAACCGCACCCAGATCCGCCTGCAATCCTACGACCGGTCGCCGGAGCAGCCCGATGCTATCAACCCTGCCGGTGAGGGAGGTGACTCGTGATTGTCCTGAGGACCATCCGCAGGTTGCTGGCCATCCAGAACTGGCCGATCCGCTATAAGGTGCTGATCGGGATGCTGGTGGCTGCTATCGTGCCGCTGGTAGTTTCCCTGGCGGTGACGACGCGCTTCTCCTACCTGGATTCGATCGAACGGTCCGAAGTGTCGCTGGAACGCGCAGCCCGCATCGGCGGCATCATCGTGGAACGCGGCGTGGACGACGCCACGACCGCCGCCTTTACCGCCGCCCAGGATGGCGTGCTCCAGCTGCGCCTGTATCGCGTAGGTCGCCTGGTGGCCGGCCTGCCAGATATCGAACTGCTGCCGGATACGACCGCCAGCCTTAATAACTCGCTGGATATAGCGCTGCGCGAACACTTCAGCTTCCAGGCCGTGCGTTACCTGTCGACTACCGGGCGTTCGATCAGCCTGGTCGGGGAAGTCGGGGAAGCGACCAGCCTGCTCAGCGAGCAGCAGGGCCAGATGCCGTCCTATCTCACCATCAGCGAAGAAGCGCTGACCCCGGACCAGGCCTACCTGCTCCCGTCCTATGCCGACCCGGAGACGGGCGCGCCGGTGCTGGAAGTGGGCACGCTGGTGGTCGAAAACAACGTCCTGCGGGGGTATCTCATCTTTACACTGGATGTCCAGCACCTGTTACAGGCTCCCTTAAACAACGTCACCGCATCAGGCGACGCCGCTTCGGAAGACCTGTACCTGGTCAGTGAGGACGGCTGGCTGCTGACCGAGGTCCAGTCTGCCGCCCCCTTCAGTCGCCAGGTCGACATCCTGAGGACCACGGTGGAGGGGCAAGGCGAGGTCGAGGCCACCCAGTACCAGCGTGACTGGGGCGCGGGACCGGTGGAGGTCGTCGGCAAGCACTTCCCCATTGAAAGCCTGGGCTGGACCATCGTGGCCGAGACCTCCTTGGACACGATCGCCGCCCCGATCGGATTTGCCCTGGCCAGGGCCATCTTACCGACGCTGGCTGCCATGCTGATCCTGATCGTCGCGCTGGTTATTTCGCTCAATAACCTGATGATCCGTCACATTATTGGACTGACCAGGACCGCCCAGCAGATCGCGCGTGGCGACCTTGACACCAACATTTACCGGGCCGGCATGACCAACCGCCAGGACGAGATCGGCTTGCTGACCGAGGCCATCGACACCATGACCGATCAACTGCGGCTTTCCATCCAGAACCTGGAGCAGCGCGTGTTAGAGCGCACACGTGACCTGGAACTGACCACCACTATCGGGCGCGAGGCCTCCACGCTGCGCGACCTTGGCGAACTGCTGGACAGCACCGTCAACATGATCGTCGCCAATTTCTCGCAGATTTACCACGCGCAGGTGTTTCTGATCGACGAGTCCGGGGAATACGCCGAACTGGTCGCCAGCACCGGCGAGCCGGGGCAGGAGCTGCTGCGGCGCGGTCACCGGCTGGCCGTGGGCAGCGTCAGCACCATCGGGCGCGTGACCGAACTGGGACAGATGGTCATCGCCCGCGAAACCGACACCAGCCGCATCCACCGTTTTAACGAATTCCTGCCGAATACGCAGGCCGAGATGGCCCTGCCCCTGATTCGCGGCACGGAAATCCTGGGGGCGCTGGACATGCAGAGTATGTCGGTGGAAGCCTTCACGCCAGATGAGCAGCGCGTGGGCGAGTCACTGGCCGCCCAACTGGCCGTGGCCGTGAGTAATGCCCGGCTGTACGAACAAATCCGCGAGCGTGCTGAAGAAGTCGAGAAGCTCAACCGCCTGCTGACGCGCACGTCCTGGGAAGATATGCTCACCGCCTCCCGGCGGCGTGGGCGCGTTCAGGCGGTGGCCGGCCCGGCCGCCCAAGACCTGGAAACCGCCGGCTGGAACCGCTGGCAGCTCGAAGCCGCCCGGCAGCATCGCACCGTGACCAGCCCGCCCCAGTTGGACGGGCAGCGCATCGTGGCGGTGCCGATCATGGTGCGCGGCGAAGTGCTGGGCGTGGTGGACTGGCAGGTGCCCACCGCGCAGGTCAATGAGAGCACCTTACAGATGGCCGAAGAACTGGTCAACCGCCTGGAAGTCACGCTGGAGACCATCCGCCTGCTGGAGCACAGTGAGCGGCTGGCCGAACGCGAGCGCCTGGTGAACCTGATCAGCGGCAAGCTGTCCACCGAGCCGAATGTGGACCTGATCCTGGAAACTGCCGTCCGGGAACTGTCCGAAATCCTGCAAACTCCCGATGTCAGCATCCTGCTCAAACGACCCAATGGCGCCCCCAACAGCGGCCCAATGGAGAGCGTTTAATGGCCAATCTTACTTCGATACGGACCCTCAATACCCGCTTCCGCACCCTGCCGCTCCGCCAGCGGCTGCTGCTGTACCTGCTGATCCCGCTGGTGGCAGGCTTTGTTCTGCTCAGCATCTTTGGCCGGACGCAGGTCGAGAGCACCGAGCTGCGCCTGGTCGCCAGCCGCCACCAGGAAATCGTGGGAAGCATCACCAACCGGATGACGGTGTTCGCCCAAACGATGCCCAACACCGTGCTGGGGCTGCGGGACAGTGTGGTCTTTGAGGACTTGCTGGAGATCGAGTACCAGCTGAACGACCCGGACACGTCGCCGGAAGTGCAGTGGGTGGCCGGGCGCGAGCGGGCCACCGCCCTCAATAACCTGGCCCGTGAGATGTTCGACCTGATGCGGCGCGTGCCCTACATCAACGCCATCCGTATTTTTGATATCAGCGGGGAAGAATTGATGCGGGCCGAGCGCACCGGCCAGGAGGGGGCGCTGCAATTAACGTCCCCCGCCGATTTGCGCAACATCACCGACGAAACGTATTTCCAGTCCGCGATCAACCTGACGGAAAGCCAGGAGATTTACATTTCGCCGGTGATCTTTGCCAGCGCCATTCGCCAGCCGATCATCCAGCTGGCCACCAGTGTGCTGCGCCGGGAAGACACCGCCCTCGGCCTGTCGATCGACCTGAACGCCGCCGCCCTGCTGGATTATGTCAGCGAGCCGGACACCCTGTCCCAACTGAGGCAGGGGCAGAACTACGTGCTGGTCGACGGTTACGACCGCTACCTGGCCGATACGCGCGACCCCGGCAATTTCAGCGACCCGGCCTACAGTGGCTACCTGTTCGGCCTTAACGATACGGGCAGCCGGCTGACGCTGCGCGAGCCGGGCTTGCAGGACGCTATCACGGCGGATGTGTCTGGGGCCGACTTCGGCGATCAGTTCGTGACCTCGGCGTCATTTTCGCCGTTTGC
The DNA here is from genome assembly GCA_034430555.1 of Anaerolineae bacterium. GTDB lineage: Bacteria > Chloroflexota > Anaerolineae > Aggregatilineales > Ch27 > DAOTXK01. The sequence goes on along the minus strand of DAOUEM010000177.1, from coordinate 29,199 downwards.
CACCGACGTGGACGGCACACCGTGGAAACTGCTCATCCTGGAGGAGAGCGGCGCAGCGCTGGCCGACGTGCAGCGCTTCAGCCTGCTCTTCCTGCTGATGACCCTGGGCGTGATGGCCGGCCTGGCCGCGGTCCTGTGGCAGGTCAGCAACGCCGTCACGCGGCCGCTGGACGAGGCCGCCACCATCGCCGACCGGGTGGCTTCCGGCGACTTGAGCGCGCGTATCCCGGTCCGGCGCAGCGACGAAATCGGCCGCCTGGCCACCGCCGTCAACAGTATGACGGGCCGCCTGCTGACCAACATCAACACGCTGGAAGAGCAGTTTATGGAGCGCACCCGCGACCTGGAAGTCGCCGGCGAAATCGCCAGCGAGGCGGTCGGCATCAGCAGCGCCAGCATGCTGCTCAACCGGATCATCACCCTGATCCGGGATCGTTTTGGGTTTTATCACGTGCAGGTTTTCCTGGTGAATGAAGCGGCTCGCCACGCCGAGTTGATCGCCAGCACGGGAGAGGCCGGCCAGACTCTGCTCAACCTTAACTGGTCGCTGCCGGTTGGCTCGCAGTCGGTGATCGGCCAGGTGACGGCCCGCGGCGAGACGGTCATCGCCACCGATACCGGCGAGGTCGGCACCGTGCACCGGCCCAACCCCTACCTGCCGGACACCCGCTCCGAGATGGCCCTGCCGCTGAAGTCCGGCGACCTGGTCGTCGGCGCGCTGGACATCCAGAGCACCGAGCCGAACGCCTTCCGCCAGGAAGACGTGCGCATTTTCGAGGTGCTGACCAACCAGCTGTCCATCGCCATGGACAACGTCCGCCTGCTGGAAGAATCCCGCCGCCAAGTGCAGCGCGTGCAAGAGCTGAACCGCCGCCTGACCCGCGAGGCCTGGGATGATTTCCTGACGACGCACAGCGACGACCTGCAAGAATATTACGGCGCCACGCCCGCCCGCTCCGATGACGCCCACCAGACCCCGGCCACCGGCAGCCTGGTCGCGCCCATCGAAGTGCGCGGCGAGGTCATCGGCCTGCTCAACGCGGCGCGCCCCACCGGCGAGGCCTTCGGCGAGGACGAGATCGCCATCATCCGGGCGGTGGCCGAGCGCGTCTCCCTGGCGGTGGAAAATGCCCGCCTGGTCACCGAGACCCAGATCAGCCTGTCCGAGACGGAGCGCCTCTACCAGACCAGCCAGGCCATCACCAGCGGTGCGACCGAACAGGCGATCCTCCAGGCGCTGGCCGATAACTTTGGCACCGCCAACCGATCCATCAGCCTGATCGTCTTCGGGCAGGAGCGTGACGCCAACGACCTACCGCTGCACATGCGGCGGCTGGTCTACGGCGCGCCGGGCATGCCTCCCGGCGACATCGCAGACACCACCGTCGACGACGAGGGCGATGACGAACGTTTTTACGATATCATGCAGCACACCTGCGTGCTGCCGAACCCGAACGCCATCCTGAAGGCCTACCCGGCCACCGCCGCCGAACGACTCAAGCCGCTGGGGATGCAGGCCATGGCCAACTTCCCCATCCGCGCCGCCGACCTGTGGATGGGGCGGCTGGTGATCACCCATTACGCCCCCTACACCTTCAGCGAGCGCGAGCAGGAAATCTTCGGGGCGCTGGCCGGCCAGATCGGCACGGTGCTGCGCACCAACCAGCTCTTCGAGGTGGTGGAAACCGAGCGCCAGACGCTGGAATCGGTGCTGGAAACCATGCCCACCGCCATCCTGGTGATCGACGCCGCCACCCGGCGCGTGACTATCGCCAACGAGCAGGCCGCCGACCTGCTGGGCCAGCAGGTGGACCTGCTACAGCTTGCCGCGGAAAATCGCCTGGTCCGGGCCGATACCCTGTCCACCTACCCGCTGGACGAACTGCCGGCCATGCAGGCCCTGGCCACCGGCCAGACCAGCTTCAGCGAAGACCTGGCGATCCTGCAGCCGGACGGCGAGATCATCGACGTGCTCAACAATGCCGCGCCGATCCTCGACGCGGACGGTAACGTCACGGCAGTAGTGACCGTCTTCCAGAACATCACCGAGCTGCGCGAGCTGCAGAGCGCGTTGCAGGATACCCTGCGTGAAACTACCGCCATGTACGAATCGAGCAAGTCGATCTTCGCGGGGCAGGACCTGTGGGGCATCGCTGAGACCACGCTGGAACACGTCATCATGAATATCATGCCGGATGTCGGCCACATCATCCTGGCGACACCGTCCGGCGAATCATTGACCGATTTGCTCAACGTGGTCGCCACCTACCCGGACACGATCTCGCCGGATAACCCGTACCCGCTCAAGACGCTGGATGCCACCAACACGATCATCATCCGCTCGGTGCCGACCGATCCCCGGCTGGACCAGGCCGACCGCACCCTGCTGACCGGCAGCGGCATCCAGGCGATGATCAGCGCGCCGCTGGCAGCCGCCGGCGAAACGAACGGCTGGCTGGCCCTGGGTTTTTCCCAGCCGCAGGACATCCCGCCAGACCAGCAGCGCTTCCTGGAGGCGCTGACTGACCAGGCGGCCGTCGCACTGCAGAATGCGCGCCTCAAGCAGCAGACGGAAGAAGCCCTCAGCCAGACCCTGCTGCTCTACAATGCCAGCCGCGAGATCACCCGCGCCACGACGATCCGGCAAATCCTGGAGACCTTTGTCTCCTTCACCCTGCCCCCGGAAGCCTCTCAGGCGGCCGTGCTGCTGCTGGATGGCATGCCCGAAGAACGCCGGCTGCACGCGGTGGCTGCCTGGCAGTTTGATGGGACCGACATCGTCGAGGCGCTGCAAGTGCTGGCCGATAACCTGCGCAACCTGCTGACCCTGGATGTGCTGGCGCAGGACCAGCCCATCATCATCGACGACGTACCGGAGCGGTTCCTGGAGGGACCGGCGCTGGCCGGTGGGCTGGAGATGGCCGACCTGCCCGCCACGATCGCCTTGATGCCCATGGTCGTCGGCGAACGCATGCTGGGCGTCGTCCAGATCAACTATGCCGAGCCGTTCATGCACGACGAGGGCATCCTGCGCACCTACCAGTCGCTGGTCGACCAGGTCGCCTCGGCGGTGGAAAACCGGCGGCTGCTGGAACAAACCCAGACCAGCCTGGCTGAAACCGAGCGCCTCTACCACGCCAGCCAGGCCATCCGCGACGCCAGCTCGACGGAAGAAGCGCTCACCGTGCTGCAATCGCTGCTGCTGGCGAACGACCCGCTGCAAATCCACGTGTACTGGCGGCAGGACGAAACGCTGACCCGCATCCACTATTGGGACGCGACCGGCGGCGACCCATCGCTGGTCGGCCAGGTCCTGATGACTGGCTCCCAGCAGATCGATGAACGGCTGAAGATACCGCCGATTTACATCGATCACACCGACGACGATGCCGATCCCCTGAGCCGCCAGTATTTTGAACGCACCGGCGCCCTTTCTCTGGCTTCGATCCCCATGCAGCTCCGTAACCGGCCGGTCGGGCGTTTGATGATGGGCTTTGCCCGTAAGCAGCCCTTCTCCAGGCCGGACCGCGACTACCTGACCGCCATCTGCGACCAGACGGCCATCGTGCTGGACAACTGGCAGCTGCTCCAGCAGACCCAGGAGTCGCTGGACGAAACCCGGGTGTTGTACGAGACGAGCAGCGCCATCGCCGACGTCAACGACGCCCGGGGCATCCTGGGAGCCATTGTCGAGCATGCCGTGCCGCCGGCCGTGACCTCGTCCCAGATCGTGCTGCTCAACGGTGACTCGTGGGATTCGCCCTCGGCCACGGTGCAGATCGCCGCCACCTGGGCGCATGAGCACGGCCCCGACCTGAGCGGGATGAAGTTCACGAGGGATCAGTATCCCGCCTGGCAGGAGGTAGCCACGCCCCACATCCTGGCGATTGACGACGTGATCAGCGACCCGCGCCTCGACGACGAGAGCCGCCTGAACTATACGCTCGTAGGCACCAACGCGCTGGTGGTGGTGCCGCTGGAAAGCGCCGGTACGCCCCTCGGCGCGATGATGTTCAGCTCCGCGCAACCCCGCACCCACAGCCCGCGCGAGCTGCGCATCTACCAGAGCCTGGCGGAACTGGCGACCATCTCCATGGAAAACGCCAGGCTGCTCCAGCAGACCCAGGCCCGCGCCCGCCAGCTTCAGACCTCAGCCGAGGTGAGCCGGGCCGTGACCTCCATCCTGGATATCGGCGAACTGCTGCCGCGCGTGGTCGATCTGATCCGCGACAACTTCGACTACGACCAGGTCCAGGTCTTCCTGATCGATGAGACGGGCGAAAAGGCCGTCCTGCAAGCGAGCACCGGCGAGGTCGGCCAGATGCTGCTGGGCCAGAAGTGGTCGCTGGGTGTCAATTCCGAATCGGTGATCGGGCAGGTGACCGCCCGGGCGGAGCCGGTGATCGCGCTCGATACGGCCGACGCCACCGTCGTTCACCGGCCCAATCCCTTCCTGCCGGACACCCGCTCCGAAGTAGCAGTCCCTCTGATCTCGCGTGGACGGGTCGTCGGCGCGCTGGACGTACAGTCCAACCAGCCGGTGGCCTTCAGCGACGAAGACGTGACCGTGCTCACCTCGCTGGCCGACCAGATCGCGGTCGCGCTGGACAACGCCCGCCTCTTCGAAGAAACCCAGAACTACACGCTGGTCCTCTCCGAGCAGGTCTATGGCCTGCAAAGCCTGCTGGAAGCCAGCCAGAGTTTTACCACCATGCTGCAAGCCGGTGACATCCTCAGCGCCGCCGCCCGCTACATGGTGGATCTGATCCGGGTCGACCACTGCGCGATGGTGATGGCCGAAACGAGCGGGTACTTCGGCCGGGTTTACACCGAGTTCCCGGAAACGGGCATGGTCGACCAGAAGTTCGACCTGGAGATGGCCTGGTGGATGGACGCTTACCGCCAGTCGACAGGACCGATCGTCGTGCCGGACATCGAAGAGAACGACCTTATCCCCGAGGGGGTGCACGACGAACTACAGGCCCGCCATGTCCGGGCGATCGCCATCGTGCCTTTCCTGGTCACCGGGGAGGAAATCGAGGGCTTCATCCAGTTGGAGACGTTCGAGACCACACGCACCTTCAGCGGGGAGGATTTCACCCTGCTCCAGCTGCTGGCGACGCAGGTGGCGACCGCTTACCAGAATGCCCAGCTCTTCGAGGGCCAGCAGGCCGCTGCCGAAGCGCTGGAAGAGCAGATCCGCCGCCTGGAAAGCCTCTACGCAACCAGCCTGGCGCTGACGGAAAGCCTCGACACCAGCGAAATCCTGACCACCGCCCTGGACGGCCTGGTGCGCACGCTGGACGTCGACTTCGGCATGGTGCTCATGACCGATGCCGACGATCCCAGCGTCGCCGACGTGGTCGCCTGGCACGGCGGCACCAAGCCAGCCAAACACCAGGTTCCTTTTGCCGTCAACCCTTACTTCGATACACTGCAAGCCAGTAATATGCCGATCATCGTCGAAAACGTGGCGACATCGCCGCACTTCGTGCCGGAACGGCGGCAGGAACTGGCCGACGGCGGTGTCTATGCGATGATCATCGCGCCGCTCACCGTCCAGGGGCAGTTGATTGGGGCCTTCAGCCTGCAGTCGTTGCGGGAACGCGAATTCTCACCCTCCGAGATCACGCTGGTCCAGACGATCACCACCCAGGTGAGCCTGGCTTACGATAACGCCGAGCTGTTCGTCCAGGCGCAGCGGCAGGCGGAGGAAATGGGCTTCCTCTTCAACGTGACATCCGCCGCCACCGCCTACGACGATATGGAAAGCAGCATGAGGGACGCCACCCAACTCATCGGCGCCAGCATCCCCAACGACGTGGTCGCCGTGTACCTGATGGGCGACAACGGCGTCTTCCTGGAACAAATCGCCCAGCACGTGACCACGCCCGATGTGAATGTGCCGGCGCGAATCCCGCTGACCACGCAGGCGCTCCAGCCGCTGGTGGAAGACCGGCGGCCGATGCTCATCCGCGACTTGCAGCGCCAGGGCGGCGAGACCAGCTTCGCGCCCGGCATCCGCAGCCTCGTCGCCGCGCCGCTGCTCTCCGGGCAGCAGCTGGTCGGCATGCTGGCCATCTTCGAGACGGCCGCCAACGTCTATGACAGCGGGCACCAGCGCCTGCTGCAAACACTCTCCAGCTCCCTGAGCGCGGTGATCCAGAACATCCGCCTGCTGGAAGAAGTGCGCGCCGCCAACGAACGCCTGCTGGAACTGGACCGCATCAAGAGCCAGTTCCTGGCCAACATGTCCCACGAACTGCGCACCCCGCTCAACTCGATCATCGGCTTCAGCCGCGTGATCTTAAAGGGCATCGACGGCCCGCTGACCGAGATGCAGGAGCAGGACCTCTCCACCATCCATTCCAGCGGCCAGTACCTGCTGAACCTGATCAACGACATCCTGGACCAGGCCAAGATCGAAGCGGACAAGCTGGCGCTCAATATCGGCTGGTTCGACGTCACGGCCGTCATGGAAGTCGCCCGTTCGATGAGCGTCGGCCTGCTCAAGGACAAGTCGGTCCGGCTCAATATGGAAGTCGAATCGGACCTGCCGCAAGTGTGGGGCGACGAGATCCGCACCCGTCAGGTGCTGATCAACCTGCTCTCCAACGCCGCCAAGTTCACCAACGATGGCTCGATCACCATCAACGCCTTTGCCGTGCAACGGGAGGAAGGTCTCTTGGTGCAGATTTCCGTCTCGGATACCGGCATCGGCATCCCGGCGGATAAACTGGACAGCGTGTTCGTGGCCTTCGAGCAGGTGGACGGCAGTCTGACCCGGACCACGGGCGGCACCGGCCTGGGCCTGCCGATCTCCAAGAACCTGATCGAGATGATGGGCGGCGAGCTGTGGCTGGAAAGCACGCTCAACGTCGGCTCGACCTTCAGCTTCGTCATTCCCGCCTACGAACGGCAGGACGGCACCGAAACCGACGAGGTAATCGCGACCAAGGCGGAAGTGCGGCCGACGCCGGTCACAACGGTGGAAGCGCAGGAAATCCTGCCGCGTAAGATCGTCATGGTCATCGACGACGAGGTCGGCATGCACCAGCTGTACCGCCGCTACCTGAACAAGGCCGGTTACACGGTAGAAGCCACCTCCAACGCCATGGAAGCCGAGCACCTGGTTCGGCTGGTGAAACCAGACGTGATCATCCTCGACGTGCGGATGCCGCAGCGCGATGGCTGGGACGTGCTCAAGAACCTCAAAGACAGCGATGAAACCTTCGCGATCCCGGTGATCGTGTGCAGCATCGAGCCGGACACCGAGCGCGGCTACCAGTTGGGCACGTCCAATTACCTGATCAAACCGTTCCTGGAGGACGAGCTGCTGTCGGCCATCCGCGCGGTAGAAGCCGAGCGGCCCCGTGAGCGCATCCTGATCATCGACGACAAACCGGAGACGATTCGCCTGATCTCCGGCTGGCTGCGCAGCGATAAGCGCTTCGAAGTCCTGACGGCCACCAGCGGCCAGCAGGGCCTGGCGATGATCACCCAGCACCCGCCGGACCTGATCCTGCTGGACCTCAACATGCCGGACCTGGACGGCTTCGAGGTGCTGGCGCGGCTGCGCGAGGACCCGGCGGCCGCCCGGATTCCGGTCGTGATCATCACGGCGGAAGACGACCTGGAAGTGCAGGCGCGGGAACGCCTGCAAGACACCGATATCTACAATAAGAACAGTCTGGATGAGAATCGCCTGCTGCAGGGTGTCCAGGCCATCCTAGCCCTCAACAACGGAGATGAGTCTGCGTGAGCAAAAAATTTATCGAACTGGTATGCGTCCATTGCAAACATCGCATGCCCTATGACCGGCCCACACCCGAATGCCCGAAGTGTGGGGAAAACATCCTGAAAGCTTACTACGACCTGGAACCGTTCAAAGAAGGCCGCTGGGCAGCGGCCATCCGCGAGCGCCAGCCCAACATCTGGCGCTACCACGAACTGCTGCCCCTGCACGATACCAAAAACATCGTCACCATGGGCGAGGGAGCCACGCCGCTGCTCAAAGTGCCGCAACTTGGCTCCATGCTGGGCCTCAAAAACCTGTACATCAAAGACGAGCGGCAGGGGCCGACCGGCAGCTTTAAGGACCGGCAGGCCTCGGTGGCCATCAGCGTGATGCGCGAGATGGGCATCACCGAAGCGGTCGTCCCCAGCACGGGTAACGTGGCGATGGCCTACGCGGCCTACGCGGCGCGGGCGGGCATCAAGCTGTGGGTGTTCCTGACCAGCCTGGTGCCCGGCGACAAAATGCGGGAAGTGGCCCTCTACGGGGCGGAGGTGATCAAGGTCACGGGCACCTACGACGAGACCAAGCTGGTCGCCAACCGTTTCGCCAAAAGCAAAAACCTGTACGAAGACCGCGGCATCAAGTCCATCGCGGCCGTCGAGAGTATGAAAACGATGGCCTACGAGATCGCCGAGCAGCTCGACTGGCGCACACCGGACTGGTTCATCCAGGGGGTAAGCGGCGGCATGGGGCCGATCGGGGTGGTCAAGGGCTTTGAGGAGCTGCGCGTCATGGGCATGGTGGACAAGGTGCCGGGGATCGGCATCGTGCAGAGCAGCGGCTGCGCGCCGATGGTTACCGCCTGGAAGGACCGCCAGCCCATCGCCACGCCGGTCGAATCACCCACCACCGTGATCGCCACCCTGAGCACCGGCAACCCTGGCCGCGCCTACCAGCTCTTGTGGGACGTGATGAACGAATACGGCGGCACGGCGGAATACGCCACCGACGAGGAAGCCTTCAACGCGCTGCGCGTGGTGGCCCGCATGGAGGGCATCAGCATCGAGCCGGCCACGGGCGTGACCTTCGCCGGGCTGTTTAAGCTGGTCCGCAGCGGCCAGATCAAGCCGGATGACGTGGTCGTGGTCAACTGCTCCGGGCACACCTTTCCGGTGGAAAAGCACATCCTGGGCGACCAGTGGAAGCGCGACGTGGATGTTTCGCCGGTCGGCGGCCAGATCAACCTGCCGACCGAGGGCCTGCTCAGCGCGCTGGAGCAGGTCCGCAAGGACGTGAACCGCGTGCTGGTCATCGAGGATACGGTGGAAGCCGCCCGCCTGGTGCAGCGCGTGCTGCAAGCCCGGGGCAACTTCCAGGTGGATATCGCCTACAACGGGGCGGAAGGCCTGCGCATGGTGCGCGAAAAACGCCCCGACCTGGTGATCACGGACATCATGATGCCCGGCATGGACGGCTTCCAGGTGATCGACGAGATCAACAACGACGACGAGTTGGGCGATATCCCGATCATCGTCCTGACGGCCAAGGAACTGACCGCTTACGAGCGCGAGCGGTTGGGCGGGCAGATCGAAGCCCTGCTGCAAAAAGGCTCGACCATGGACGAAGACCTGCTGGAGAGCATTCTGGAGGCGCTGCACTGACAGGCGGCCCCTGCCGATTGTTCGACTGCCCACCACCTCGTATAATGAAAAGTGCCAGTTTGCGAAGATCACAACACGGTGGCCCTATCTATGGATAATGCCTCGCCGGTACAAACCAGGGCAAAACATCGGATACTTTACATCGAGGATGACCCCGGCAGCCAGTTGCTGGTGCAGCGGATGCTCCAGTTCGCCGGGTACGAGGTGCTGGTGGCCGGGACGGGCCTGACCGGCATCGACCTGGCCCGGACCAGCCAGCCGGACCTCATCTTGATGGACATCAACCTGCCGGACCTCTCCGGGCGTGAAGTGACGACCCGCCTGCGCGCCCTGGATGGCTTTACCATACTGCCCATCGTGGCGCTGACGGCCCAATCGCAGTCTGGAGAGCGCGAGAAAGCCATCGCCGCCGGCCTGACCGGTTACCTGACCAAGCCGATCAACGTGGACACCCTGCCCACCCAGGTGGCCGATTACCTGGCCGGCAAAAAGGACCAGGTCGACCCGGACGCCCTGGCCGAGGCGCACACCGCTTACTCGCAGGAAGTCGTCGAGCGGCTGGAAGGCAAAATCCGCGAGCTGGAATCGGCCTACACCAATCTCAAGCGGCTGGACAAGATGAAGGAAGCCTTCATCCAGCTTACCGCCCACGAACTGCGCACCCCGCTGACGCTGATCTACGGCTACGGACGCCTGTTGCAAGACAGCCCGGTGATCTCCCGCATGATGCTGGAAAGCGACGAAGTCCGGCAGTTGATCGTCAACATGCTGGAAGCCATCAACCGCATGACGGGCGTGATCAACGAGATCCTGCTGATCAGCCGCGTGGCGTCCGGCCGGGTCGAGCTGACCATCTCGCCGGTCAAGCTCGCCGAACTGCTGCCCAGGGTAGCTGCCGAATACCATCAGGCCCTGACCCAGCGCCAGATCAAGGTGCTGTTCGACACGACACAAGCACCGGAAAAAATGGAAGCCGACCGCGCGCTGCTCACGCTGGCGCTGACCAACCTGCTGGGCAATGCCATCAAGTATACGCCGGATGGCGGCACGATCACCATGACCGCCGTCGCCAGCGGGGAGCAGGCCCTCATTTTGGTCAAGGACACCGGGATCGGCGTCAGCAAAGAAGACCAGAAGCTGATCTTCGAGAGTTTTTACACGGCAGGCAATACCCAGCTTCACTCCACCAGCAAAGTCGCCTTCCGCGGCGGCGGACTGGGGCTGGGACTGGCGATTTGCAGCGAGATCATCAAAGCGCACGGCGGCAGCATCTGGGCGGAAAGCCCGGGGCGCGACGAGGAAAAACTGCCGGGCAGCACCTTTACCATCTCGATGCCGTTGAAGAGCCGCTTCGCCCAACCGAGGCGGCGGGCATAGCCGCAGAAGGAACCATAACGAGGGACATAAGCATGCGATTTATCGGACTGATGCTGGCCTTGATGATCGTGCTGACGGGATGCGGTGGCGGCGGCCCGGAAGTCCCGACGGCCGAGTCGGACTCGATCCTGGCGACGCGCACCGCGATCGCCTTTACCCCCATCCCCACCCGCCGCCCGACGGCCACGCCGCTGGCCAACCCGGACGATCCGCTGACGATCGTGCTGGGCGGAGAATACCGCCGGGGCGGCTACTGGACCTGGGACGACATCAGCAACCTGCTGGGCGTCTACGAGACCTACGACGCCTATACCACGGTCACCCTCGACGGACAGGATTATACCGGCGTGCCGCTCGACTATCTGCTGGACTGGGCGCAGGTCAACCCCTCCGCACGCGGCACCGTCATTTTTACGCGTAACGCGGGCAGCTTCTCTTTTACCACGCTGGAGCTGCGCGACTGCGAGGCCTGCCTGATCGCCCGCACGGCCAATGATACCCTGGCGCTGGTCCTGCCCGGACGCAACCCCAACCTGATCGACGAGTTGGTGCGCATCGATTCTCGTTAAGCGCGGCCCAGGATGCTGTAGCGGTTGGCGTCGCCGGTGCGACCGTCGGCGCGGTAGGTGACTCGTTCGGCCAGCCCGGCAGCAGCCATCAGCCGGGCATGCTCGGCGTCGTCGACGTAATGGCAGTAGCGCAGCGCCCGCTCACCGGCCCGCCAGTCCAGCAGATAGTCGCCAGGCTCGACGAGGCCGGCCAGGTCGTCCGGCCAGGGCACGATCCGATCGCGGAAACGCGCATAGTCATAAAAGCGCCAGCAGGCGAAGGCCAGCAGCCCCCCCGGCCCGACGCGCTCCCCCAGCGCCCGCAGCAGGTCGAGGCGCGTCTGTGCGCCCGGTACGTGGTGCATCACCCCGAACAGGGCAACCAGGTCGTAGCGGCCTTCATCCGGCGGCTGCTGGACGATATCGCGCCGTTCCAGGCGGGCTTCGACGCCGGGCCGCGCCGCCAGGGCATCCGACGCCCGGTCCAACAGGGCCGCGCCGGTATCCAGCCCGTGGTATCGCAGGGACACCTGACCGGACGTTTCTACCGCCAACTGATCCGCCAGAAAGACGCCCAACCGCCCATTGCCGCAGCCCACGTCCAGCACAGAGAGCACGCGCGTTTCTTCCGTCAGCACGTCTCGGCGTTGGACCTGCCACAGCCGGTCCCAGCCCGGCCAGGGACGCCCGCGCGTCTGGTCGAATGCGGCGGCGGTCGTCCGGTAGAAGTCCAGGTTGATCTGGTTGAGGCGCGTGATCGTGGTCGGGTCCATGCCGGGTATTGTACCGTATGGGCGGGAGTCTTTGACGCCGGGAGCGCGCGTTTTATAATCGGCCCGCCGACGATCAACCGGAGACAGTCCCATGAACGCACCCAGACCCACCACCCGCCGCCTGACCTTCAAACAAAAATACTTCATCGACTCCCACAAAGCCGTGACCGGCCTGTTCATCCTGGGGCTGATGGTCATCTTCCAGCGGTGGGACAACCCGACGGCCTGGGTCTACCTGGCCCTGCACGGCACCTACGGCCTGCTGTGGAACATCAAGAGCCGCTGCTTCCCGGACAAATCGTGGGAGCAGGAGACGGGCCTCTGGTTCGCGCTGGTGGCCTGGGGTGGGCTGAGCACCTACTGGGTCGCGCCGGTGATCATCATGGCGGGGGACGTGCTGGCCCCAGCGTGGCTGCTGGGCCTGAGTGTGGCGCTGTACGGGACCGGCGTCTTCCTGCACTTTGCGGCGGATATGCAGAAGTACGTCTCACTCAAACTGCGCCCCAACCAGTTGATCACGGAAGGGCTGTGGTCGACGTGCCGCAACCCCAACTACTTCGGCGAGCTGCTGATCTACCTGAGCTTCGCGCTGCTGGCCAAACACTGGCTGCCGCCGGTGATCCTGGCGCTGTTCGTGGCGGTGTATTGGTGGCCCAACATGCGCCGCAAAGACCGCTCGCTGGCCCGCTACCCGGAGTTCGCCGCGTACAAGGCACGCACGAAGCTGTTCATCCCGTTCGTGTGGTAATCTGGACGACCCTCCCCCTGGACAACTGCCGGTTGTCCCTACTGGCACGATCCCGTTCGCCCTGGGTATCATAGTGCTGCCATTCACGGCGTATCTATCCGGAACGGCCTAAAACGTTAACCAGAGAAACGTCACCGCACCCATGCCTGCCCAGCCCAAACGCCCCCATCACATCGACCTGGACCGCTACCGCGAGCCGCTGCTGGCGATTCTACAAACAGTCGCCGCCGACGACGACCACCTCGACAGCCGCGCCCTGAACACGCTGCTGCGCGCCCATCCCAAGGACGGGGCGGGCTTCTTCCGGCGCAGCGACCTGGTGGCCGCCTACCGGGCCTTCACCGGGACGGGTGACCTGCCGCCCTTCGACCCGGCGGTGATCGCGCGCCTGCGCCTCAAGCCGACGCGCACCGTCTCCGGCGTGACACCCGTCACCGTGCTGACCAAGCCCTTCCCCTGTCCAGGGGAGTGCATCTTCTGCCCCAACGACGTGCGCATGCCCAAGAGCTACGTCTCCGACGAGCCGGGCGCGCTGCGGGCGGAGCAGAACAGCTTCGACCCCTACCTGCAAACGGTCACCCGGCTGCGCACCTACACCAACAACGGCCACCCCATCGACAAGATCGAGGTGATCGTGCTGGGCGGCACGTGGTCCTTTTACCCGGAAAGCTTCCAGGTGTGGTTCATCCGGCGCATCTTCGACGCGCTGAACGACTTCAGCCAGGGCGCGGAATATGCGGCGGGGCAGGCGGTGGCGGTCGAAGCGCTGCTGCGCGGTGCCTCCCAGCTTCACCCGGACAACAACACGCCGGACGTCACTCTGCACGGGGCCAACCTGGATCGCAGCTACAACCAGGTCGTGCAGGACGTCTACCGGGGGGAGATGGCGCGCTCCCGTGAGCAGACGGAGGCCATCGCCGCCGGGGAACGCCCGCGCACCGTCATCGACGAGTACGCCACCTGGGAGGAACTGGCAGCCGCCCAAACCGTCAACGAGACGGCGGCCTGCCGCTGCGTGGGCCTGGTGGTGGAAACGCGGCCCGATCACATCAGCGTGGAAGAGGTGCTGCGAATCCGGCGGTTGGGCGGCACCAAGGTGCAGATCGGCATCCAGAGCCTGGACGACGAGGTGCTGCGCCTCAACAAGCGCGGGCACGACGTGGCCGCCACGCGCCGCGCCATCCGGCTGCTGCGGCGGGCCGGCTTTAAGATTCATGCCCACTGGATGCCCAACCTGTACGGCTCCACGCCGGAAAAAGACATCGCCGACTACGCGCGCCTGTTCGGCGACCCCGGCTTCCGCCCGGACGAACTCAAGCTGTACCCCTGCTCGCTGATCGAGAGCGCGGAATTGATGGGCCATTACCAGGACGGCTCCTGGCGGCCCTACACTCACGACGAACTGCTGGACGTGCTGCTGGCCTGCTTCCGCCGCACGCCGGAATACTGCCGCCTGACGCGCGTGGTGCGCGATATCCCCTCGACCGACATCGTGGACGGCAACCAGTTCACCAACTTCCGGCAGGTGGTGGAGCAGGAACTGGCCCGCCGGGGCGAACGCTGCCCTGACATCCGGGCGCGGGAGGTCCGTGGGCGCACCATCGACCCCGCCGACCTGCACCTGGACGAGCTGTGGTTCGACGGCGGTGTGGCCGACGAGGTGTTCCTGCAGTACATCACCGAGGCGCGGGACATCGCCGGTTTTTTGCGGCTGTCCCTGCCGACTTCCCCGCCCCTGCTGGACGAGCTGTCCGGCGCGGCCATGATCCGCGAGGTGCACGTCTACGGGCAGTCGCTGGGCATCGGGGAAGAATCGGAGGGGCGGGCGCAGCACACCGGGCTGGGCACGCAATTGATCGAGCGGGCGGCGGCCCTGGCGCGGGAGAAGGGCTTCGCGCGTCTGGCGGTGATCTCCTCGGTGGGCACGCGCGAATACTACCGCCAGCGCGGCTTCACGGACGGGGTCCTGTACCAGGTGCGGGCGTTGGACTGAGCCGCCAAGGATACCAGGAAGAGTCATACATTCGTGGAGAAATAGCGCTGCTGTCGTCCGGTGCGCGTTACTCCTGGCGGTCAGAAACGGGGAGTGCCCACCCGGCGATGTACGCCTCTGAAGGCGGTCAGTAATTCGGTAAATTTAATTACACTCTGCACAAAGCGGCCGGTCCTGCCCGCCGCCGGCCGCTGCCTTGTCGTCTGGGCGGTTGTTGGGTAGGCTTGCCGGGCACGCTTCTCTCACCTACTGGAGACGAGGACCCTGTGGAAAATCTGAACCAACTCAAAGAACGACTGACTGAAATCTACAATCTCGGCCAGGCGGGCGCACTGCTCGGCTGGGATCAGCAGGTCAACATGCCGCCGGGCGGGGCCATGCACCGCGCCGCCCAGCTTTCGACCATCTCCAAACTCACCCACGAGATGTTCACCGCCGACGAGACGGCGCGCCTGCTGGCCGCCGCCGAAGCCGAAGGCCAGGGGCTGGACTACGACGGCGACGACGCCAGCCTGCTGCGCCGCACCCGCCACGACTTCGACCTGGCAACCAAAATCCCTACCGATCTGGTGGCAGAACTGACCCATACCAGCTCCCTGGCCCAGCAGGAATGGGCCAAAGCCCGCGCCGAGGACGACTTCGCCGCCTTCCAGCCGTGGCTGGAGAAGATCGTGGACCTCAACGCCCGTATCGCCGAGGCCCTGGGCTACGACGACCACATTTACGACGCGCTGCTGGACCAGTACGAACCTGGCATGAAGACGGCCCAGATCGCCGCCATCTTCCAGCAGCTAAAGGATGAGCAGATTCCGCTGGTGCGGGCCATCGCGGAACAGCTCGACGCGGTCGATAACAGCGTGCTCAAACGCGACTACGACGAGAGCAAGCAGGAAACATTCGGCATCGCCGTCGCCAGCGCCATCGGCTACGACTTCGAGCGCGGCCGCCTGGACCGGGCCGTACATCCCTTCACCAGCGGCTTTGGCAGCAACGACGTGCGCATCACCACCCGCTACGAGCAGAACTGGCTGCCGGCAGGGCTGTTCGCGACCATGCACGAAGCCGGTCATGCCATGTACGAGCAGGGCAGCGGCCAATCGCTGGTGGGCACCCCGCTGGAAGGCGGCACCTCGCTGGGCATCCACGAGAGCCAGTCCCGCCTGTGGGAAAACCTGGTCGGACGCAGCCGGGGCTTCTGGCAGCACTACTACCCGCAGCTTCAGCAGACCTTCCCCGAAGCGCTGGGCAGCACCGACCGGGAAGCCTTCTACCGCGCCATCAACCGGGTGGAGCCGTCCCTCATCCGGGTGGAAGCGGACGAAGTGACCTACAACCTGCACGTCATCATCCGCTTCGAGATCGAATTGGCGATGATGGAAGGCACCGTTAAAGGGGCCGACGTGCCGGAGGCCTGGAACAGCAAGTACCAGGAATACCTGGGCATCACCCCACCCAACAATGCCCTGGGCGTGCTGCAAGACGTGCACTGGTCACTGGGCATGATCGGCTACTTCCCGACCTATTCGCTGGGCAACCTGATGTCGGTGCCGTTCTTCGAGAAGGCCATCGCGGAGAATCCCGGCATCCCCGGCGAAATCGCCAGCGGGCAGTTCGGCACCCTGCTCACCTGGCTGCAAGAGAACATCTACCAACACGGGCAGAAGTTCATGCCGAACGAGCTTTACGAGCGCGTGATGGGCGAGCCGATGTCCGCCGGGCCATACCTGGCCTATTTGCGCGATAAATACGGCGAAATCTACGACCTGTAGAGCGAATCGAACCCCCTATCATCAAAAACAACGGCGATCCTCCCACCAGAGAGGATCGCCGCTTTTTTCAGGTGAGGGTGTCGGTTCAGGTAGCCGGCTCCACACGGACGTCGTACACCTGTACGCCGCTGTGCAATGTCGCGAAGTTGGCAGACGCGGTAGTCGTGCCGATGATCCAACGGGTGTCATCCGGCGGCAGCACCCGGCCAGCGTGTGAGCCGCGTTGGCTTGCCAAGTGTGTGAAAAATGGCATACTAGCCAGGGCACCGGACTTACACCCGGTGTCTGGTTGACTCCGCCGGCAACCCTGGGGAGGAAATCTTGCCTGTGCTGCCATCACCATCGACCGGGCCGTCCACCGGGGACAGGGCGACGCGTAATCCCTGGCCAGCACGAGTGGGTCGGTTTTTCCGGGCGCTGGCCAACGTCTACGCGGGTTTGATCGGCCTGTACCTGCTGGCGCGGGCGCTGACCGGCAGCAGCCTGTGGCCGGTGGCGCTGGCGAGTCACTTCGCGCACTGGCTCCTGCTGCCGGCATTTTTGCTGCTGCCCCTGGAACTGCGACTGCGGCGGCGGCTCCCAGCGGTGATGAACGCCCTGATGGTGGCGGTCTTCCTGTGGTGGTACGGGGCGCTGTTCCTACCGAATGGATCGCCCCCGGCGGAGGCGCGCACCCTCACCGTGATGAGCCTCAACGTCGAGGCAACCAGCACCACGCCCGCCGTGCTGCTCGACCTGCTGCGCGAGGCCGGGGCGGACATCGTGGGCATCCAGGAGCTTAGCGCCGCTCAAGCCAATGCGCTGGACCGCGACCTGCGCGAGCTGTACCCATACCAGGTCTTGCACGGCATCGGCATCCCCGGCGAAGGGCTGCTCAGCCGCTATCCGATCCGGGAAAGCGAGGTCTTTCTACTGGCGGGGCACAGGCTGACCCACATCCGCGCCACGGTCGAGGTCGACGGCGTCCCGCTGACAGTGATCACGGCCCATCCGCCGCCGCTGGGCGTGCACGACGGCGGCTACCGGGCGCATCCCGCCGCGCAAGCCGAGATCGAAGCGCTGGTGGCAATGGCGACGTCCGGCGGCCCAGTCATCCTGCTGGGCGACTTCAACACCACCGACCAGGGCGACCTCTACCGGCTGGCGGCGGATGCCGGGCTGGTGGACGCCTTCCGGGTGGCGGGCTGGGGCCTCGGACTCACCTGGCCAGCCGCACCGATCGGCGGACGGCTGGCGCTGCCGCCTTTGATCCGCATCGATTTCGTGTGGCACACGGCGCACTTCCAGGCGGTGCGGGCCTGGGTCGGGCCGGGCGTCGGTTCGGATCACCTGCCGGTGCTGGCCGAGTTGGCCTGGATCGCCGGCGCGCCATGACCGGCAATCCTTTTTGGCCGCCGTCGCCCCTGAATTCGTTCAACCGGGTGCGCGTTATCGACCTGCCGGGCCTGGCCCTCGATCCGGACGTGCGCGGCGCAACCGCCTACGATCTGCTGTCCGCGCCGGCCCTGGAAACCCTGATCCGTACACATGCCGCCTCGTTAAACCTGGACCCAACCGCCACCGACCTGCCGCGCCAACTCGACGCGAGTTTCGACTCACCGGAGGCAGGGGTGCGGGCAGCAGCGGAAGCGGTGGGCCGGGTTTTCGGGCGGCGGCTGGGAACCGTGCTGCTGGCCTTACACCGCGGCGACGCCGTCAACCGCGCGGCACGCGCCGAATGGGTCGAGGCGCATTGGGACTGGTGGGGGCAGGTGCGGCACGTCTGGTTGGGGGGCGGCCTGGCATCGGGAAACCTGGGCCGGCCAATCGCGCGGTACGCCGGTGACCTCCTGGCGGAAAACGGCTGCCCGGCCCTCACTGTCAGACCATCGCCGCATGGCCACCTGCTGCCGCTGATCGGCGCGGCCCGGCATCTGCCTCCGCAGGAAACAGCCGCCATCGCCCTGGACTTCGGCCATTCTGCCGTCAAACGGGCCTGTATCCACTACAATGGGGGGATGATCACGGGCCTGACCCGCCTGCCGGACATCCCCGCCACCTGGACGGCCGACGCCGCCATGACGCTCGACTTCGCCCACCGGCTGATCGGGCTGCTGGCCGCGGTCGTGGCCGAGACCTGGACCGTAACGGCCGCCATCGCACCCGGCCTCAGCACTGCCATCACCGCCAGCATGGCTACCTACTTGCAGGATGGCCACCCCCTGCCCGCGATGCGAGGCTGTTACGCCGCGCTGGGCCTGCTGCCGGACCGCGCCGCGCACGTCCTGGCGGCCCAGGTTGGCGCGCAGGGCATCCCCCGGGCGCAGGTGACGCTGGTCCATGACGCCACTGCCGCCGCCTCGGTGATGGCCGGTCGAGCCAACACGGTGGTGCTGACGATGGGCACCGCAGTCGGGGTCGGCTGGCCGCCGCCGGGCGAACTCACACCCCTGGCGGAAACGCTCGAACGATAACCGACCAGGAGGACCGCATGACCGCTTTTTACCCACCCGACCGCAGCCCTCCGGAGGGCCTGCTCACCGCCGAATTCCGGCTGGAACCGCTGCACCCGCGCCACGCGGCCCTCGATTACGAGGCACTGATGGTCAGCACGGGCATGCTGCGCGCCTGGAGCCAGAGTCCGTGGCCCGCCGACGACTTCACCCTGGACGAGAACCGCGCCGACCTCCAGATGCACTGGGACGAACACGTCGCCCGCGAGGCCTTCACCTACACCGTGCTCAACCCGGCAGGTGACCGGTGCCGGGGTTGCGTGTACGTCAAGCCGCTGAGCGTCTGGCTGGCATACGCGGGGGCCGACGCGGCGCTGGCCGAACTGGGCGACTACGAAGGGCTGGTCACCTTCTGGGCGCGGGAGCCGGGCCTGGCCGACGACCTGGACGTCCGGCTGCTGGCGGCGCTGCGGGCCTGGTTCCGGGAGACGTGGGCCTTCCGCCGGGTGTCCTATGGCGCGAACGAGGGGCACCGGCGCCACCTGGATATCCTGGCCGACGCCGGTTTAGAACGCCGCTATACGCTGACCACGCCCAAACCACACGCGCTGGTCGTCTGGGCCGAACCCACAGGAGAAAATGTTCATGCCTGACGTCACACCAGAGTCATTGCCCCTGTGGGACTACACGAATCGAATGGGCGAGTCGGTTGGCGAGTTTCAGGACAGCCCGCCGGGCAAAGTCTGTCCGGGGTGACGGACCGGTCAGGCCGTCAAACCCGCCAGGAAAGCGCGCACCAGCGTCAGCGTGGCCGTGAGCGGCCGGTCGTCGCCGGCGAGATCGGCGTTCCACAGCCCGAACAACACCCCCGCGATCTGGCCCTCCTGCCCCACCCGCCGGAGCGCCGCCGCCACCGCCTCCAGCGAGGGACCGCCCGGCGCGGGATAACTCATGGCGGGCAGGTCGGCGGCATCCACCACGTCGGTGTCCACGTGGACGTAGAGCGGGTAGTCGGGCAGTGGGAAGGCCCGCAGGTCATCGAAGGCCGGCAGGTGAGTGACGGCGCTCTCGCGCAGGGCGACGGCTTCCGCCGGGTCGAGGTCGCGGGCATCGGTGATGACCACACGCTCCTCCACGATCGGGTCCAGCCCGATGGCCCGCATCAGGCTGAGATCGCCGCGCCCGACCAGCATCGCCAGCGGCATCCCACCCAGAAAGCCGCTGGGGGTGGTCTCCGGCGTGTTGAAGTCGCCGTGGGCATCCAGCCACAACACCCCCGGCTCAAACGCGACCAGCCCCTTCATGGCGCCCAGCGCGCTCACGCAGTCCCCGGCGACTATCAGCGGGATGCGATCTGGGTAAGCGGCAATGGTCGCGGCCAGCGCGGCATTCACGGCGGCTGCCGGGTCGTCATAGGCGGCGAAGTCCGGCTCGACGTCGACCCAGGGCGCGCCGATGTCCCCGGCGAGACCGCTGGCTTTGACCTGGGCTACCTCGGAGCGTCCCGCGATCTGCTCGCCGATGAAGTACGGCACGCCGATACAAATCATGTCAGGCATGGTCCCCATCCTCTGCTTTGAAGACTGGCGGCGCCAGCCCAGGCCGCGCAGCAACTGCCGGGTCGAGGCACACAGCAGCCGCCCTCGCTCACCGAAAATCCACAGGGCGATCAGGACGGCCAACAATATCCCGGCGGGGACAAGCACGGCGTTCCGCAGCAAAATGACCATAACGCATCGCTCCGGTTCGATTCCAGCCTGTGCGATCAGGACCGAGTATCCCCATTATACAGCCATTCCAGGGGAGGCAGGTAAAGGCGCCCCCGACGCCAGCGCCTCACCTTGACAGGCCTCCCGCCAATGGTACAATGTGCACACGATTGTCCCCATAGCTCAGAGGATAGAGCGTTGCCCTCCGGAGGCAGAGGCCCAGGTTCGAGTCCTGGTGGGGACGCACAAAGAGACGTATCTCGAACAGTCAGCCAGCGCGCTGGCTGTTTGGTTTTTTATCCCACATTCATGGTAGGCTTCTGTCACAGATTGCCATGCACCCAGCAGGTGCTTCGAAGCCAGGGAGCCTGTACACCCATGACAACTTTACATCGTTACGTTGCCCTGTTACGCGGTATCAACATCGGCGGGCATAAAAAGATAAAAATGGCTGACTTGCGAGAGCTGTTTCTGTCGCTCGGTTTTCATCATGTCAAAACGCTCTTAGCCAGCGGCAACGCCGTTTTTGATACGGCACCCACGGACACCGGCACGCTGGTGGAAACGATAGAAACCGCGATAACGAAGGCCTTTGGGCATGACATCAGCGTGATCGTGTGGGCCCACGCCAGCATTCAAGACATGGTATCCGCCGATCCTTTCGCGGGTATCGAGGTGGCCGACAACACCCGTCTGTATGTCACCTTCCTGGGGGAGCCGCCCACCGCCCACCTGGAAACTCCTTACGAATCGCCGGAGGGCAATTTCCGCATCATCGCAGCAACGGACAGCGCCGTCTTCAGCGTGCTGACCCTGACGCCCGGCAGCCGCACCGTCGACGCGATGGACGTGCTGGCGAAAACCTTCGGGCCGAACATCACCACGCGCAACTGGAACACGGTCAAAAAGATCGCCGCGAAGTAAAAGGCGCTTGTGATCGGCCCGCCCGGCCATTTGGGCAAACCTTGTGCAAAACGCCTAAGCATTTCCACCGATTTTCGTCAGGATATCCGAACTTTGCCGGAGGCCTTGACTGCCCCCCTGGGATTTGCTATTTTGGGCACAGTGGTAGTTAATGATCCTACGATTTGAGTGACGGAAAGTGTTGGCGATGCATTTCACCAATCCCAACATCTCACAATATCAGTCGCGCCGCCCGCGTCGTCGCCCCCAGGCCACCGAGGTCTGGTAGGGATACTGCCGCGTGGGTGGGTGCACCTGACACGCGATGCACATCCCCCGGACCTCAGCCGAGGCCGGGGGATTTTATTTTTCATGTGGCTTGCGACGAGAGATCGCCGCACCAGAGAAGGCAGGGGGAACATGGCAGCACAGGCAGCATCAGACAGGATCAAAGCCGGCATTTACGGTGCTGCCGGCTATGCCGGTCAGGAACTGGTCGGGCTGTTAGCGGCGCATCCGCAGGTGGAGCTGGTCTTCGCCACCTCCAACCAGGATGCCGGGCAGCCGGTCTACGGCACAGACCTCAGCTATGTACCGCACGACGACGCCCCACTCCCGGAAGTCGACGTGGTTTTCCTGGCGCTGCCGCACACCGCTTCGGCCCCGGTAGCCGGTCAGGCATTCGCGGCAGGCGTGAAGGTGCTCGATCTCTCGGCGGACCTGCGCATGGACACGGCGGCAGCCTACAAGGCATGGTACAAGGTCATGCACCCCTTCCCCTCACTGCTGCCGGTGCCGTACGGGCTGCCGGAGATCAACCGGGCCAACATCGCCGGCGCGCCGCTAGTGGCCGTGCCGGGCTGCTATCCGACCGCCGCCCTGCTGGGCCTCTACCCGCTGCTGACCAGCCATGCCCTGGCCGAGGACGCCCCGATCATCGTCGATGCCAAGTCCGGCGTCTCTGGGGCGGGACGGACGCCCAAGCCCGGCAATCACTTTGTGGAGGTCTTTGGCAACCTGACGCCCTATCACGTGGGCCGCCAGCACCGCCACACCGGCGAGATCGAGCAGGAGATCGCCCGCGCCAACGGCAAAACCGGCCCGCTGATCTTCTCGCCGCACCTGATCCCGGTGGACCGGGGCCTGCTGGCCACCATCTACGTGGAACTGGCCGCGCCCTGGGCGCCGGTCGCGCTGCAATCGCTCTACGAGGAAAGTTATGCCCACGAGCCGCTGGTCGAGGTGCTGCCTGCCGGCCAGTTAGCCACGCTGCGGCACGTCGTCCGCCGGAACAACTGCGCCCTCTCGATCACGGCGGCCACCGATAGGCACGTGGTGATCGTCTCGGCCATCGACAACCTGGGCAAAGGCGCCGCCGGCCAGGCCCTCCAGGACTTCAACCTGATGTTCGGCTTTGAGGAAACGACCGCCCTGCTATAAATGAAGACTTTGTTCTTATGGGCGAGCGGCCGGCCAACCACTGATGATGCCTGGTTGCAACCTACAGGAGACCTTTTTCATGACACAGCCTATCGTCCTCAAGATCGGCGGCAACGACATCGATAATCCTGACTTCCTGGCCGGCCTGGCTGCCTACACCGCCTGCCTGGACGTGCCGGCCATCATCGTGCACGGGGGCGGCAAGGAGATCGGCGCGCTGCAGGCCCGCATGGGCATCGAGCCGCGCTGGGTGGATGGGCTGCGCGTCACCGACGAAGAGACGCTGGCCGTGGTGGAGATGGTGCTCTGTGGGCGGGTCAACAAGCGGCTGGTGCGGCAGCTGGTAGCCGCCGGCATCGAGGCCGAGGGCTTGAGTGGGGCCGATCGCGGCCTGCTGCGGGCCTGCCAGTTGCATAACAGCCAGGGCGACCTGGGCCGGGTGGGCGAGGTCACCGGCGTGCGGGGCGGCGTGCTGCTGGACATGCTGGCGAGGGGCATCACGCCCGTGATCGCGCCGCTGGCGCTGGGCGACGACGGCGAGATGTACAACGTCAACGCCGACCACGCGGCGGCGGCCATCGCCCAGGCGGTCGGGGCGCGGCAGATCGTGTTCCTGACCAACGTCTCTGCTGTGCTGGTGGACGACGTGCCCCAGTCTTTCATCAGCGAAGGTGAAGCGCAGCGGCTGATCGATAACGGCACGATTTTCGGCGGCATGATCCCCAAGGTGAAAACCGCGCTGCACGCCGTGACCCTGGGCATCCCCCAGGCGGTGATCACCGATCTGCCCGGTTTGCAGGGGCAGGCGGGCACCGTGTTTTACAGCCAGCAGCAGGACCAGCAGCAGGAAACGACCATTAACCAGGGCGTATTCTGGCCCACCGCTTCCGCCCAAACCGGCGCCGGTGTGGCCTACTGAAAGAAAAACAGCGACTGACGAGGGCGTTCAATGGAACGCCCTTACGTTCTTTTGAGGGAAATTCGACTCGAAACATTGAAGCAAGGAGAACGCTTCACATGGTTACCACCGCCACAAAAGCCGACAGCCAGGCCATCATCGCGCAGGAACAACAACACGTGGTGCAGAGCTACGTACGTGCGCCCTTTGTCCTCACCGGGGGGGAAGGCGTATACGTCTACGATGCCGAGGGCAACACCTACCTGGACATGGTGGCCGGGATCGCGGTCAATGCGCTGGGCTACGGCGACCCGGAACTGACCACAGCCATCAGCGAACAGGCCGGGCAGTTGATCCACGTCAGCAACCTGTACCACACCGCGCCCCACGCAGAACTGGCCGCCCGCCTGTGCGAATTGAGCTTCGCCGACCGGGTGTTTTTCTCCAATTCCGGCGCGGAAGCCAACGAAACGGCCATCAAGTTCGCCCGCAAGGTGGCTTACCTGAATCGCCCACCGGACCCGGAGCAAACCGAAGGCCTGTACGTGCGCGCCCACCACGTGGTGGACAAAACCGAGCTGGTCACCTTCAGCGGCGGCTTTCATGGGCGCACGGTTGGCTCGCTGTCGGTCACGCCGCGCGCCAGCTACCAGGACCCCTTCCGCCCGCTGCTGCCGGACGTGAAGGTCGCGCCCTTCAACGACCTCGACGCCGCCGCCCAGGTAATCTGGCCGGGCACCTGCGCCGTGATCGTGGAGCCGGTGCAGGGCGAAGGCGGCATTCACGCGGCCAAACCGGAATTCCTGCAAGGGCTGCGCGACCTGTGCGACAAAAACGATGCGCTGTTGATCTTCGACGAGGTGCAGTGCGGCGTCGGGCGGACCGGCACGCTGTGGGCCTACCAAGAAGCGGGGGTCACACCGGACATCATGACCCTGGCCAAGCCGCTGGCCGGCGGCCTGCCCATCGGCGCGACCCTGGTCAGCGAACGGGTGGCCAGCGCCATCAAGCCGGGCGACCACGGCAGCACGTTTGCCGGGGGGCCGGTGGTCTGCGCGGCGGCCTCGGTCGTGCTGGACCGCGTATCCGACCCGGCCTTCCTGGCCCACGTGCAGGAAGTTGGCGGCAGCTTCAAAGAGCGGCTGGAGGAGCTGAACTCGCCGCTGATCACCGAGGTGCGCGGGCGCGGCCTGATGCTGGGCCTGCAGGTAACGGTGCCGGCTACCGACATCGTCAAAGCAGGCTACGCGCAGGGCTTGCTGCTGGTCAACGCCGGGCCAGACGTAGTGCGCTTCGTGCCGCCGCTGATCCTGGAGCAAACGCACGTGGACGAACTGATCGATAAACTGGCGGATATTCTGGTTTCGATGGAAGGATAGGTGCAAAGGCATGACTGATACAGCAATGGTGGCGCAGCAGAGCACGGATACCGGGGCGGCAGACAACGCCCTGGCACAGACCATCGGCCGGGTGGCCGGATTCCAGGCGGCGGGCGTCGCCAGCGGCATTCGCAAGTCCGAGCGGCTGGACCTGGCGCTCATCGCCAGCGAAACGCCGTGCACGGCGGCGGGCGTCTTCACCACCAACCTGGTGAAGGCCGCACCCGTCCTGCTGGACCAGGCGCACCTGGCCCACAGCGCGAACGGCATCCGCGCCGTGGTGGTCAATTCCGGGGTGGCCAACGCCTGCACCGGGGAACAGGGCTTCACCGACGCGGCGGAAACGGCTGCCTGCGTGGCCGATACGCTCGGCTGCGCCACGCCGGACGTGCTGGTAATGTCCACCGGCGTGATCGGCATCCCCCTGCCGATGGACAAGATACGGGCCGGCATCACGACGGCGGCTGACGCCCTCCAACCTGAGGGCTGGGCCGACGCGGCCCGCGCCATCATGACCACCGATACCCGCCCCAAGTGCGCGGCGCTGGTGGTGGAGACGCCCGGCGGCCCGGTGACCATCGCCGGCATCGCCAAGGGGTCCGGCATGATCGCGCCCAACATGGCGACCATGCTGGCCGTCATCGCCACCGACGCCGCCCTCGAAGCGCCGCTGCTGCAAGGCGCTTTGCAGGCAGCCAACGCCGTCAGCTTCAACCAGATCGTGGTGGACGGCGACATGAGCACCAACGACAGCGTGGTCGTCCTGGCGAACGGCGCTGCCGGGGTGACCGTCGAGGCAGGTCCGGCCCTGGACGCCTTCACCGAGGGGTTGACGGCGGTCTGCACGGCGCTGGCCAAGGGGCTGGTCAGGGATGGGGAAGGGGCCAGCCGTTTCATCACGCTGCACATTACCGGCGCGGCGGATGAAGAGTCGGCGCGGCAGGTGGCCATGACCATCGCCACCTCGCCGCTGGTGAAGACGGCTTTTTACGGCGGGGACGCCAACTGGGGCCGCATCCTGGCGGCAGCAGGACGAGCCGGGGTCCCGCTCGACGCGGATAAGCTGGGCCTGTGGTTCGCCGCCGGGGAGAAGTCCGCGGCCATCGGCGAGCCATCAGCGGCCAGCAACGGCGGCAGTGGGGCCGTGCAGCTGGTGGCCAACGGCACGCCGACCGATTATCGGGAAGCAGATGCCGCCGCGACAATGAGCGACGAGGCTTCCACGGTGCGGCTGGACCTGGGCCGGGGCGCGGCGACCGCCACCGTCTGGACCTGCGACCTCAGCCACGAGTACGTGACCATCAACGGCCACTACCGGACGTAAGTCGAAGGCACGTCTTTACAGGTTAGCCTGCTGCTGTAAAACCGGACCGCCGTGTCCGGTTTTTTCGGTCATGTGCGCTATGCGCCAGACGTGGATACGACCTGCCGAAAGACGATATAATAAAGCTATCTCAGGTAGAGGAAACAACCATGACCGTCCAGGAAAAACTGATCACTGCCGACGAATTGCTGGCAATGCCGGGATATGAAAAAGGCTACGAACTGGTCGAAGGGGAAGTGGTCAAGATGGCGCCCAGCGGAACTGCCCATATGGTCGTGTCGAATTGGCTGAGTTACCTCCTCACCTCTCATGTGGAACAGCACGACCTTGGCCTGGTCACGGCGGCAGAAGGCGGGTACCTGCTTGCCACCGAACCGGATACCGTGCGCGCGCCAGATGTTGGCTTCATCGCCAAAACACGCCTACCAACCCCCCTACCAGTGGGATACTTCCCCGGCGCGCCTGACCTGGCCGTCGAGGTGGTCTCACCCAACGATCGGGCCAGTGACATCCACGATAAGGTCATGGATTTCCTGGCTGCCGGAACGCGGCTGGTCTGGGTGGTATATCCGAACTCAAAAACGGTGACCGTGCACCAGCCCTCTGCCGGATCAACCGTGTACAGGCTGGCAGACAGCCTGGATGGCGGCGACGTGCTGCCCGGACTGAAACTGCCGGTACGGGATGTGTTCGCCAAGCTGGTAGAACCCTGACTCCATCAAACAAGCCATTACCCGGTAATCGCCCCGACCTCCGGGCAACCGTGTCCGGTTTTTGTTTGGGGTATGTCAGGCGCGTGTCAGGCAGGGCGGACCGGGCTGTGCTTCACTTAAGGTGGCACCATTCACGGATAGTGGGAGAAGAGGGTTGTGAACACACAGGCGAGTGAACAGCCGCACCGGCAGCCGGAAGAACTGGACGCCCTGAGTACAGCCTACTGGTCTGGAGACCTGGAACCACAGGCCGACGACTTACCCTGGCAGGAAGAAGACGCGATAGACGACCGGCCATCCTCTACCCTGGCCGATTTCCTGGCGGAGATGAAGACGCAGCGCATTGTGATCCGGCGGCGCAAGCGTATCACCGAGGTCCCCATGATCGGCGCGCTGTTCATCGGGCTGTTCGTGCCGCAGTTGGCGGTGCTGACCATCATCGGCATGGTGTTTGGCTGGTGGCGGCTGGACATCGTGCGGGCCGGGGCATCGAAGCCCGGCAAGCGCGGGGCCGGCTAGCAGCGAACGGCTGGTTCAAATAACGAACGAAAACGGGGCGGTGACCGGAAGTGGTCGCCGCCCCGCTGCTGTTGTTCAGGGAAACGGTGGGGGCTATTCGGCTGCCAGGCTCAGGGTCAGACGGGCCAGGCTCACACCGTCGGCGTGCACCGACGTGCTGATCGTCAAGTTTTCGATCAGGCTGAAGAACTGCTGCACCTGCCCGCGCATCATCTGCATCTCCTGGAGGGCTTCCAGGTCCTGCTGTTCCCGTTCTTCCGGGGTCATCGTGGGCGGCGGGGTTCCTGCTTCCAGTTCCGTAACGATGTTATCGAAAATATTGCCAATCGAGGGTCCCAGCAGCGTCAGCATCACGAATTCGCCGAGCAGGCCCACGCCATCGGTGGAGACGTACCACACCGAGTTTGGCTGATCCAGCAGGTACGGAGTCGCCGCCTCGACGCCGGGCGAATTACGCAGGTTATCCACCTGCGGATCGAGGGCCGCCGTGACCGCGCCGCGCGTCCCCAGGACAAACACCTCGTCGTTGGCCCCGAGCAGGAAATCGACGGTATCCAGGCCCATGGTAGCGTCTTCCACAGGCAGGGTGAAGACCAGCACGCTGCTGCCGGCGATGGTCTCCTGGCTGATGGCCACGTCGGCGCTGGGGTTCTGCTCAAGTAGCGCCGGCAGGGTATCCGACAGCTGGGCGATCACGTTCTGCGCGGCAACCCCATCGGTGGCGGCCACCAGGAAGCCGAACTCAAGCGGGAAATCTTCCACTGCGGCGAGGGCACCAGGGTCTTCGAAGATGGAATCCACGAAGGCCAGGTCGGCGCTGAAGTACAGCGCAAAGTCGCCCGTCATCCAGGCCAGGATGTCGTCCTCGTAGTCCAGGCCGACCATTTGTTCAATGACGGCGCCGGCCATTTCCAACTGGCCATACATTTCCTCGGGGTCTTCGCCCTGGGCTTCCATGGCCATCTGGAGATTGGCCAGCAGGCTCTGGTAAGCGCTCCAGATACCCGTGCCGAGGACCACGTACTGGGCATCAGCAGGCAGCAGTTCGGTGAAGGCCGGGTCGATGGGCTGCGCGACGGGCAGCATCACACCGCCGGCTTGCACGGCTTCCATATCCACCAGGGTGGCAATATCGATGGTCAGCACGTGCCCATCCAGCACGGTGAGGCCCACCGCCACCGGGTTCATCTGGTAGGGCAGCAGTTCAGCCAGTTCAGCCATCGCCGGGTCTGCATCAAATTGCACGGTCTGGGCATCGATGATGCCCTGGGTATC
>DAOUEM010000176.1:0-16189 GCA_034430555.1 Anaerolineae bacterium | reverse complement strand
TCTATATGGGTACCGAGCTGTATGGCAAGACGCTGGGGATCATCGGCCTGGGGCGGATCGGACAGGCCGTCGCCCGGCGCGCGCAGGCCTTCGAGATGGAAACCATTACCTACGATCCCTGCCAATCCGAGGAAGTGTTTGAGCATTACCGGGTGCCTTCAGTATCCCTGGATGAGCTTCTGGCGCGCAGTGATTATATTTCCTTACACGCGCCCGCCAACGATGACACCTATCATATGGTTAACGCCGAATCGATCGCCAGGATGAAGGATGGTGTGCGGATCATCAATACCGCGCGCGGGACGCTGGTCGATGCGGAAGCGCTGGCCGAGGCGATCAAATCGGGTAAAGTCGCAGGGGCAGGGATTGACGTTTATTCGACCGAGCCGCCGCCTGACGATGATCCGCTGATCGGCCTGGACGGCGTGGTGCATACGCCGCATCTGGGCGCCAGTACCCGCGAAGCCCAGGTGACGGTCGCCGTGCAGGCAGCGGAACAAATTCGCGACGCGTTGTTAGCCGGCGATTTCCGCAACGTGGTGAATGCCGATCTGTTAAATGCGATCCCGGTAGGCGACTGACCGTCAACCCGACGATTGGCCTGTCTGGCCGTGAAGGAGGGACAGGCATGGATGCCCCGCAGCTTGGAACCGCTGCCATCACGATCATCTGCGCGGTGTTGTGTGCCGGCGCGCTGCTGATCGGTGGCGTGTTGTTTGTCGTGGCGCGCTCTGGCATTTTGGGTGATGTGTTCGGCGGCCTGGGCGTGGCGTTGGGTCGCCAGGATGAAGATTTAGGTCAGGACGGCGGGCTGTTTGGCGAGGACACGGCCGGCTATGGTGGTCGCAAGCGCAAGAGAGGCGGCGCCCGCAGCGTCGAGGAAATCAGGCAGCAATACGACCGGCAATTTAACGCCAACATCGGCGCCGACCCGGACGAGGGGCGCACGTCACCGCCGATGCCTTCCGTCGATCTGGACGATACCCAGCCGTCCGGCCCGGACCCGGCAAAGCGCCGCTATAAACGCCGGTTCTCCGAAGAAAATGCCGATCTTGACGATGAGATCGACTCGTTCATCGATGATTTTGAGTTGGACTAGCGGCTGCGAACCGGTGGCTGAATCCAGACTGCCCTGGTGCGACCCGGTCAGGTGGTTTGGTCCGGCAAACGGTTGCTGCGGGTCGGATCTGGCCCGTGCGGCGTTTGTGGTCTGGCTCTGTCAGGAAATTATCCCATGAATCCCGTGGCTAATCGCCTCAGTAACATTGGCGCCAGCGTGTTTGTCGAGATCAATGCGCTGGCCCGGCAGCACAATGCCGTCAACCTCAGCCAGGGAGCGCCGGATTTTGATGGCCCCCCGGAAGTGATCGCCGCCGCTGTCGCCGCGCTGCAATCCGGCACGACTTCCCAGTATGCACCTTCCCTCGGCACGCCGCTGCTGCGCGAAGCGATCGCCGCCCATGCCCGGCAGCACTACGGCCAGAACGTCGATCCGGCACGTGATGTACTGGTCGTGGCTGGGGCGTCTCTGGGAATCTATTACGTCGTGATGGGCCTGGTTAATCCGGGGGAAGAAGTCATCGTCTTCGAGCCGTATTTTGACACTTACGTGCCGAACATCGAAATGACCGGGGCGGTGCCGCGTTACGTATCGCTGCGCCCGCCGGACTGGGCCTTTGATCCGGATGAATTGACAGCCGCTTTCAACAATCGCACCAGGGCTATCATCGTCAACACACCGCACAACCCGACCGGCAAGGTTTATAGCCGCGAGGAACTTGAGTTCATTGCCGGTCTTTGCCAGCAGTGGGACGTGGTTGCTATTTCCGACGAAGTGTATGAGCATCTGGTCTACGATGAGGCACGGCACATTCGGTTGGCAACGCTGCCCGGCATGGCCGAGCGCACGGTGACCGTCAGCAGCGCGGGCAAGACGTTCGGCATCACCGGCTTTAAGATCGGCTGGTGTATCGCGCCGGCGGCTTTGCTGGAAGGCGCCAAACGCATGCACGAGTACAGTATGTTTGCCGTGACACACCCGCTGCAGGAAGCCGTAGCCGTAGCCTTTACGATGTCCGCCAGTTACTTTGATGATTTGCGCGCCTTCTATCACCCACGCCGCGATTTTACGGTCGATATGCTGCGTAGGACCGGTCTGAACCTGGCCATGCCGCCGCTGCTGGGCGCGTTTTACCTGCTGGCAGATTTCAGCGATGTCTTCGATGGCACGGCAATGGCCTTTGCCCGCCACCTGACCACTGAGGTTGGCGTGGCCTGCATCCCGGCGACGGCCTTCTTCAGCCCGGCTAGTCAGCACATCGGACGCTCATTGGTGCGCTTTACCTTCTGCAAAAAGGAAGAAACGCTCCAGGCAGCAGCGCAGCGTTTGGGCAAATGGGTCCCTGCCAGAAGCGGCTAATGGTGACAATCAGGTGTACTCCGCTGGAGGGGATAGGCGGCGGGCAGCCCACCACGGCCAGAGGTGTACGGCAATGCCGGCGCCTAGCATCACCACGCCGATAACGGCCAGGGCGGGAGTCTGGGCGTAGAATCCATAGTGAATGCCTGCCCCGATGTACAACAGGTGAAAGGCCAGGGGCACGGCGACCACGACCGGGTCTGGCGGGCCGGGATGCAGCACGCGCGGGCGTACGCTCCAGACGATGTACAAGCCGCTGCCAACCAGCAGCAAGATACCCAGCAGGGCGATATCGTTCGGCGCCAGGATCGATCGGTAGACCCAGTTGGTGACGGACAGCACCAACACGGATAACAGCAGCGACGCCGGCACGTACAGCCAGCCGCCGAGTTTGCTGCTGCGCCACGGACGCAAGCCGCGCAAAAACGCCGAAAACGACGTGACCACGATGAACCATGCCCAGAAGTTCACCCACGGCACGCCGAACCACTGCTCGTCCAGGCCGACGATGCCCCAGTGCCACATGCCCAGGCGGATGGCGATGGCATCCATGCTCAGGTCGATGTTGAGGGCCAGCAGGCCGTCCAACCAGGGACGGGCAGCTTCCGGCAGCGCCAGGCGGTCGGAGAGTTCCATGGCGCTGTAGATGATCACGGCCCAGCCCACCCCGATAGTCAGCGGCGCGCCGTCGATCATGATCAGGAAGCGTCCGTAGTGGTAGGCGTCGAGTTGGCGCAGGGTCATCCATTCCAGGAATACGCCGTATCCCAGTGCCGCTACTAATTCCAGTATCCGGTGGCGACCCTGCCGGGCGGCGTGCCACAGGCATCCGGCCAGCAGCCCGTAGGACAGGAACTCGAAGATCAGGTAGATGGGACGGATCATGGATATTGGCTTTCCGGTGCGTCCGGGCGGTCACGGGCCGGCAGCGATTGGCCGACATTCGGTTTAGTATAGCCCGGCCGGTCGGAGATCGCTTACGTGTAATTGGATTGAACGGAAAAGGGGGGTTGCGCAACCGTCCATCCTCACGTTACCATCGGCGGGCTATGATAATCTTGATTGATATATTGACGCTGGTATATATTTTTAGTGCGGTGGCGCTGGCCGTATATGCAATGGGCGGACTGGTGCTGCTTTTGATCTGGCTGCGGCACCGTCGCGATAACCCCGAGTTGCCTGAGGTGGCTGAGGCACAGCTGCCATCGGTGACGATACAAATCCCGGTGTACAACGAACGGACGGTGATCAGCCGCCTGATCGATACCGTCTCGCTGCTGGATTATCCGCGCGACCGGCTGCACGTCCAGGTCCTGGATGACTCCAGCGATGATACCTCCGATCTGATCGCACGCCGTGTGGCGCGTCAACAGCGAGCCGGGCTGTCCATCACCCATCTCAGGCGCGCCGACCGGGCCGGATTCAAGGCCGGGGCGCTGGCCTATGGATTGGCGCAAACGCCCGGTGACCTGATCGCCATCTTTGACGCCGACTTCATTCCCCCTCCCGATTTTTTGCGCCGCGTCGTCCCGCATTTCTGTGAGGACTCCCGCCTGGGTATGGTGCAGACCCGTTGGGCGCACGTCAATGCCAGTGAGAACCTGCTCACGCGTGGGCAGGCGCTGAGCCTTGATGGCCACTTCGTCGTCGAGCAAACGGCCCGCAGCCGGGGAGGACTGCTGCTGAACTTCAGCGGATCGGCGGGCGTGTGGCGTTCGTCGTGTATCAGGGATGCCGGCGGCTGGTCCGCCGAGACCTTGTGTGAAGACCTTGATTTGAGCTATCGCGCGCAGCTACGCGGCTGGCGTTTTCTCTACCTGCCGGAGGTGGTCGTGCCGGCTGAAATTCCACCCCAGCTCGCTGCCTACAAACAGCAGCAGGCGCGATGGGCCAAGGGCAGCACGCAGAACCTGCTGCGCCTGGCTGGCAAGTTGTGGCGCAGTCGCCACGTGGCAGTCCTCCAAAAGGTGATGGGCACGCTTCACCTGTGCCAGTACGTGGTACATCCGCTGATGTTGCTGCTGCTGTTGTTGTCACTGCCGCTGCTCCAGGCCGGAGCATTGGAACAGCTGCCGCTGGCGCCGCTTGGCCTGGCCGGCATTGGCCCGCCGCTGCTATACCTGTTCAGCCAGCGCCACCTGTACGAGGACTGGTCTCGGCGCTTGCTGGCCTTCCCTGTCCTGCTGGCGGTGGGGACCGGGCTGGCCCTGGTCAATACGCTGGCGATCCTGGGCGCGCTAGGGGGGAGGCCCAATGTGTTCCGCCGCACGCCCAAGTTTCGTGGCGAGTCCTGGCAGCAAAGCCGCTATGCCCTCCGCAGTGGCTGGACGGTGGTCGGAGAGGCGCTGCTGGCCGTTTATGCGGCGGCGGGTGGCGTCTATGCGCTCCAGGCGGCCCCGCCGATTGCGCCGTTTTTATTTGTCTACGCCTATGCGTTTGGCGTCGTGGCGTTGTGGAGCCTGGCGGAAGGCGTGCTGCTGCGCCTGGGCCGGGCCAAACAGTCGGCCATGCACGAAGGTCTTTCGGTTTAGGGCGGTGCGTCTGCCGGTTCGGTGGAGGGTTTTTTGCCGAAGGTAGCCGCTCCCGCCTGGATCTGGCCGAAGGACAACCCCAGGGCGACCATGCCAATCGCGCCCCACAGCGCGTAGACCAATACGACGGCGCTGTGCCATACCAATGCGTAGGTGACGGACACTTCCTGTGGTACGGCGGCCGTCAGCAGGGCGAACCGCGTCGCCGCTTCGAAGGGACCTACGCTGGCCAGCGTAAAGGGGATGATGATGCTAAACGACGCGGCCACCACCGAGAGAGTCAGTGCGGCGCGCATAACGGCAGTCTGGGGCAGGGTGGGGAAGGCCAGAGCCATCACCCAGGTGCCCACCACCGAAACGAACCAGGAAATACCGGTCCACAGGATGGCGCCCAGCAGTCCCCGGCGTGTCGTCAGAGGTTGCAGGCCGTCTAGCAAACGGTTGGCCAGGCTTTCCAGGTTCAGGCGGGTCAGGAAGGGCAGCAGGCGGATCATAAATGCCAGGATGGTTGAGGCCCACTCGCGGCGATGGGCGAAGACCAGCAGTACGACAAAACCGGCCAGCGCGGCGACGCCCAATAACAGGCCGCTGGTCGTGGCGGCTGAGTCGATCGCCAGGGTGGGAATCACCGCGACCAGCAGCAGGACCACCGTCAGCATATCCAGGATACGCTCGGTAACGATAGAGGTGAGCGCTGCCCAGCCGGAGACCTCCGACTCGCTGCGGCCAATCAAGTAAGCGCGCGCCAGTTCGCCGATCCGCAGGGGAAGCGTGTTGTTGATGGCAAAGCCGATGTTGAGAATGTGAAAGGTGGACACCAGCGATACGTGCTCGCCCATCAATATGCGCCAGCGGACCGCGCGCGTCGCCAGTCCCGCGGTCCAGATGAGCATGGCCAGCAGGACGTATCCCCACCGGGTCGTCTGCAGCACGGCGCCCACCTCATTCCAATCCAGGCCACGCAGAGCGATCCACAAAAATACCCCGCTAATTCCCACACCCAGAGTAATAGTCCGCCAGCGTTTCATAGCCACCTGATTTGTCAGCCCTATACAGTGACGCAGTGCCGGTATTGTACCGGCTGGCAGTGGCCCGCACCATAGCCATTACCTGCTCGGCGGTCGTTCCTGCGGGTAAGAAACCCGCGGATCATCCCGGATTGGCGGAACTTTCTACCCGGTCACCCGTATATATTGGTGAAAGAACATCATGCCAGGATGAGGAGTGAAAACAATGGACGCTGCCATTAATTGTATCGTCTGGGTGGTCGTCGGTGGTATTGCCGGCACCCTGGCCGGCCGTCTGGTGCGCGGCAAAGGGTATGGCCCCATCGGCGATATTGTGCTGGGCCTGATCGGTTCGGTGGTTGGTAATATCGCCTTCAGCCTGCTGGGTCTGGGCCCGGTCAACATCTTTGGCAGCATCGCCGTGGCCATGATCGGCGGGGTGATCTTCGTTATCCTGATACGCGTTTTTCTGGATAGCCAGTTTGCCAGCTAGGATTCGCCCATCGTTATCCGGCTGGCCGCACAACGCGCCCCATTTACCCGCGGCACTCACCAGTCCGCCCCAATTTAACCGCCTTTTCACTGGATGATCAAGGCGGTTTAACCTGGGGCGGTTATCATGTAGAATTGGACCTGAGTTTGTAGGTTATCACTCGCGAATTGAGAGGATAGATTGAGCGAAGAAACCCCCCTGATTTTGTTTACGAATGATGATGGAATCGAATCGCCCGGACTATGGGCGGCCGTCGAGGCGCTTGATGCCATCGGCGACCTGCTGGTTGTTGCCCCGCGTGAGCAGCAATCCGGCGCGGGCCGCAGCTTGCCGGTGACCAGCGAAGGCCGCATCTACCAGCAGACGCGGGCGGTGAACGGCGCTGACATCGTGGTCTATGCGGTGGATGGCACTCCGGCGCAGGCTGTGCAGCACGGCGTGCTGGAACTGGCCCCGCGCCTGCCCAGCTTGATTGTCTCCGGCATCAACTACGGCGAAAACGCCGGTAATGGGGTGACCATTTCCGGCACGATTGGCGCAGCCCTGGAGGGCGCCAGCCTCGGTATCCCGTCGCTGGCCATGAGCCAGCAAACCCCCAAGGACCTTCACCTGACCTACGCCGCCGATGTCGATTTCTCTGCGGCGGCTCATTTCACCCGCTTTTTTGCCGAGCAAATGTTGT
Source organism: Anaerolineae bacterium (assembly GCA_034430555.1). Taxonomy (GTDB): domain Bacteria; phylum Chloroflexota; class Anaerolineae; order Aggregatilineales; family Ch27; genus DAOTXK01. The sequence continues at coordinate 9,057 of DAOUEM010000176.1, read as the reverse complement.
CCAGCCGGCGGCTGCCGGATGACGTGGACGTGTTGAAGGTCGATGTGCCCAACGGCGCCACGCCGGAGACTGCCTGGCGCGTGACCCGGTTGTCTCGGCGTCGCGTCTACTGGCCCACCCGCCCGGAACGCATCGGCTTGAGCGATGTCGGCAAGCTCGGTTATGAATTCGGCGCCGATCCATCTCGCGCGGAACCAAACTCGGATGTATACGCCGTTATGCACGACGCCGTGGTTTCGGTCACACCGCTCAGCCTGGATTTGACCTCGCGCACAGACCTCTTCCGCTTGCAGCAGTTGCTGCTGGGCGAGTATCGGTACAGCGAATAACCGTGTCAGTTGGTCCTGAAAAAGGGTGAAAAAAACCGGTCCTGCTGGCCCTGGCAGGTCGGTTTGTAAGATATCTTAGCCGATGAGACTGCCGGATTAGAGGTCGTCCAGCCGGCCGCTGTCCAATGCCATCTGGAAGGCCCGTCCGATCAGGACCACGCTCTCCAGCCAGGTTGACACTTCATCCTCTTCGAAGTGCTCCTGCAGCACGTCCAGAATATTGTCCGGGGTTACTTTGAAGATGACCTCGGAAGTCAAGCAGGCCATGGCCTGCCAGACGGCATCCCGGGAATCGGGTGGGTCGCCTTCCAGTAATTCTTCCAGCCACTGCTCAACGATCGGGTGGACCTGGTCGCATGCGGAGCCTTCACCGAGCTGCTCGTCTGCTAAAACCTGGAACTCCTCAAGCCATTCTGGATTCTGGGTGTTATCACGTTCGTCCATGGTTCGAGTTGTCTCCTCAGTGTTCTACCAGTAGTGTACCCGCATTAGAGGGAAATGCAACCTGCGCCTGGCTTAAGATAGTAGTTTCGTCCGAAAAGGCCGCTGGAAGTGGTGGGACCACAGCCTGTCATCTTTGATGCTGTGGGTTCGCTGCCGGTTGCAGCAGGCGCTACAACAGCTCCCAGGGAGCGCCGCGTTCGGCCCCGTCCAGGCTTTCCAGCAGCACTTCACGATGGGCGGGATATAGGTCCGCCCAGGCACGAACCAGCCCGAAGCATCCCGCGATCATCATATCCCCGTATGGCACGGCGAAATACACCGGGTGGGACGAGGTGCGCATCATTGTCCGGCGCGGCCCGGTCACGCCCAGGAAGTCCAGCACCAGCGGCTTCTGTTCGTAGACCAGCGCTCCATGCCCGTGATCGCCAAAGACATCGGCATGGAGCAGCGTGGAATCCGCCAGCGCCGTGATCAGACCATCAAGCTTGGGCGTATCCAGCAGGCCGGTGTGATGCTCAAACACCCCTTCGATGCCGCCCGGTCCTAAGCGGAAGGCCAGCGTATGAAAGTTGCCGACGTTGGCGACCACGACTCTTTCACGCCGGCCCACCTGTGGGTCCAGCGAGGCGCCTAAGACCGCAGCCGGGGCGGTATCCATCACCATCAAAGGCTGATCGTCAGGCAGGCCGGTCGCTGCGGCGCTGGTTACCACGGCTTGCAGCCGTGTCATGATAGCCGGCACCTGATCGGAACGAAAGGCGAAAGCCGAAAGCCGGTTCTGCGCCCGGATGTGTTCGTCCAGGTAGTCGAAGCGAAACTGTCGGTCGGAGACCTCGGGTGGCGCTGCCCCGTGATCGAAGACGGCCACGGCCACGCCATCCAGGCTCAGATCATGGCCGAAAGCCCCAAACGCGCGGGCGATCATGGCATAGTCGAAGTCCCGCAGGCGCAGCGAGAGCAAATCCGCCCGGCTGTGGGCTAATTGTGCGGCTTCTTCTTCACTTACGATGGTGATGCCCGATTCGCGGACCAGGCCGAGGTTGTCATCGAAGGTGCGAGCGGCCTGCGGCGTGGCGTATACCGCCAGACCGGCCGCGGCGTGATCGCGCACCGCCCAATGGGATGGCCCGCCGCCCATCGTCACTCCGGTGAGCAGGAGTGAATCGCCGCGCCGGGTAGCTGCCTTGACATCGCGCGCGATCATCATGGTGGGCGAGGGCATCACCAGCTTGAAGCAGTTTTCCGGATGCAGGTCGGTGTCGTAGAGCAGGATGTCCTGGGTGCCGGTGCCGATATCCACGGCCAGGAGGCGCATAGGGTGTTCCTTCGCAGACTGCGATAAGAATGGTCAAATATAACAGCGATGATACCCCAAGGCGCAGGCCTCGTCTAACGGGATCCCCCTGATGTTTGGGGGTTTTACCTGGCGCGGGTTGGTGACAATCAGGGTAGCATGACGGTCATGGTGACGATTGGATATAGTATGCATTACCAATTCTTAATCTTGACACGCAATGTGCTGCATGGTACCATCGCGCTCGCGCATTGGTCAGGCTAGGCGACCGGAGCGTGACAATCCCATAATTCATCCAGAGCGGTGGAGGGACCGGCCCGACGAAACCGCGGCAACCTCTGACCCCACATTGGGTTAGGAAGGTGCCAATTCCGGCAGGGGGAAGTACACCTCCTGGCAGATGACGGATACCTGCCTTGACTGTAAACCTCTTGCCCACCACAGAGGTATTTTTTTTGCCTCGAATCCTGGACTGTATCTGTATTCAAGGAGAGAGCCTGTGAGCAGCAAACCTACTTTTATATCGTCGCCCAAGTTCTTCTTTACTTCGGAGAGCGTGACCGAAGGTCATCCGGACAAAATGTGTGACCAGATCTCGGACGCGGTGCTGGACGCCATCGTTATAGACGATCCGATGGCCCGCGTGGCCTGCGAGACAGCCGTGACGACAGGCCTGGTCGTGGTAATGGGCGAGATCACGACCAACACCTATGTTGACATTGCGATGATTGCCCGCGATGTGGTGCGGGATATCGGGTATACCCGTGCTAAGTACGGGTTTGACGCCGACACCTGCGGCGTGATCGTTTCGATCAAGGAACAGAGCAGCGATATTGCCATGGGCGTGGACAAGGCGCTGGAAGCCAAAACCGGCGCGATGACCGATGAAGCGATCGAAGCCATCGGCGCGGGCGATCAGGGCATGATGATCGGTTATGCCTGCAACGAGACCCCCGAACTGATGCCGCTGACCATGAGCCTGGCCCACAAACTGACCCGCCGCCTGGCGGAGGTCCGCAAAAATGACTTGCTGGCTTACTTGCGTCCGGATGGCAAGAGCCAGGTCACGGTCGAGTATGAGTTTGGCGTGCCGAAGCGGGTCGATGCCGTGGTGATCAGCACCCAACATGCGCCTGATGTCAGCCAGGAGCAAATCCGGTCGGATATCATCGAGCATGTGATCAACGCGGTTGTCCCGGCAGAATACCTGGACGACAACACGCGCATTTACGTGAATCCTACCGGTCGTTTCGTGACCGGCGGTCCGCTCGGCGACGCCGGCCTGACCGGTCGTAAGATCATTGTCGATACCTATGGCGGTGTGGCTCGCCACGGCGGTGGTGCTTTCAGCGGCAAAGATGCGACTAAGGTAGACCGTTCCGCGGCGTACATGGCCCGGTACGTGGCTAAAAATGTGGTGGCTGCCGGCCTGGCCGATCGGTTTGAGCTGCAGTTGAGTTATGCCATTGGTGTCGCCCATCCCACCAGCCTCGCCGTGGAGACATTTGGCACCGGCAAGGTCAGTGATGAGACGATCGAAGCGCTGATCCGGAAGCACTTCGACATGCGTCCGGCTGCGATCATCCGCGACCTGGACCTGCGCAAGCCGGTCTTCCGGCAGGTGGCGGCGTATGGACACTTTGGCCGGGATGACCTGGATGTCACCTGGGAGCGTACGGACAAGGCCGATCTGCTGCGTACGGAAGCGGGGCTGTAAGACCTGCCCCTGCGATGGAAAACTCAGGCCCCGCGCGTGGCGGGGCTTGTGTTTTATTGCGAAGTATCCGCCGGGGAGGAAGCCGGCAGCTTGAAGGAGAAGGTGCTGCCGATGCCTTCTTCACTCTCGAACCACACCCGGCCGCCCATTGCCTCGATCTCGGCTTTGGCCAGGTACAGGCTCAACCCATAGCCGTCAACGCCGATGATCTGCGGCTGGCGCGCGCGCTGGAATGCCTGAAAGACCCGGTCCTGTTCCTTCTCCCGGATGCCGTAACCCTGGTCTATCACGTCGATCTGTACACTGTAACTGGCGGGGTCGGCCTGCGCGCTCAGCTCAATCGGTGTATCGGGTGGGCTGTAACACGCGGCATTACGCAGGATATCACGCAGCGCATTGGAGAAATGCTGTCGCGAAGCGTAGATTTGCAGATCATCTGGCACATCCACCAGCAGCCGGTCGCGAAAGTCACCGCCGCCCATGTCAGGATCGGCAATGGCCTCGTCCGCCATTTCCTCCAAAAAGTCCTCCAAGAAGTCCTCCAGCCATATCTGCTGGCGCGCCTCGCGGACCTGTTTCGCCAGCGCGCCGATACGGATGGTTTCCAACCGTTGCAGCAGGCTCATCAGGTTTTGCAGGCGAAGCATGTGTGTGGCGATAATCGCTGTGAAGCCGAGGACGCGCTGCGCCAGCGCCTGTACTTCCGGATTATCTTCATTTTTGTGGAGCAGTTGTTTGACCAGTTCGGCATGCCCGCGCGTGGCTGAAATTGACATGCGCGCTTCACTGCGAAAGGTGGTCATCAGCTCGGTGAGCGCAGCCCAGTCTGGGCGGTCAATCGTCAGCATGGTGAAGACCGTCCCCCCGGCGCCGTACACGGTTGTCAGCCAGCAGGGGGTATAGGCGCCGGCAAAATAGGTGTGAAAGCGCACCGGCGACGGTGACTGGCGGGCTTGCTCGCGCAGCTCATCAGCGCTGGGGCCTTCCTCGCGCGGGCCGTCCAGCAGCAGGGCCATGGCGGCCCAGCCTTCGGAGCGTATCAGCATCAGGTTAGCACCCAGGATGCCGCGGGCCGCCAGGTTATCCAGCACCAGGGTGCCTTCGGCATCAAAGACGAGAACGCCCTGGCCCAGGCTGTCGATCAGCGCCCGGTAATCAATTTGTGCGGATAAATCAACCATGATTCCTCCATACCAGTATGATTTATTATCATGGTATTATGCAGGCTGAGGCAACCACAAACGTGTGTCAGCAGATAAAAGGTTGACCAGAACCTTGTAAATGATGGTTAGCGTTTATGTTCGCATACTTGGCGAGATTTGCCAAGTGGCGAGTATCCTCAAACAGCGACTAAATGTCTTCGTGCTTGCACGGGGGCGGTGTATCGGTGGTTAATACTTGGGCTTCCGGTTGGCGACTTGATAACGGGTGGGCATGGCCCGGCAGGCCGGTTATACTTGACAGCCTCAGGCCTATAAATGCCGCTGATCTGGCCCGTTACCAAAAGGAATCTATATGATTGCAGAGACCGCACAGCGCGTTCGTGAGAACGTGCAGCGCGTTATCGTCGGTAAAGAAGATATTATCAACCTCGTTCTGACTGCTGTCTTGAGCGAGGGACATGTGTTGTTGGAAGATGTGCCGGGTACTGGCAAAACCACCCTGGCCAAGGCCCTGGCCGTGTCCCTGGGGTGCAAGTTCCGGCGCATCCAGTTCACGCCGGACCTGCTGCCCAGTGATGTGACCGGCATCAATTTTTTCAACCAGAAAACCCAGGCGTTCGAGTATCGGCCAGGTCCTATTCTCAGCCAGGTGGTGCTGGCCGACGAGATTAACCGGGCCACGCCGCGCACGCAAAGCGCGCTGCTGGAAGCCATGCAGGAGCGACAGATCACCGTTGATCTGGAAACCCGGCTGCTGCCCCGGCCTTTCCTCGTGATGGCGACTCAGAATCCGGTGGAGTTGGAGGGCACTTTCCCACTGCCGGAGGCGCAGATCGACCGCTTTCTGCTGCGTATCGATATCGGTTATCCGACCGAAGCCGAAGAGAACGCCATATTGACCCGCTTCCGTCGGGAAGACCCGATGGAGGGGCTGACGGCGGTCACCAATGCGGAGGCCATCCAGCAGTTGACCAGCGCCGTGCGCGAAATCCGGGTGGAACAGAGCGTGCAGCAGTACATCGTCGAGGTGATCCGCACCACGCGCGAGCATCACGAGGTTGACCTGGGGGCCAGTCCCCGCGCCACGATGGCACTGTACCGGACCAGCCAGGCCTGGGCGGCCATTAAGGGGCGGGATTATGTGCTGCCGGATGACGTGAAGTTCTTAGCGCCATATGTGATCACGCACCGCATCATGCTCAGCCCTCAGGTGCGCTTGCGCGGTCGTAAGCCGGAAGAGATTGTCGGTGATATCGTCAATACCGTACCCGTTCCAGTGGAAGCGTAACCGTGGCGCTGTTTGATTTTGAAGAAGCCGAACGCGAAATACTGGCCAGCGGACGGCGCACCACGCGCGGCGATACCGTACGTAGCCTGCTTGACCATCGCTGGGTGGGCATGGCGATGCTGCTCTTTGTCATCGGCGTGCTGCTGCGTAATACCACCCTGGTGACGATGACCGGTTTTATGCTGGTGGTCGTGTCGGTTGCCTGGCTGTGGAGTCGCAGCGCCCTGGAAAGCGTGCGTTATCTGCGCCGTTTCGAGCACAAACGCGCCTTCCCCGGTGAAACGGTCGACGCGGAGGTGATCGTCGAAAATCACAAGTTGCTGCCGCTGGGCTGGATTCGCATCGAAGATGAATGGCCGCGGGCGGTCGGTCCAGCAGACGAGATGCGACTCAATGAAGCACCCGGCCAGGATTTGGGCTTTCTGACGAACAACTACACCCTGCGTTGGTACCAGCGCATCCGGCGGCGGGTGCCGCTGCTCGCCCGCCAGCGCGGCATTTACCAGGTCGGGCCGGCCTATGCCCTGTCCGGTGACCCGTTTAACCTGTTTGAGCGCGGTCGTACCCTGGCTCATTCGGAGTACCTGATCGTCTACCCGGCGATCAAACCGCTGGAGGAATTGGGCCTGCCGATGAAGGATCCCCTGGGCGAGCGCAGCACCCGGCAGCGCCTGTTTGAGGACCCCAACCGCATCATGGGCGTGCGGGATTATCGCCCGGAAGACGGTATGCGGCACATCCATTGGAAGGCCACGGCCAGGGCCGGGGCGATGCAGACCAAGGTTTACGAGCCGACGCGCAGCATGAACGTCGTGTTCTGCCTGAATGTCGCGACCTTCGAGCGGTACTGGCAGGGCTTCTGGCCGGAGATGCTCGAATACCTGGTCAGCACGGCGGCTTCTTTTGCCTATTGGGGCGTGCAGCAGAATTATGCCGTGGGCGTTGTCGCCAACGGCACCCTGGCCCATGCCGATCAGCCCTTCCGCGTTTTACCCAGTCGCAGCAGGGACCAACTGACGCGGATCCTGGAAACCCTGGCGGGCGTGAGTTATATCGTCACCGCCGACTTCAGCGACTTTATGATGGAGGAAAGCCCCCGGTTGCCCTGGGGGGCCACGCTGGTCCTGATTACGCCGTTTGTCAACGAAGCTTTGCAGGGCATGGTTGTGCGCTTGCGGGACAGCGGTCGCCGGCTGGTGCTGCTCAACCTGGGCAAGGACGAGGCTGAGTACATCCCCGGCGTGCTGACGTACCATTTGCCGATTGCCGGTGAGCCGCCAGCGTTTGATCTCGAGTCCGACGAAGCGCTGACGCCGCGCCAGCGCTTTCTGCAGGAGCGCGCCCGGCAGAAGGGAAGGCAGCGGTGAGTCTCGTCTTGCGATTGCATGACCCGGCGCTGCCTTATACGCGGCTGCGGTTCCGCCAGGAGCTGACTCACGTCCTGGGGGCGCTCATGGAAGCGCTGTGGATCGCGCCCTGGTTTGCCGTCGTGCTGGTCGGCGCGCGTCAAATGCCTGCTTACGCACTGCTGGCCTATGTGATTGTCAACATCCTGGCGGCGCTGTGGATCGTCCGCCTGCTGGATGCCTGGGGCATGTACGAAAACTTGCGGCAGCTGGTATTCATCCTGGTGCTGGGGTTAACGATCTTGGGGTCGATCGGCATCCTTTTTCCGCCGGATACAGCCCCACCTGTTGTACAGTCCATAGGCGATAACGTGGCGCCTGTCCAGCAGGTTTCGCTGCCGCCGCTGCTGCCGGTCCTGATCCTGCTGAGTATGGTGTGGTGGCGCGGGTTGAGGTTGGCAATGGTCAACCCGACGCCAACGCGTGTGGCTTTTGGGATGCGCCTGGGTATTCTGTTTTACTTTGCCGCTGCCGTCTTTCCTGCCGCCCAACCGGTGGTCCTGGCGTCACTGCCACCGTTCTTTTTCTGCGGATTGCTGGCCGTTAGTCTGGCTCGGGTAACTGTGCTCCGGGAGGCTTATGGACACAGCACCACCTTTGGGGCAAGCTGGGGGCTGGCTATGACAGCGGCCGCGGCTGGCACCACGCTGGTGGGCTTTGTCATCGCGGCGCTCCTGGCCGGGGTAGACCCCGCTGTGTTCGCCCAGGTGATCCAGCCGATCCTGGTGGCCGTGGTCTTTTTTTTCACGCTCATCCTGACCCCGCTGTTTCTGGTGATTCAAGCCATTGCCGAAGCCATTCTAGCCGCCTTCGCCGACATGCCGATTATGGACAACATCATCCAGACACCTTCCACGGCCATCCAGCAGGGGGAGCCGCAGCAGGTTGGCGAACTGGCCAACCTCATGCAGCAGATTCAGCAGTTCTTTGACCGGTTCGGCGGGCTGCAAACCTGCATTGGCGTGTTTATCGTGCTTATGGTGGTGGCCGTGATCGTGCTTACCTTGCGGCGCCGCCAGCGCGCTGTACTGCCGGCAGACGAAGTGCGCGAAGATCTGGAGGGCGACGCCCTGGGAGGGCTGCGCCAGTTGTTCCAGCGCGGCTGGGATGCTTTTCACGATGCCCTCAACGCGGTGGGGCAGTTCGGTTTGGGACGCAACCTGTTCGCCGTGCTGACCATCCGCCGCATCTACGCGCAAATGGCCAGGCTGGCCCGGGAAGAAGGATATCCGCGCGCGCCGTCGGAGACGCCTTACGAATACCAGGGCACGCTGCAAACCGCGTTCCCGAACGTGCGAGGGGAAATCGGCCTGATTACGGATGCCTATGTCCGGGTTCATTACGGTGAACTACCGGAAAGCGAAGAGGCGCTTCAACGGGTGATCGAAGCCTGGAATACCCTGAAATCCTTCCCGG
>DAOUEM010000175.1:0-2605 GCA_034430555.1 Anaerolineae bacterium | reverse complement strand
CTGGAACCGGCAGACGGGGCTGTGGGAGGAATACACGGCGACGGCGCTGTGGCCGACCTTCGAGATCAGCGGCGGTCTGGAGCGGCGCGGTGGGGGCTTTATCGATTGGCCGATCAGGTTTATCAAGGGGACGAAGATCGCATGACGCGCTCGTTAGCCATACAAGCAGGTCTCGTGGTCGGCGTGTTCTGCGCCGCCCTACTGCTGCCCTTCGGCAGTGCGCTGTGGCTGTGGCTGTGGCGGGAAGCCAATAGTCAAATGGAGGTGCCACGGTGGCGATTAGTGCTAACGACCTGATCAAACTGCGCGGCCAGAAAATCATCGTCACGCCGCACCTCAACGTCATCCCCAAAGTGGTGGTGGGTACCGGGCAGATTGCCGCCGACCCCAACTATTTTCCGCGCGGCACTTACCTGGTGGATAACCTCGTCTTCAACGGCGGGGTGGACCTGACCAACCTGGACCTGGGCCTGATGATCTGGATTGGCACGGCGGCGGGCGGTCATGACGTGATGGTCTCGACCATTCGCCTGCACGGGGTCAATAACCAGATATACGTACACGGACACGGCGAAGGCGATCCGGGTGTCAAACTGCTGGAACACGTGGCCGTCGCCAATAATCATTATTTCACCATCTTCGCCAATTCGCCGCTGTGGGCGCAGCTGAGCCGCATCAGCGGCGGCACCTTCTACAAAAAGTATAACGTGGTTTACGGGGACGAGGGCAGCGACCCTAACCCGGTTTGTAATATCGGCAAGTGGCGGCGGCTGGTGCTGTCCGGCGGGCAGGTAGACCTGGCCCTGACGGCGGCCAACTCGCATTACTGGGACAAGGCGGCGGCGACCTGGGCCTGGACGTTCCGTAATTCCAGTTATGCGCTGGACGGCGCGGGCGGGGCATGGCAGACGGCGCAGAACATCGTCAATCCTACCGTGCGTTTTACCACCGCCGGATTTTACATCGTGCGCTGTGAGATCACCGACAGCAACGGCGAAACCCACATTGCCGAGACCAACGTCTGGGTGGAAGACGGCAGTGGCGCGGTAGACCTGTCCGGCTGGCGCGTCGAGGGAGACACCCAGAACCGGCAGGGCCGCAAGATGACGGTCCGCATGTACGGGGACGTGGCCGAGTCTATTGTGTTTCCCGGCGCGGCTTTCCTGTATACCGAGACGTCAACCTATAACGGCGGCACCCTGACCGACGGCGCGGTGGTGGACACCTTCGTCGGTTACATTGACGAGACCACCGGCATCCGCACCGTGGGGTATGGGGAGGTTGAGTTTGACCTTATATCACCGGCCATGGTATTGGACCAGCTGCCCATGGCCCCGCAGTACATCCAGGAAGTGGCCGCCCCGGCCAACTGGACCGAAGTCGACAGCGGATTGTCCAACCCCAACGGCGTGGCCTGGTACGTGCTGGCTCACCATGCCCCCAACTTTACCAAAAAATTCGACTTTCGCCCGCTCGGTGACACCGCCTTGCGCGATCACAACTGGGTCTTCAATAAAAAGAGCGTCTGGGGCCAGTTGGGGGAAATCTGCCCGCAGCAGTTGAACATCGGTTGCCTGTCGGAAGGGGCGCTGTATATCCGCCATGACCCGTTATTGATGAGCGCCGCCGACCGCAACGCGCTGGACAGCCGCATGACCTGGACGGCTCAGGACATCCGGGGCGATGACGGCCTATCCTACCCGGAAGGATACCGGCTGGACGTGGGCATGGTGGACGCCTACGCGTTCAGTTATGACGGGGTATCGTCTATTCCCTACTGGTCCAGGGCGCCGGGGGATGTGCAAGCGGTGGGTAATACCAAGCAGGTCAACAACGGGCTGGTGGTGGCCCAGACCGGCGGGCAGGCGCGGGTGAACGCTATCGCCGGGGACCTGTTCGCCAAACACAACAATCCGACCCCGGCCCTGCGTATCCCGGCCAAACGGAACTTCGACACGGCGGACCCGGCCCTGATGGTCTGGCACAAACTGACCATCGTCGACGCGCTGGACCCGCGCGGCTCCGGTTATACCGACCGCCGAATGCTGCCCGTATCGGTGACCCGCCGCTGGCAGCAGGTCAACGGTTGGGACTGGCTCAAGAGCGTCGACATTACTTTTGAGGTGGAAACCAACGGGGTGGACGGGGTGACCAAACCGATCCCCGCTGGCGTGGACGGCTCCTGGTATCCGGGCCTGGACTGGCCGACCTGGGGTGATTTCCAGAATTATGAAGTGCCCGACGAGGAAGCGCGCACCACGCCGATTTATGTCATCGTGGGGCACCACGACAGCGCCAAGATCGCGTTGGGGGTACAGGCCGCCGGTCTGGGCAGCGGCGCGCCGGTGTATACCGATATCAGCACCGGGCTGGCCGGGAATGTGCGCTGGATGACGGCCGACCCGTTTAACTATAAACGGTATTTTGCCGTCACGACCTCTGGCCTATTCCGTTGTGACAACATCTTTGCGGCCACGCCGTTCTGGACACAGGTACTGGACAATAGCCTGATCACCCCCGGCAACTGGAACAACTATCACCACATTGTGATGAGCGGTCACCGCCAGGGCTGGATTATGTTAGGCGCGTCCTATTACCAGACGCA
>DAOUEM010000174.1:0-2299 GCA_034430555.1 Anaerolineae bacterium | reverse complement strand
GCGGATACCAAGGCCTTGCCCTCCCCAACGACGGTGATGCTACGCTCTGTGGACTCTGCTGCCTCAACCGAGCTAGCTGAGGGTGCGCAGCCAACCGCTATGGTCAGCAGCGCCAGGCAAACTAGCGTAACAATTGTGCAACCAGAGACCAAACCGTCGGAATCGAGATAAAAACAGAACTTTTCCAACCGAACAGTCTTGAGGTAGACTCATTGTGATCCTAATAACCAGGAGGTTCACGATGAGTCGATTGTCAACTGAGACCCAGAGCGCTCCAGTGGCTGCCCTCACCAGCCACGCCATGCTCGTGCCGTGGGGGTTCTTCGCCCAACGCATTGGCCTTGTGCAAAGCCTGGAGGGTGTCCCCATCTCACAACGGCGGCGCAAATACACTCCCCAGACGAAGTTGATCGAGTTCCTGGTCTCCATTCTCGCCGGTTGTGCCTATCTGCAGGACATCAGTCGGGCTCCCCATCCTCTGGATCAGGACGCAGTTGTCGCCCAAGCCTGGAAACAGGAGGGCTGGGCCGATTACAGCGGCGTCAGTCGCACCCTGAAGGCCTGCACCGAAGAGACCGTCATCGCCGTGAAGGAGGCTCTGGAAATCGTCAGCCGTCCTTTCATCGAGCGGGAGGTGATGCTGGCCTTGCTGGACCGAGAAGTTCTGGTCTACGATGGTGACTTGACCGGTCGACCGGTCTCCAGCACCAGCACCACCTATCCGGGGGCTGCCTTCGGCTGGATGAGCGATGCGGTGCAACTGGGTTACCAGGCCGCACTGGTCAGCTTGCACAGTCCGACCTACGGACGGCTGTGGTTGTCGGTAGAGCAACATCCTGGCGACACCGTCTCCTCCTCCCAGGCTGAGGCCCTGGTTCAGGCAGCCGAGGCACGCACGGGGGCTCGCCCCTGGCGGAGGACGGACTTGCTGGCCGAGCGCATCTCTCAGCGAGGGGTTTTACTCCAGGAAGCAGAGGTGAAGCAAGCCCGTGCCCAAGCCCGACTGAAGGAGACCAGACACCGTTTGGCCCAAGTGGAGCAAGAGCGTCAGATGTGGGCTCAGGAGGTGGCCGAATTGGAGGTCATGTACCGGGCCCGGAACCGACCGGAGCGGCCCCACAGCCGTCTTGCTCAGACCCGCCGCAAGCTGGCAGTACGGAAGCAACGACTGGGCCGTCGGCAGAAGGACCTGGAGCGAGCGCAGCGGTGGCTGGCACGTTGCCAGCACAAGGCGGCTGACCTGCAAGCCCAGCGGGAGCAACTCCAGCAACGTCTGGCCCAGTTCATCGACGACAACCGCACCAATCCCTGGCCGATCCGTGCCATCTTTCGCCTGGACGGAGGGTTTGGTAGTGGCCCCAACGTAGCCTTGCTCATTGAGATGGGGTACGATGTCTACAGCAAGGCAACGAACACCAAGATCATCCAGGCTTTGCGCCGACGGGTACCCCCAACGACTCCCTGGATCCGGGTGGGAAAGAACGCCGAAATGATCGCCTGGGAGGGTGAGACCATCACCAATTGCCCCTATCTCTTGGACGTTGCCCTGGAGCGGTTCCAAACTGGAGACAAGAAGCGATACGGCGTCCTGCTGCACTACGGAGAGGAGCGGGCGATCGCAGACCTGGGAGGCTGGTTCACCTTCTACAACGGACGCCAGACCATCGAGGCGGGAATCAAGGAGGGCAAGAACGTCTTCCAGATGCACCACCTGAAGGTGCGCTCCCCCGCCGGGCTGGTGATTCAGGAAGAGTTCGCTGCCTTCGCCGCCAACTTCGTCCGTTGGGCAGCAGCGTGGCTTCACCAGACCTGCCCCTATGCCCCGGCACCCTTCGACCGCCCCCAGGCCAGCGTCAAGCAGATGGTGCGCGTCGCAGCTAACACCTCGGCCTGGGTGATATGGCAACCTCAAGGCTGTTTGTTAAGGTTCACGGAGCTGAGCGCGTTTGCGGGCGTGGAGTTGGTGATCCAAGATTCCGCACCCTTCCAACTGGTCTTGCCACTGTTCAAAAGTTGCGCTTTTTCGCCGATATGAACGATTCTACCCCTGGTTGCACAACCGTTACGTTAGTATACACCAGGAGGCTGAAAAGCGCAAACATCAAGTGGGGATCCGAAAGGCAAAAGCGGGAGGCGATTCAGACCTCCCGCTCTTGCTCTTGATCATGCCAGTGACTACAACCTGCCCTCTGTCCTGAAGTATCGTTTCGAGAGAACGATCAGGCCTAGAGTAAGGAGCAGCGGTATTCCGATGAACGCTGCCAAATGCCAACCTTGAAATGGCAGTCCTTGTAAAGCC
>DAOUEM010000173.1:0-4863 GCA_034430555.1 Anaerolineae bacterium | reverse complement strand
GGGCCACGCCGTCTTTGGGTATTTCGGCGACGGCCTTGGCACCGTACGGCCCACTTGGCTCGTAGGTCTCTACGAAGATCACTTCCAGGTCGGGCATTTCGTTCGCCTGGTAGATGCGGTAGTCGCCAAATCGGGTATTGACCACCCTACCCGTCGCTGAATAGGCCATTTCCTCGCAGTGGGCATAACCGAGCGCCTGGACCATGCCGCCTTCCACCTGTCCGGAAGCAGTGACGGGGTTGATAACGATGCCACAATCGACGACCATCAGCAGCCGCTCGACGGTGACCTGGCCGGTGTCGGTATCGACCAGCACTTCGGCGAACTGGGCAGCAAAGGGCGGCGGACTCTCGTAGCTCATATGGGAGGCGGTCGCCATGATCTGGTGCTGGTCTTCCTGGTGGAGGCTGTGCAGGGCCACCTCTGTGAGCGTGACCGAGCGGCCATCCGGCGCGACGACTCGCCGGTCTTCAAGCTCCAGGTCATCGCGGTCGACATCCTTGATCATGTGTTTGGCGACATGGTTGATGATCTGGGTGCGCACCTGAGTGGCCGCCCGGAACACCGCGCCGCCACTGATATACGTCGTGCTGCTGGCATAGGCACCCGTATCAAAGGGCGTGAAGTCGGTATCCGAGGAATATATCAGGATATCCTCCAGCGGCACGCCGAGCGTCTCCGCCGCTATCTGGGCAAGCACGGTATCCGAGCCGGTGCCCAGGTCGGTGGCCCCTACCAGCAGGTTAAACGAGCCATCATCATTGATCTTGATGCTGGCCGCGCCCATATCCAGGCCGGCGATCCCGGTGCCATGCATGGCGACCGCCATGCCCAGGCCGCGCTTGACCGGCCCTTCGCCGGGCCTGCCGCGCTTCCGATCCCACCGCATGGCACGCAGGCCAATATCCACGCATTGATCCAGGGCGCTGGTCCGAATGACCTGTTCGAAGCCCTCACGACCCTCGCCGAGCGCTTTCGCCATAACCATCGAGTCACCGACCTTGATCCAGTTCTTACGCTTAAAAGCGACCACGTCCAGACCAAGCAGCTCTGCGATCTCTTCCATGTGGATTTCCAGCGCATACAGTGCTTGTGGCGCGCCGTAACCCCGGTAGGCGCCCGGCGAAGGGATGTTGGTATACACCACGTCACACACAAAGCGGCTGTACGGCGCATTATACGTTGTCAGGCCGCGAAAACCGGAGACCATCTGCACCGTCAGTCCATGTGTCCCGTAAGCGCCGGTATTGGCGACGATATGCAGTTCCGAAGCCACGACTTCACCGTCGTTGGTGACGCCTGTCTTAAAGCGCAGCACCTGGGGATGGCGGCTGCGGGCGCTGATAAACTCCTGCTCGCGGCTGTATTCAAAGCGCACCGGCCGCCCGGTAGCGATGGTCAGGTGGGCGCACAGGTCCTCGATGAGCATTTCTTGCTTACTGCCAAAACCGCCGCCGATACGGGGTTTGACCACGCGGATTTGCCGGACAGGCAGCCCGATCAATGGCGCTAGCATGCGGCGGGTGTGAAACGGCACCTGGGTGCTGGTCCGGACAACCAGTCGATCGTCTTCGTCCCAGTAGGTGATGCAGACGTGCGGCTCGATATGCGCCTGCTGCACCTGGTGAACGCGATACTCGCCCTCAAAAACGTGATCCGCCCTGGCCCACTGGGTTTCGGCGTCACCTTCAGAAGCATCGATGTGGTGGACGATATTCCGCTCACGGTCGTAGATACCCTCGACCGCGGCATCATCATGGATGACCGGCGCACCGGGCTGCATGGCGCCTGCCGCATCAAACACCGCCGGCAGGACCTCGTAATCGACCTTGATTAACTTGAGCGCCTCGCGGGCAATTGCGGGTGTTTCGGCCGCGACGACGGCCACCCGGTCGCCAACATGGCGGACCTTGACATCCAGACTGACCTGGTCGTAGGGCAGCGGATTGGGATAGCTCTGCCCGCCGCTGGCATAATACACACGCGGCACGTCCTGGTGTGTCAGCACGGCGTGGACGCCGGGCAGCTTACGGGCGTCCGTTACATCAATGTGCTTGATGCGCGCGTGGGCATGAGGGCTGGTCAGCATGGCGGCGTGCAGCAACCCGCGCATCTCGAAATCATCGGTAAACACCCCCCGCCCCAGGGCCAGCTTGACGGCGTCAACCTTTGGCTCCGGCTTGCCAACAACTTTCATTGGTGCCAGCTCCGGCGGCGTGACGACGAGCGGCAGCGTCCGCGTATGCACCTGCGGACCCTGGCCGCCTGGCGGCAGGTCGGGTTGATCGGAGTACTCAAAAAACTCGCTGGGCACCGGGATCGCGCGCTCCAATGGAGTAAACGGCTCGACCGGCTCACCTCGCAAGATGGCAGCCGCGCGCATCACCGCCTGCACCGGTTTGACATACCCGGTACAGCGGCACAATATTCCGCCAAGGGCTTCACGAACCTGCTCCTCGGTGGGGTCCGGGTGTTCCTCCAGCAGGGCCAGGGCGGCCAGCAATTGCCCGGGCGTGCAGAAGCCACACTGAATCGCGCCGGTTTCCACAAACGCCTGCTGAAGCGGGTGCAGATCGCGGGCCGTGCCCAGGGCCTCCGCCGTGACGATCTGACGGCCATCCACCTGGGCTGCCAGCATCACACAACTGTTCACCGGTTGACCGTCCAGCAGCACGGTACAGGCGCCGCACTCGCCGGTCTCGCAGCCATGCTTGACGCTGAAGTAAGCCTCACGCCGCAGCAGGTCCAGCAGCCGATCCGAGGGATGGACGGCAAACGTCTTTTTCTCACCGTTGATGGTCAGGTAAATATCCATGAGCCAGCCTATCCAGGAAATATCATGCGATGTCAGGTTAACACTGTTCCAGGGCGCGGCAGGTCAGCACGCGGGCCATCGCCCGGCGGTACTCGACGCTGCCCCGATAATCGGCGACCGGCGCGATCTCCTGGTCGAGGGCCTCCAGCGCTGCGTTAACGAGCGTCTCCTCCCGGGCGCCACCGACCAGAGCCTGGGAAGCGGCAACCGCCAGGCGGGCTGGCTCCGGCCATACGCCTGTGCAGGCCAAACGCGCCCGATCGATCGCCCCTTCTCCATTGATAACCAGCACGGCTGCCACGCAAACAATCGCCTCGTCTGCCGGAGTACGCGCCACGTGCGCCTCCCCCCAGACCTGTCCCGCCACCTGGGCCGGTAGTTCGACGAACGTCACCAGGCCCTTCTGCGGGACGCGCGGCTGCTCGGCGACCAGGTCCACCTCGGCCAGGGGCACGCGCAGTTCTTCCGGCATGGCGAAGACCGCGGTCGCATCAAGGGCCAGCAGTGCCGCCATCACCTCGGCCACTTCCGAGGGGTGCTCGATGGCTTCACCCAGGGTGATGGCATTGCGCCGGTTCCAGGTCAGCGTGCGCCTGATCACCTTCTGGAGCAGCAAAGGAGTAGCTTCATGGCTGGCGACCGTCTCCAGGGTGGCGCTGGCCCCCAGTAAAAGCGCACCGTCATCGGCCACCTCGATCCGCTGCAGCGCGGCGATATCCTGCAGGTCGATCACGGCCTCGTAGGTTGCATCACCCGTCGAAGCCAACCGAAGCGCCCCACCGCTGAGCAACGCCGTGGCAATATGCGGCTGTGACAGCAGACGGACGGCCTCCTCGATGGTCTGCGGGCGGTAGTAGCCGGTAGGATTCAGGGTCATGACTGGTTCTCCTCAGTAGCGGAGCGGATTTAGTTTTTCTTAAGTGGGGGTATGACTGTTAGGCCTCTTCTGCGCAGGAAGCGCCTGACCAGCCACCAGGGAACGCCAATAATCACAGTAACCGGCACGCCAATCACGATCAACCAGATCGCGATATCGACGATACCTTGCAGCATCCCAATCAAGACCTCCACTGCGCCGGTTAATGTTTCGACAGGGTTCCACCCACCGATCTCAATGGTAGGCGGTTGATCCAGTGCTTCAGGAATCAGGTCGACGCTGATGAAGGCAAAAGCCGCCGACTGGTCAAAATACTGGAGGCGGCCCCGGATGCGCTCGATTTCATCCCGCACACGAATCAGTTCATTGTGCACGCGAAGCACATCTTCCGTCGTGATAGCCGCTTCCATGATGCTCTGAAGCTGGGTCTCCGCTGCCCGTAAGTTTGCTTCCTGGCTCGAGAGGTCCACATATTCACCAGTCACATCCTGACCGGTAATCGTCTGCGATTCGATGGATACCGACCGGGCTTTCAGTGTATCCACTGCCTCATCAAATCGTTCGGCTGGAACACGAATGCTGATAGAAGCCTGGATAACGTCTTCATCGTTGGCGAGCGTTATTCTGGATAACCGTGACTCGACTACCCAACCGCCCAGGTCTTCGGCCATACCCATCGCTTCAGATACGGTCGCTTCCACATCTGATACGACCAGCCTGAGCGAGGCATTCCTGAGCACAATACGGCGCTGGTCGGCCACGTTGGCAGTGCCCGTTCCGCCTTCCGCCAGCGATAATTCGGCAACCTCTTGCCCAGACGGAGGCGGTGCGGCAGACAAACTATCCGAAACAGGCGGTCCAGATGCCATACCTGCACTACATGCAGCCAACGGCATTACCAGCAACCACACCAGCCAGCGCCTGTTCATGTTTACCTCCTCAAGCTAGCCAGAGTATTGACGCAGGTGAGATTACAGCGGCGGCGGGCACTCGGTCAGTTCGACCACGCCGGCGCGATAGACCCACCCCTGCACCTGGGCACCATCCAGGTTGATGTCCACCTTAAACCAGATATTACCATCCTCACCGCGCGTTTGCTGGAGGACGTTCATGGCACTCCCCTGCTGCAAGACCATGATGATCCGGCTGCCGGACGTTGAGGGTTGGCTGC
>DAOUEM010000172.1:0-3824 GCA_034430555.1 Anaerolineae bacterium | reverse complement strand
TTGTGGATGATATCCCTTCTTTTGTCTCTGAGGTGCTATATACCGCAGAGCCATAGAAGGTCGTTTCGAACTTGGCGCGTTCAATGTCAACTGCTCGCTGTGCAATAGCAGGATCGATTAGATCGATCTTGAGATCCAGATTATTGGCCAGAGTCGAAACACGGACTTGTTCCAATGTCAACTCAATCATAGGGACAGAATCATCCGGTTCAGAAATCTGCTCGCTTATTTCTGCAGTTGCCTGCTCAACCGAAACCGGCGGTGAATCCGACAGGTCCACTGGCTTGACGGTATCGATCGTGCCAAGTTCGGTTGTCAGTGCCTCGATTTTGGGATCCTCTTTCAAAGTTGGAGCGGGGCAACCCGCCAGCGCCAGCAAAGCTAAGGCGGATACGAGCCATTGACAAATGCAACACATGTGTTCCTCAGGCTTTGTCATACGTTTACATAGTCTTCTTTTTCGCATTTCTTGGTTCCTTATTCATATCTAAGTGCCTTCATTGGATCGATCTTTGTCGCCCGACGCGCGGGAATATAGCAGGCCACAAGTGCGGCCAATGTTAACACCGTTATAACTAAAAAAAAGGTGATTGGATCGTAGGTTGTTACACCAAATAGAAAACTACTTATGAGCCGACTCAGAGCCAACGATCCAGCCAGGCCGATGCCTATGCCAATTAACGCCAGCTTGGCTCCTTGATGAAGGACCATACGCACGATGTCGGTCACGCAAGCGCCCAGAGCTATTCGAATACCGATTTCATTGATCCGCCGGGACACGGAATAGGCCATGACTCCATAGATGCCCAGAGCCGCAAGCAAAAGAGCTGTCAGGGCAAATACGCCCAAGACCGAAGTCGTCAGACGGCGCATGAAAGATCGTTCCGTGCTAATGGCTTGCAGAGTCTGTACGTTGTAAACCGGAACATCAGGATCGATCTGAGAGGCCGCGTGGCGAATCGGGGCCACCAGAATCAGAGGATCACCTTGCGCGCGGACCACAACTGTCATAGAATCTTCTATGTTCTGATACATGCATAGGTAGATGGATTCTCGGGAAAAGTTGTCCACTCCATAGTGCTTGACATGACGGACCACACCGACCACTTCAGACCATGGTGCATTCGGATCAGGGCTGGTACGGTGGATTTGCAAACGCTTGCCCACCGGACTTTCGTTGGGCCACCATTTACGTGCGAGCTTCTCGTCCACGATTACGACCGGATGAGCATTGCTGGTATCGTGTTCGGTGAAGAAATGCCCGCCCAGCAATTGAATACCCATGGCCTGGAATAGATCAGGACTAATACGACTATACTCTGCAAATATCTCCTGACCGGACGCAGGAATCGGTGCGCCCTCGACATAATAGGTTGACTGCGAACCACCGAGTATGTTGGAGGTTAAGCCGACGTGTCTTACCCCAGCTATTGATTCCATGCGACGCAGAAGGCCTTTGTAGAAGGCTAATTTCTGCTCGTTCGTGCTATAGGTTTGGTCGGGCAGGCGAATTTCGAGAGTCACAGTGCCGTCCGGATTGTAACCCGGATCGGTCTGTAGATAGTGAACAAAGCTGCGGAGCATGAGTCCGGCGCAAAACATGAGGACAAGAGCCAGGGCAATTTCAGTTACCACGAGAGCATCACGCAGGCTGCTGTGGCCCCTTGCAGAGGTGGCGGTCCGGGTAGTGTCCCGAATCGCGCTGCTGGCCTGATTACCCATGCAGTGCCAGGCTGGAGCCAAACCAAAGATGATACCTGTACCGATTGCAGTTCCGAGTATGAACAACACCATGTTGGCATCAAGTCGCAGGAGGCTGTTTCCGGCCTGAGTGACACGGTCACCCAGTAACGCGCCGAGCAGGTTAAGCCCCCAGAGGGCCACTATTACGCCACCTGCTACTCCCAATAGAGCAAGCACCAGATTCTCTCCCAGTAACTGCCTGACAAGACGCAATCTTCCCGCCCCCAAGGCCCGGCGCACGGCAAATTCCTGGGACCGTGCAGAGGACCGCACCAGCAGTAGGTTGGCAATATTGACGCACACAATGAGCAACACGGCGAGCACCGAACCCATCAGCACAAGTAAGGCAGGCCTTGTATCACCAACCATCAATCTATGAAACCGCTCGATAGCGACACGGCAACCCCCATTGCTATCAGGATAAGCCTGTTCGAGTTGCTCGGAGACGCGATTCAGTTCGGCCCGGGCGCTAGCCAAAGTGACTCCTTCTTTGAGCTTTCCGATGCCCGCCGTTCCCTCATGGTTGCTCCGTCTCATAAACCAATCGTACTGCTCCATGAGCCCGATGGGTGTCCAAAATTCCACAGGATTTTGGCGAAATGGGGGAAAGGCAAACAATGGCGGCAATATCCCAATGATAGTATGGGGCTGGCCGTCAAGAACCAAAGTTTTACCTACGGTATCCTGAGTTCCGCCGAAACGCCGCTGCCATAGGCCGGGGCTGAGGATAACCGTTGGTTCAGCTCCTGCCCGGTCGTCCGCTGGATTAAACAATCGACCCAGCATTGCCTGAGTGCCGAGCATAGGTAAAAGATTTGCGGTCACCTGCATCCCTCTGAGCCGTTCA
The DNA here is from genome assembly GCA_034430555.1 of Anaerolineae bacterium. GTDB lineage: Bacteria > Chloroflexota > Anaerolineae > Aggregatilineales > Ch27 > DAOTXK01. The sequence continues at coordinate 1,234 of DAOUEM010000172.1, read as the reverse complement.
GGGGTATCTGTTCCTTTTACAGTACTTCTGGTACTTCGGTAACACGCCATCTGTTCGAAGGTTTGATTCTGTTTTCTCCAATCCAGATAATTCGCATATGAAATGGACATTCGCCCGAACGTTGCGTGCGTTCCTGTGAAGTCCACCAAACGATCAGCGTCGTCAAATGGCAGGGGACGTAACAAGTATGCGTTGACAAAACTGAACATGGTAATATTCGCACCGATCCCAATGGCCAATATCAAAACGGCTACAACCATAAAAGCCGGATTCTTCATCAACATGCGAAAGCCATATCTTATGTCGCTCCAGATAGCATTCATAATACACCCTTTACTTATTATTCCTTACTAATCGATAATCATTCATATCGCAGCGCCTCCATCGGATCGATCTTCGCCGCCCGCCGGGCGGGGATGTAGCCAGCCAAGAGCGAAGCGGCTCCGAGCAGGGTCACGGTTACAACGATGCTGATCGGATCGTCCGGGCTGACGCCGTAGAGTTGGCTGGCTCCTACCCGCGCCACGGCCAAACCCATCAGCAAGCCTACCAGCAGTGCGACCACCGTCAGCACCAGTCCTTCCCGTAAGATCATGGTCATGATGCTCCTGCGCGTTGCCCCCATGGCCATGCGGATACCGATCTCCGACGTACGCGAAGTGACCATATAGCCCTTGATGGCGTAGATGCCCAGCGCCGCCAGAAACAAAGCCACCACCCCGGCCGCCAATGCCAGGCGAGCGTGGAATCTCGCGTTCCATACTCTAAAATCGTCGTCGCGTATCTCCGCCAGAGTCGTCACCGACAGAACCGGGATATACGGATCGACCCGGTGGATCTCCCGGACCATCTGCGACCGTAGAGTCTCGACCGCTTCACGATCCCTGACGTGCAGGTAGAAGTAAAGAGATAAGTCATCCGGTCCGGCGGGTACGTACATCTGGGGACGCGCCTCTCGCTCCTGTACGTCCGGCAGGTCGGCGACGACCCCGACCACCCGGTAGACATCGGGACACCAGTCGCCAAACTCAACCACGCCCCATTGGACCAGACAGCCGAGAGCACTGCCATCGGGACGAAGCCTGCGCGCCAGGGTTTCATTGATGATCGCGACCTTCTCCGCGTCGGGGATACTGTCGCGCCGGTCAAAGAGCCGGCCCTGCAACAGCGGGACCTCCAGCGTCGGCAAGTAGTCCCGGCCTATGGCGAGCATGCTGGCGTGCCGTGCGCGAGG
>DAOUEM010000171.1:0-19748 GCA_034430555.1 Anaerolineae bacterium | reverse complement strand
AAGCTCGTAGGTCAGCCACTCCGGCTGGTAAAAAGCCATGGTCAGCACGAAGTCGCCGCCCGGTGTGAAAATGATCGCTGCATCGCCGTGGGTATCGTCGATCCAGCCGTGTTTATGAGCGACTCGGGTGCCGATGGGCACGCCCGCCTCCGATAAAACGTTGATCTGGTTGGCGCTCATCGCCAGGATCATCTGGCGACATTCCGTGCCGGTGAATGCCCCGGGGAAAATATCCATCAGCGGCCCGCGCTCATTCATGCCGCACTGGTAAACCGCATGAAGCAGCCAGCCTAAATCTTCCGGCGTGGACTGGTTCGAGAAGTCGGGCTGGGTGCGCGTCTGATCGGCTTCGATTGCCAGCGTATACGACGGCCCTTCGATTGCCGCATCCCCGATTTTGAAGGGAGCGGTGATAAAGGTATTGTTCAGGCCAAGGGCCTGCATCGTCTCTGTGACGATCTGTGTACCGGCAAAGGGATCGCCATCGCCGATGATGGTGAGCATTTCATTGGCCGTAAAGTTGCCACTGCAGATCATCGTATTACCGATCAACTCGGCTTCTCGTGCATCCGGCGGCTGATCGTGCCGTCGGTAAAACGTGACCAGGATGGGGATTTTGATCAGGCTCATCCCGCTGTAGGCGATGTCGCGTCCCAGCGAAAAGTTGTCGCCGGTCGCCAGGTTCAGCGCGAAGACGGAGGCGATGCGGTCCTCTTCTGGAGCGAAACCCAGGTTCACCAGGAAATTATTGATGTTCGCGCCAAGGCTGGCCATATCGGCGACCGGGGTAATCGCTGCCGGCGGCGAGGGCGTGACGGTATTCTGCCAGGGCGGGGCGCTCGTGACCACGTACGGGGGCGTGGGAGTCAGCGTCGGCCATCCCACTTGTTCGACCGTGATCACCGGCAGCGTGTTTATGGCGCCCGATACGGTCACCACCTCCTGGTACACCCAGCCAAAGCCATCCGGCGCGCTGGGCAGTTCAATCAGCAGCCAGGGATAGAGCGAGTGACGGCTGATTACGCGGTAGCTTTGCCCAGGTACCAGGCGCTCGATCCGGGGATACTCAATGCCCGGCCCAAACCGGACGTTAATGGCTTCATCGGCCTGGACAAATACACTACCAGTGATGGTTGTCGGACCCGGTTGCGGCGTATGAGGCGTGCCGGTTGGCGCGCCAGTTGACGGGTCCCCAAAGGTTACCGTTGGGCTTGGCGTTGGCGTATCGACCAGGATAATGCCGGTCAGGACCGGCAGTTGGGCTAACGGCACGTCCAGGGTCACCAGGTCGGCAAAGACCCAGGCCCTGCCACCCGGTGCTTCGGAGTATGCGATGAGCACCCAGGGGAATAATTCATGCTGGCCGTAGACGGCGTACCGCGTGCCGTTGCTGATTGTGCCTACGATGTCGTATTCGATGCCGGGACCGGAGCGTACATTGGCCTGGCCGATCGCCTGGGCATGGATATTGGTGGGCGTGACCTGTGCCGGTGGCGCGCCGGTCACCGGGAATACCGGATTCAACAAAAGCAGGCTTAAAAACAGCCCTGCCGAGATGATCCCGCGCCACCATCTGCGCCGCCGCTGCAAAGGTGTTGAAGTAGTCATGGCCACGAATCATAACGTGAAACGCGCCGATCGCCAGTTTTTAGCCGCCGGATCGGGCTTGTGCAGCCAGGTCATCCAGCCCGGCGGTCTCGTCAGCCTGGTCGTCGCGCCGGGTCCACAACCAGGTGATCGTACTTTGCCGGTTCAGGCGCACCAGTTCCTGCCACAGGTCGGCGTTTTTGACCGGCCCACCTTTACTGGTTCGCCAGCGGCGCTTTTGCCAGTCGGGGAGCCACAACGTCATCCCTTTGTAGAGGTAATCGCTGGCCGCGTGAACTTCGACCGGCTGATCCGGTAGGATCGTTTCCAGGATTGCCAGGACTGCGATCAACTCCAGGCGGTTGCTGGTCGTGGCGTTTGCCCTGCCAGACAACTCGCGGCGCTGATCCCCCTCGACAATCCGCGCCGCCCAACCGCCCTGCTGTCCCACGCAGGAGACTCGCAGATAAACGCGGGTGGCGCCGCTGCTGGTCTCCTGCGCGACTCGTGGAATAGCCGCGCTCGCCAAACGGTCCACCCGCTCGTTGTAGGGGTTATTGGCGTGACCCTTGACCCAGTGCCAGGTCACCTGGTGCTTTTGCAGGTAACGGGCCAATGCTTCCCACAGGTCCCGGTTGAGCACTGTCTTCCCATCCTGCTTTTTCCAGCTGCGGCGCTGCCAGGTCGTCAGCCACTCGGTGACTCCGCGGCGCAAATATAACGAATCCGTGTACAGGTTCACTTCGCTGGACCCGTCTAGAGCTTGCAAGGCCTGGAGGGCGGCAGTCAGTTCCATACGATTGTTGGTCGTATCCGGGTCGCTGCCGGACAGCACCCGCTCCTGGTCGTCATGGGTGATGATGAGCGCAGCCCATCCGCCGGGTCCGGGATTGGGGTTGCAGCCGCCGTCGGTATAAATGGTGAATGTCATGAAGTCTCCTGCGATGTGTACCACGCGATGCGTGCCACCTCGATGGTCGTCCCGGGGCAGGCGGGGCCTGTCAGGTGTCAGGGTTCTGTCGATCCGGCAGCGCGGCCGGGCGGTCGACGCTTACACGGTGATGCAGTGGCTGCCGACCAAAGATCGAACAAGGCCGGTGTTTTTGCTGGCGCAATGTTTGGACATAACGATACAGTCAATTGTACAATAGGGCCAGCATCGGGTTATGTTTTGATCGAGGAGAAAAACTATGGAGAAGCACCTGGCGTATCGCATAGGTGTGTTGGTGCTATCACTGGCCCTGGTACTGACGGCGGCGGTTGTTGCCACGGGGCAGGGGGATGAAACGGCCACGGTAACGTCCCTGCGCGCACCGCTGCATACCGAGCCGTCGGCGTTATCCGAGACCGCCGGGATGCTGCCGCGTGGTACGTTGTTGACCTTTGTGGGATTAGACGAAAGTCTGACCTGGGTGAATGTGAGCACCGCTGAAGGCGAAGAGGGCTGGGTCAGCTCGGTTTACGTGCGCCTGAACGGGCCCTATGTTCCACCTGCCGATGGGTACACGACAACGGTCGTCGACGGCCTGGCCGATGATTGGGACCGCTTCACGAGGCCGTTTGTTGATGAAACCGGCGACAGCAGCGGTTCGGTGGATATTGTGGCCGTCCGCTCGTTCATGAGCACGGATTACCTGTATATTCTGATAGAGACGACCGGTAGTCCGCGGCAGGCGCGGCTGGTCCTGGTAGATATCGTGACCAACCTGGACAATGTTTATTATACCTACCAGTATGCACTGCCCCGTAACCAGTCGGGCACGTTGTTTGTGATCACGGATGAGGGTGGCGAGTCGCGTGACGCCTCTGGCGCAATCGATTACCGTGATGAGGATATTGAGATTCGCATCCCGCTCGATCTGCTGGATCGGCCCGATACCCTGAATCTGGTATCTGTCCAGGTGCAGGAGCTGACGGACCAGGGGTTGGCCGTCACGGATGAACTGCAGCAGGTCATGCCGACCGTCGTTACCCTGGAAGAAGAAATCGCGCTTAATGGGTCTATCGAAGGGGCGCGGGTGAACCTGCGGGTTGCCCCGGTCAATGGGCGGGTGCTGCGTGTGGTTACGCCGGGAGAAGAACTGGCCGTCATTGGCCGGTCGGCTGGTGGTGCGTGGTTGTTCGTGCGCATGGCGGATACCTTCCAGGGCTGGGTGACATCTGAATTCGTCCAGACTGACGCCGACACGGCCAGCCTGCCGGTTATGGATTAGTTCCGAGCGGCACGATAGTCCCGAATAGCAGTGCATAAACCGGGTTCGCGCCCGGTTTTTTCGCGCTGGAGGGGGCCGGCATGTCGATTGCCCTACGGATGTTCGACGATTAGGCCACGGTGAGCGATTGTGTGACGAAAGTGGCGCTATACTGTGGATGTGAACCGTCGTGTGGAGTTGTGATGTGATGGTGGAGTTGTGATGAGTGATCAACGTCTGTGGCATGCCCGTGGTCGGGCCTGGATCAATGGATTGCTGGTATTGATGAGCCTGTTGGTGGTGCTGATGGCGGTTGGTATTGCTGCTGCCGGGGAGAGCGGCAGCGAAGTAACGAATCGCCCCCTGCTTCAGGCTTCGCCCTCTCTCACGCCAACTTTGCCGGTGGGCACGTTCCTGCCGCCATCCGAGCCATCCGTGACCGAAATCCCGCCCTACGCGCCGCTGGCGGAAGGGCCGGAGGGCCACGACGTGCTCAACATTCTGCTGTTGGGCAGCGATACCGATAACCCGGTTAATGCCGGGCGTACGGACGCGATCATGATCGTGTCGCTAAATCGCACCGCCGGCACGGCCAGCCTGCTGTCCATCCCCAGAGACCTGTTTGTATATATTCCCGGCCGCAACATGCAGCGCATCAACACGGCCTTTGGTTTTGGCGAGAACAACGGCGATGATCGCGATGGGTACACCTATCTTAAAGACACGATTCTATATAACCTGGGCATTCGTATTGATTTTTACGCCCGTGTCGATTTTAACGATTTCCGCACGATCATCGATGCCCTGGGCGGGGTCGAGATGACGGTGGATTGTGCGCTTCAGGACTGGCGGCTGAAGGAGCCGGACCTGGACCTCACCGTCGAAGATAACTGGGAGTTGTTCACGCTGCCGGTGGGTGTCCACATGATGGATGGTGACCTCAGCCTGTGGTATGCACGCAGCCGCCGGACCAGCAGTGATTTTGATCGCGGACGGCGTCAGCAAGACTTGATGCGGGCTGTCTGGCGGCGCCTGCGCGAGCTGGGCTTGCTGAACCAACTGCCAGCCCTGTGGGGCCAGTTGACCGAGTTGGTCGATACCGATATGCAGCTCGCCGATGTGCTGGGGCTGGTGCCTCTGGCCTTGAGCATCGATTCCGGCAACATCGCCCATTACACCTTTCGCCCCGGCCAGGAAGTGCAGTCCTGGCAAACGCCCGGCGGATCGAGCGTACAGCTTCCCATAACGGACGGCGTCTATGCCCTGGTCCATAACCTGATGCTGCCGCCGACTGAGAATCGACTGGTGCAAAGTGGTCCGGTGATCGAGGTGGTCAACGGCAGCGGTTACCTGGGGCTGGACCAGGTGGCGGCTGATACGTTGGCCTGGGAGGGTTTCGTAGCCCTGGCGACGGGCGTCGAGCCTGATCAATACCGGCCCGAGACGGTGATCTACGACTACAGCGGGCGTACCAAGGACAGTCCCCTGGCGGCGCTGCTGGCGGTGCTGCGCCTGCCACCTGAAGCCGTCATCGTGGAACCGGATGCCGACCGCACGGTAGATTATCGTGTGGTATTGGGGTGGACATACCGTTCTTGCACCCACGCCGTACTGCCGCCGGTTCCCACGCCGACGCCGGAGCCGCAGACTCCATCCACACCTGAAGCCACACCTGAAGCGACGCCACAACCTTAGCTGGCCTGGCGATACTTACTCATCCAATATCATTGGCTGAACCTGACCGGCAGTGAGTTCCTGTACGTCGGCGGCCAGCGCTTCGAGGTTGTCAGTGGGGATGGTGGCGTAAATCGTCACATCAATCGCGAAGTCTTCGTCGTCGATTGCGGCTTGATGCTGGGCTAGCAGGCGTTTGACCGGTTCGTAAAGCGAATAGCCGATTTCCAGGCCGATAGTGGTTTTTTGGACGCGGTGCGTCACCGGCAGGTGCTGCAGGGCGGTGCGCGCCGCGTCACCGTAGGCCCGTACCAAGCCGCCGGTGCCGAGCTTGGTGCCGCCGAAGTAGCGCGTCACCACGATGACCACGTCGCCCAGGTCAGCGCCACGCACGACGGCCAGCACCGGTGGCCCTGCCGTGCCGCTCGGTTCGCCGTCGTCGGTCCTGCCTTCCGTCACGGAGCTGCCATAGCCGACCTTAAAAGCATACACATGGTGAGATGCATCCGGCATTTCGGCGCGGACGGCAGCGATGAAGGCCTTAGCCTCTTCTACCGTTTGCGCCGGGCCGATGGTGGCGATAAACCGGGAGTTCACCACGCGGTTCTCGATGCGAATTGTTGCGACAGGGATGTTATAGCCACTCATTTCACGTCAGCAACCCATCTACTGGTACCCGGCTAAAAAAAGCCCGGTAGGCGGCGGCTTCGGCCAGCTGGGCGCGTATGATCTCGGTGGCCTCTTGTGCCGCATCCGCGGCCTCGTCCGCCATTGACGGCGGCGGTGTTCCGCCTCGTTCACGGACTAGCAGGGTCTCGTCCGAGTCTTCCAGCCAGAGGTGTCCGTTCGCCGCCAGGAAGCGCAGCCCCCAGTGAACGGCAGTCGTGGTCTGCGCTGTCGCCCCGGCAAGAGCGTCCAGGTCGATGCGGCCATCTTTGTTGGTGATCGTATATTTGACCAGGCCGGCCAATCGCTTGAGGAAGGTATTTGTCTCTTGAGCATCCGGCGTCAGTCCGGCGACATAGAGTCGCGCTGGAGCAGTTTTCGCCAACACCGACCGGAGCAGTTGTGAGCCTGGGGGCGCGGTGTAGATCAGGATCGCGTCAGCCGGCATGATGTTCTGCCGGGTGAAATGTGCGACCGACAACGTGCGTAAATCGGTGCTATGGCTGCCTTCTGCCCAGATAATGCCTTCCGGCTCCAGGCACCGAAACGAGGCGATAACGTCCTGCGGCGCCAGATTCTCGCGCCAGTCTTCGATCGACAGTTGAGGGGCGGGGCGCTGGCTAACCGGCGTGTGGAGGTGCAGCGCTTCCAGTATGAGCGCCATTTCCCGCTGTCCCTGGTACGTGTTCCAGCCAAGCGAAAACGCCAGGTCGAAGGTGCCTTCCGGCAGCGGATGATCGGCGCCACTCCACCAGAGCACGTCGCGCCTGGTAGCGGTAGCGTCTTGCACGACCAGCTTCCGGTGCAGGCCTTCCCGGCCAAGGGTGCGGCTTTTGGCCAGCGTCAGGTTTTTCGCCGCCAGCAGGACCGGCGGGTTGCCTTCCCCAAACGGTGCCAGCCGGTGAATCTCGGCGGTGAGTTCAGGCGTGATTTCCTGGAGCGGGAGTTCAGCCGCGATCGTTAACGGCGGTGCTGCCTCCGCCTGGATGTTCTCCTCCAGTGTGCGCGACAAGCGGCGGCGAAACTGGGCGATGTTGTCTACCGGCAGCGACAGGCCTGCCGCACCGGCATGGCCGCCATAAGTATGCAGCAGCGCCGCCTGGGCAGCGATGGCCTGGCCGATGTGATAGCCGGGTACGCTGCGGGCGGAACCGCGCGCCAGAACATCGTCCTCGGGTGCCAGCAGCAGGATGCAGGGACGTTGATAGCGTTCCGCCAACTGACCGGCCACAATGCCCAGCAGACCGGGATGCCACGCTGGGTGTTGCAGCACCAGCGCCGTGTGATCGAGCAGGTCAGGCTGGAGCGCGATTTGCTCCTGGGCGGCGGCCAGAATCTGGCGCTGCATGACGCGGCGCTGTTTGTTCAGGCCGTCCAGGTTGGCGGCGATGACCTGCGCCTGTACGGGATCGGTTGTCGTCAGCAGTTCGACGGCCTGCGTGGCATCGCCCAAACGCCCGGCGGCGTTGAGCCGTGGTCCCAGTTGGAAGCCGATGTCCTCGGCGGTCAGGAACTCCTGTTGAAGCCCGGCCTGTTCGATCAGGGCTTGCAGGCCGGATCGGGTGGTGTGACGCAGTTGTTCCAGGCCAAGCTGCAGCAGATAGCGGGTATCGCGAATCTGCTCGGCCACATCGGCGACAATACCCAGCGCCACCAGGTCCAACAGGCGAGCCAGTTCGCCTTGAATGCCGGCTTTGGTGAAGAGGGCCTCCATCAGCTTATAGGCCACGCCGACGCCCGGCAGGGTGCGCAGTGGGTGTTTGGGAGGCTGTCGCTTGGGATTGACAATGGCTGATGCTGCCGGTAGTTCGGCTGGCAGGTCGTGATGGTCGGTCACGACAACGGGGATTCCCAGCTGCCTGGCATAATCGATGGCTTCAGTTTCGCTGATGCCGGTGTCGCACGTCAGCAGCAGCGCCGGGCGCCTTTCGCTGACCAGCTCGCTTAATCGCTGCACGGGAATACCATGCGATTCACGGAGGCGATGCGGGATGTAAAAATCTACATCCGCTCCCAGGCGATGCAGGCCGTCCAGCAGCAGCGCCGTGGCGGTTTGGCCGTCCACATCAAAGTCCCCCCAGATCAGGATTGGATTTCGTGCAGCAATACACCCTTGCAAGAGATCAACCGCCAGTTCCAAGTCGACCAACTCGCCGGGCGGAGTAGGGCGATATTTTGCCGGGTCCAGAAATCCTTCAGCCTGCTCGACCGTCACATAACCACGTTGCACCAGGACGGTGGCGACCAGGGGATTCCCGCCAATGGCCCGGTGCAGCGTGGGCGCAACGCTAGTGGAGGGGAGAAACCGCCAGTCCGCTTCGATATTTCGTATAGTCATTTACCTAATACTCTAACTCAAACACACCATCCCACACCAAACCACCAACTCCATCCTCCACATCACCAAATACCCCCAACTCACCAGAAACCACACCCCTGTCACACAACGAACGATACACACAAAACCGACAGCGCTCCTCATCAACCGCCAACGACCAACCCTCACCACCATCCAAAGCCACTATTTCATTCACCAACGAAGCCAGATAACCCCGCGCCTGCTCGTGCTGCCCCGAATCATAATGAAAAACATGCAGCTGATCCGGGTAATTGGCAAACCAATAATTCATAGTCACCCTGGCCGGATCGATATCCTCACCAAAGAGATACGCTCCCGCCTCCACAAGCACAAACGGATACACCACCGTCTGCAACCGCTGAGCCATCTGCTCACGATCAGAACGAAACCTCCCTGTTTTCCAGTCCACAATGACCACCCGCCGACCGCGTTCTATCGCCAGCAGATCAAAGACTCCCACCAACCGCTGACCCGCCAGCGTCGCCACCAGCCGCACCTCTGGCAGCACCACCTCGTCCGGCAGATTTAGCGGCGGCTCCTCCAGAAAAGCTCGCCACCAACTGTGCAGCGGCTCCTCCCGCACAGAGTCTGCCAAAACTTCAGCGGGCATCCCCAGATAATAACGTTCCAGGACGCGGTGAAACAGCCGGCCATATACGCCCAATGCTTCTCGCTCAAGCGCCGGTTCCACTTCAATCGCCGGCCAGGGCTGTGCCTCCAGATACCGCAGTTGAAAGCGCCGTTTGCAATCCAGATAATCCTGCAAGCTGCCCTGACTGAACTCAAAACCGGCAGGCAACATAAACCGTCCTCACTTCTACTCTGCTATGATTCTTCCATCAAGCTGGCAAGCGCCACCAGGGGTAGGGCTGGCCTGTTCATAAAATCATCACCCCTCTGCCAGAATCGCCCCATATTCCAGGTAATCATCAGATGACGCCTGGCCCGCGTGATGCCCACATAAAGCAGCCGCAGGCGCTCTTCGGCGTAGTCCAGCCGCGCCTGCTGTGAGGCCTCCCCCTCGCGAAAAGGCGTCTCCGTCCGCAGCGAATCGAGCTGGGCCAGCATCTCCGCTTCCAAGTTGATGTGATCCCGCACATACCACTTTTCAGAGAGGTAGTTGTCATAGGGCTGGACGGAGGGAAATCCGTAATTGCTGACTCCCAACAAGTACACCCGATCCCACTCCAGACCCTTCGCGGCGTGCATCGTCGCCACGGTAACCTGCCCGGGGGTGGGTTCATAACCCTGCTCAACATCATCAAAACCGATGAACTTGCGCTGATTTTCGCTGATCACACGCAGCTCATCCACGAATTCCGGTAACCGCCAGTCCGGGTTGCTTTGCGCCAGCCCGCGCAGCACCACGGCGATCTTGTGGCCCAGAGCAATATCCGTTGGTTTGGTGAACAACTCCTGGGCGAGCGTCAGCACGAGCTGGTCGATCGGCAGCGACACTGCCTCCAGCCAGCGCCTCACCCGATTTCGAAAATGCTCCAGTTCAGTTTTCACGGCAAGCGCGTCTTTTAGTCCATCCACCGACTCCAGCCAATCGCCGCCTACCGTCGGCCAGATATACTGCTCAACGTGGCGGCAGGCACGCAACACGCGCAGGCCCGCCTGCTGATCCGCTTCATCCGTCAGCGCACTAAACCCCGCCTTGTGCCACACCTCCTGATACAACCGCGCCAGTGCCTTCGTATTGAGCGGTTCGCTCAGGTAATTAAGCACCCACTGTAAGCTGGCTGCTGCCTCGCGTGTCGCCGTGGTGCTGCGCAGCAGTTCCTCATAAGCGATGCCCCGCTCGCGCAGTATCTCGGCCAGCTTGTAGCCCCTGCTGTTTTCAGGAGCCAGCGCCGCCACCGTATAGGCCTGATTCTCCGATAAAAACTTGTCGAGGTTCGCGGCCACCAGCTCCAATTCCAATTCCGGCGAGACGTTCTGCCCTGGCTCATAATGCAGGTGGATGCGCGCTTCTTGCCGCGGCGGGTTGGGCTGCGGATCGCCTTTGTCAGGGGCCTGGATGATATTGGCGGCTTCAAAAGCCGAACGCAGCGCCGTCACCGGGTGTTCGTCTGCCGTCCAGCGTACCAACTGATTCGCCAGGTCGATGATCGGCTGCGCGGAACGCCCGGAAGTTTGCAGAGGACGCTCCAGCACATCCACCCGATTCAGAAAGTCCCGCAGGAAACGTGGATCGGCAGTGGTAAAAGTGGTATTGATCGCCTGGTTTGGGTCCCCCACGCGCACCCAGTTTTCGCCGGCGCTGAGCAAGCTGAGCATGTCCTCTTGCAGACGGCTGCTATCCTGCGCCTCGTCTTCCAGTATATACGGCCATCGCTCGCGCAGGCGGGCGCAGTAAGCCTCATCCGAGCGCAGCGCCAGGATCGCCAACCGCACCAGATCGTCAAAATCCACCGCGCCCCGGTAAGCCAGGCTGCGCTGGTAGTCTTCGTATACGGCCAGCCCGAATTCAGCCAGCGGCAGCTCAACCCCGGATTTCTTCAGGCTGTCTCGCAGCCATACCGGGTCGATGAAATGGTTCTTGGCATGATGGATGAATTGCAGGCCAAGCTGCGCGGCGAAATCGGGCAGTTCTTTGCGCTCAATCCGCTCCAACTGTTTTTCGGAGGCCACCGTCTCCGTATCGAGATACGCCATAAATGCATGCTTATGTGTCGCCAGCAGGCTGTGGGCTACGTCCCGGATGATTGTATTGGATACACGCTCATCGACGATCTGGAAATCCTCGGACAGGCCGACCAGGGCAGGCCGCTCACGCACGATGTCATGGGCCAGGCCATGTAGCGTACGGACGCGATACCCGATGTAAGGCAGCAGGCTGCGGTCCTGCTGCAATATCTCCGTGATCCGGCCGCGGAAACCGTTAACCGCCGTGTTGGTGAAGGTGACGATCAAGACCTCGCGCCGTTCAAAGCCGCGCATGATACCCTGGCCGGCCATCTGCCTGACCAACCGTGCCGCCAGGTGCGACAGGGTGAAGGTCTTGCCGCTGCCGGGCACCGCGGCGACCCCCATTTTGCCGCCGTCGTAGCCCAATACGATGGCTTCTTGCTCCGGGCGAAAGCGCACGCTGGTCATCGATCTAGTCTCTCCCATGGCGCTGCATGATTTGTTGAAACAGGTACAACATGGGGCCGCGCTGTTCGTATCCCTGCTCGCCGAGATCGGAAATGCCCAGGTAGACGCCCTGGCGGCAGCGGCGGATCAGGCCGACGGTGATACGATACAACAACTCACGCTGCGCCAAGACCTCGTTATCTTCCGTCCAGACCTGTGCCACCGGATAGTCACGGGTCAGCACATAAGGATGCGTCAGCGGCTGGTCAAGGCGCTCCCACCAGCTCTGGCTGCCCACGTCTAACCAGAACTGGTAATCCACCGGGCGGTTGCGCATGACAAACGTGTAAGCCGGGGCCAGCAGCACGGCATCGACCACCTCCTCTCGCCAGCCTGGCTCGTATAACCCGGCCAGCACGCCTTCATCAACCAGCTGCAGATATTCCCGCCCGATCGCGTTCCAATCCGGGTCCTTTACATGAGGAGGGGCAATCATTTGCCGGAATTTACGCGCCGACTCGATCACTTGCGCCGCCACCCGCCCGTCATCCAGGTTGGAGTGGAAGCCGAATCCCGGCTGCGACAGCACCTCACCAAACAGCCGGCTCAGGAAATAATCCAGCGGCCACGCCTCTTCGTCCATGACCGTCCTGGTATCTGCTAACCACTGCCTCAGGCGCTCGTACCTGTCTCCGGCCGCATACGTGATTCGTTCCCGGACGGCCTGCTGTATCCGTTCAAAGGACGATAACTCGCCGCCGTACTGAGGTTTATACACGATGCTGGCCAACAGCCCGGCCCGGATCGGATCAAGCCCCTCGATGACCCGGGCCAGCATCTCGGCGACGTCGCTCCGCGGCGGTGGGGGGAACCCCCACTGCGGGTGAGCCAGGTTGAGCAGCGTCAGCAGCAGACGAGCCGCCGGCTCCTCCCGCAGGGCGCGCGATGGGCGATGGGACACCGACGGCACCCCGGCTTCAGTAAGCCGTGTCTGCAAAGAAAAGCGCAGGGCATCGGTCAGAAACGGGGCCAGAATGACGATCTCGCCCGGTGGTGTGCCCGCCTCCACGAGGGCGGTCACCTGCTGCGTGACCCAGTCAATCATCTGCGGATAATAGGTGTGGTACTGAACGGAAAAGGCGGCCAGTGGCTCGCCCTTTAGCCCGGAAGAACGCTGCTCGTTTAAGACCTCCTGTACATTCTGTTCCAGGGCTACCAGGTCAGCCGATTCGGTAAACGACCGTGTGAAGGTCTCGCGCTCGTCACATAACTCGTGCAGCTTAAAAGCATGATCGGGATCGGCCCCAAGAAAGGTCCGGTAGCCACCGTCCACATCATAAATGTACAGCGCCGTCTGCCAATGATCGGACCAGTTTCGCAAAAAATCATGCACGACTGGCCCGGCTTCTTCAATGTTGTCGGCAATGAGGTGGCTGTACCGCTGCTTGAAGAACCGCCGAAACACTTCGTTAGGCAGCAGGTTCTTCGTAAACGTCTCTAACTGAAGGCCATAATCGAGCAAATTATGCGCGTAACAATATTCCCGGTACTCCTGGGCAATAGCCTGGCTGGCACGATAAACGGACAGGCGGCTGGTGTGACGATCACCCCAGGCGGCACTCAGGCGACCGGCAATGTCTTCGTAAGGGAAACCCGCCACAGCCGCTTTGGCCAGATTATCCAGCAGCTGCGCGGCGATACGCGGCGGCTTCAGACTGATCGCGTCAAATACGCCGTCCTCGATCCGGGGCCGAACGAAACGCATCATGTAATACTGGGCCGTCTCAATGGTCAGGAAGACCGGTTCCTCTGCCGAAGCAAAACCGGCCGTTCTGGCCACCAGCGGCCAGAACCGTTCCAGATTACGCCGGGCCAGGCCGGCCAAGGTGACCATCGTAATGTCCCCGGCCACCGGCGGATCGGCATCATGCAGCGCTAACGAATAGACACGGCCAAGCGTACGCTGCGGCACCAACACCAGGATCGTCTCAGCAGGGACGCCATCCGCCAGCAGAGCCAGCATATGCTGTATCGCGGACGAAGTTTTACCCGTCCCGGCAGGGCCTTCCAAAAATAAACTTGAAGCTGGCACGCACTCACCCCAAAAACAAACCCACCAAAACGCTCAAGCGTTCTGAGTATAGTGCCAATCACCCGGTTAAACAACAACAGGCTGTGTGATTGAGTACACAGCCTGTTAATAGGACATCCAAATCAGGTGCGATCAGTTAGTCCAGCACAGGAATGAAGATAACCTGGTCAATGTAGATGTAGCGCGGGTTAGCGATGATATCCTGGTTGGCGTACCAGATCTCAATCCAGTTAAGTGCTGTGCCGTACGCATCATAGGAAATCCACCACAACGTATCGCCGGGCACGACCACATACGGGCGTCCAGCCTGCGGGATGACTGCCGGACCGGTTGGCGTCGGGGTATTGCTTGGTGTGAATGTCGCGGTTGGCGTATTGGTCGGGGTTGGGGTGTTAGTCGGCGTCGGCGTGTTGGTGGGTGTATTGGTCGGCGTGTTGGTCGGCGTATTGGTGGGCGTATTGGTGGGCGTGTTGGTGGGCGTGTTGGTCGGTGTGTTGGTGGGCGTATTGGTGGGCGTGTTGGTCGGTGTGTTGGTGGGTGTGTTGGTCGGTGTGTCAGTCGGTGTGTTGGTCGGCGTATTGGTGGGTGTGTTGGTCGGTGTATCAGTCGGCGTATTGGTCGGCGTATCAGTCGGAACGGGTGTATTGGTCGGAACAGGTGTATCCGTATCCGCAGGGACCGGGGTGCTGGTGGGTTCGGCGGTATCAGCCGGCTCTACCGTATCGGCAGGCACCTGGGCAACGGTTTCCGGCTCCGGCGTCTCGCTGGGTGGCTCCTCGGTATCCGTTGGGGGAATATCTGTTTCAGTGGGTGACTCCTCGGTATCCGTCGGGAGGACATCCGTTTCAGTGGGCGGTATTTCGGTATCCGTTGGGGGGACATCCGTGTCCGTCGGCGGCACATCCGTAGCTGTCGCCGACGTTTCAGTATCTGTCGGGGCAACTTCATCTGTCGGGGCCACTTCCGTATCATCGGAAGGCACCGGTGTTTCCCCTAACAGCGACACGATGGTTGGTGTTGCCTGGGGAATCGGAGTCCGGTTATTGGTGAGTAGCAGCACCATTACCAGCACGACAACGGCAACCACAATCAAAGCCAAGATCAGTAGTCCGCGGTTAGATCCCCTGGGGTTATCTGCCTGCGGAGAAGATGTGCCCTGGGTCATAGATATGTCTCCCCCTCCGTGCGAAGTTGTCCTAATTGTTCAACAGCAAAACCAGTAACTTCATTAGAAGTCCTAGCATACCCTTTATGCTTCAAATCTGCACGTGATTCTCGTGGTTTGCTGGTGAACGTCGGCGCTAATTATGGAACAAAACCTGTTAGACAGCGGCTGCAAATATAAAACCCTGTGGCTCACGCCCTAGATTGGGTAGATTATATGTGACAACCGGAGTAACGTCCAGTATTGAAGCCTGCCAAACCAATCGTGAATCCAGGTTGGCAACTGACGATAAGTGACGAAACCGATTGTGATCGCATACAATGGAATATAGAATAGGAGCGATCTAAATCGAGCGGTTCCATTCGTCACAAATACTTGCAGTCTGTTTATCGAGGACCAGAATATGTCCGACGCCAACCGATCACTGTGGGGAGATGAACCAACACCCGTTATCCCCCCCAAACGCCCGTCCTCACTGCGGATAATCCTCGTGCTGTTGTCAGGTGTTATCGCCGCCCTGATCGCACGGGTCATCCTGAATATGATGGGTCTGACACTGGTCACGGGCGCGGATGCGACGCCAGCTGAAATTGAGGCTTCCGTCTGGGCTTTGGCGATCATGATGGGGGCGCTGGTGGAAATCGCCGTATTATTCTCCCCCATGCTGCCGCTGTCCAACACCGCCAAAGTGGGACGCACTTTCCGCATCGTGGTAACCTTTTTTGCTCTGGGCCTGGCGCTTGCTGCCGCCGCTTACCTGCTCATGGGTTTCCTGGTGCCGGACAGCGCCATCAATGAGCGCCTGGTGTTGCCAGGTTTGATGGCCGTGTTTTTTACCATCCTGGCAGGATTTTCACCGGTCATGCCTATCTGGCCGGTCAACGTGCCGGATAACCGGGTTTTCATGATCCTGGATAACAATGACCACCTGGTGAAGTACGTGCCCGCCGGCATCCACATGATCCGGCCGCTCCAGGGTTACGCCCCATACACGGAAGCCGGCGTGATGGTCATCAACATCGATGACGAGAGTGTTGTCTCAAGCGATGCTTTTCCTTACCGGGTACGCGCCAATATCGTCTGCCTATTTAACCCGCTCAAAGCCGATACCAACATGTGGGTCATGCTTCGCCAGATGACCAAGGACATGCTGTCCGGCATTCTCAAAAGCGACATCGAATTCATCATCCGGCACGCCGTGGCCCGCTACGTGCGAGAAGGCATTATGCTTTCCGAAACTTTAAATATGATTGCCATGGACGTCAAAGAGACCGTTAATGCCCGGGCAAACTACGGCATTAGCCTGGTACCACTGAATCCGATCAAGATCATTCTTGACCCGCCCAAGCTGATCGTGGAAGCCCGACAGCGGCGCATGTCCGTGGAAGCGCTGGCTTTACCCAGTACCAGCAAACGCGACCAGCCCCTTAAGAACCTGTTGCAGTTGTTATCGCCGGACAGCGACCTGAATATGGGCGTCAATGCCGATGGGCAGATTAACTTCGCGCTGACGCCCGGCAATGACATCGAAATCGGCGAATCGCTTGAACAGGCGATCATGAGCGCGGCCAGCATGATACAGGCGCTGCAACCTCAGCAGCCCTCTCTGCCGGCGGAGCCAGCGGCACCCAAAGCCATTCCTCCCGATCTGAGCCTGACCCAGCCGGCAACCGGATCGTCGACCAGGGCCGTCGACCAGACACAAGAGCAGCCTGCTGAGCAGGCAGATCAGTCCATGCCGGCCAATCCCGTCGGCCCCAAAGACGACGCTGTCATCGACACGGACGTCGATTCGGAAGGCGTGTATATCCCACGAAACCCGCTGGGACCCAGGCCCGGCTAACTGCCTGCTTCGGCCACGACAAACTCGCGGAACAACTGCGGGTTGATCTCAACTGCGCCTTGTCCAGTTAAAAGCTGTTTTTCCAATAGCAGTCGCACCACCGCCGTGGAAGCATTGATGTTTTCGTTTCGAGCGATCTGCTTTAGGGTAACCCGCTCGTCTTCGGTCAGGCTGTCCCAGATTGTCTGGCACTCGATCTGAATGGCCGGGCTGCCGGCCAGGAATTGCAGTGCTTTATCCTCTGGGGTGCCAAACGGAATCTGCGCCGCCAGCCGGAAACTGGCCCGCAGAATGCCCGCGTGTCCCCCGGTTGCCCGCAGCAAAAACTTCCGGAAAGATGGCGAAAAGTTGACATTCTGCCGCTCTGAGAGGCGATCGAGCATCCCGATTGCATCCGTCTCGGAATACGGGCCGAGGAACAATGTGCTATCGGTAAACAACTCGACAAATGGCTCCAGGGCCAGCTTGTTGTAACCTTCTTCATCCATGATTTGTGTGATGGGCTTGCGGGTTAAGGTGAGGTACATCAACTGGTACTTGTAATCATCACGCACCCCACGCAGGGTCTGGAAAAATTTGGGCGGCAAGTTGTCCAGCATCTCTTCGAATTCATCAAAGACGAATACGATCTTGTTTTTGCTGCGTACCGGGCTGTCCTGTTTGAGAAGCTGTTCTAGTGCCAGTTCCAGGTAACGTAAGCCGATGTGAGGCAGCAGGGGGTTGTTCCCATTGTGGAGCTGTTCGTACGCGTAGAGAAAGGTTTTTTTTTCGTCGTCGCTCAAACCGGTCAGCGGATAAAAGACTTTATACAGGCGGTGCATGATGATTTCATATCCCGCCCAGGAACTCGCCTGCCCCGGAGCGTGGGGCATGGGCAGCGAATCTAACATGTTGTTGGGATCGACCAGCACCATCCGGATGCGGTCGCCTTCTTCCGGCCCAAGATGAAAGCTGTGAACGTCGTCTCTCAACAGGTGCCGCAGCAAGTTGGATTTACCGACACTGCCCACGCCGACGATCGAACAGCAGTCGCCGGCCTGCAGCCTGGTCAACAGGTAGTTAATCTCACGTTCCCGAAAATTCAGGTTGCTCTGATCCTTCTTGGGGGGCATCCGTCTGACCTCTCACACCATAAACCGATCAATCTGGCAGCACAGGGGCAGTAAAGCAATCTGTATCCAGGGAGATGAAGCTGGCATCGACCCATCCCCAAGTGTCGTCATATACGACAAACCACCAGGTACCGTCGGCATTTTGGGCGGCAACAGCGATAATTGTTTCATAAGGTATCACAACAAGTACTTCCGAGTCCAGCGAAGGCAACCGCCGCAAATTGAGATTGTAGTTCACGACGGCACCGCAATAAGCCGTGACCGTAGGCGTAATCGACGGCGTGGGCGTACGGTAGGGCATGCGTGTAGGCGTAACCGAAGGCGGAGGGCTTGGAGTCACGGTGAACGTCAAGGTGGGCTGAAGCGTCGCCGTCGCAGTGATGGCCGGCGTATGGCTGGGGAGTATCGTCGGAGTCGCGGTCAGGGTGGGAACAACTGCCGGTGCTGGCGGCGAAAACTGGCCCGGCAGCACCGGCACAAACACAGATGCCATCACCGTGAAGAACCCTATGCCTGCCATGAGCAGGCCATACGACGTTTCCGGTCGGAAAGTCGATCGCCGCCGTTCCACCAACAGAGTGACCAATCCGCCGACAGCTAATTCTGTGACGCCGAAAACCACCAGAACCAATACCGGATCGGGCGATACAGGCCGGCCAAACGAATGATAAACAAGCACCGCCAATATCGCACTGGCGGCGGCCAGGCCCAACAGGCCACTCAACCATCCGGCGTGAGCATCCGCCCGCCGTATCAGCTGCAAGCCGCCGTTGATGATCAGTAATCCCAGTGCAGCCAGCGCCGCCAATAACAGGACAGGCATAATTGTAGACAATGTCATTAACCCGCTTCCAACATGTAAGCCGCGCCGCCGCCAGTCCGCCCCTGAAAACGCACTTCCAGCGCCACAAAAAAGCAACGCGAACAGGTCTGTTCGCATTGCGGGCATGCGTTGAATACCATCAGATGGGCGCGCCCCTGGCTGCTACTACCGGCATTTTACCAGGGGTCTATGCTTTAGGTAAAAAACCGACCCGCTCCTTCACGCGTTTAAGGGTTTGATTGGCCACGGCGCTGGCACGTTCAGCGCCGGTTTTCAGCACGTCGTCCAGGTAACCCGGCTCGCCGGTGATTGTTTTGTATCGTTCCTGAATCGGCGCCAGGGTTTCGATCACCAGGTCGGCCACCTCTTTCTTCAGAGTACCGTACCCCTGTCCTGCAAAGTGCGCCTCAAGGGCCTCACGAGTATCACCGGAAAGTGCCTCGTATATTTGCAGCAGGTTGTTGACTCCGGCGCGATCCGGGTCGTCGGTAAAACGGATATCACTGCCGGAATCTGTCTTGGCCCGCATGATCTTTTTACGCCCCACCTTGGGCGGATCGAGCAGTTGCACGGCATGATACTGCGAGCCGGTCTCACTCTTGCTCATCTTTTTGGTCGGATCATCCAGGCCCATGATGCGCGCCGCCGTACCGCGGATCATCGCCTCCGGGATTACGAACGTTTCACCGAAGAGGTGATTAAAGCGCTGGGCAACGTCACGGGTCAATTCCAGGTGCTGCCGCTGGTCATCGCCAACCGGCACCTGGTGCGCCTGGTAAAGCAGAATATCCGCCGCCATCAACACCGGGTAATCCAGCAGACCGGTACTGACGCTTTCCTGTTCCTGCTTGGCGGCTTTATCCTTGAACTGAGTCATGCGGTTTAGCCAGCCCAGCGGCGTCACACAGTTGAGAATCCAGGCCAGTTCGGCATGGGCCGGCACATGCGACTGCACGAAAATGGTGGCAACCTCAGGGTCGATCCCGCAGGCGATATACAGCGCGGCCACCTCCCGGGTCTTACCAAGCAGCACTGCCGGGTCCTGTGGCATGGTAATCGCGTGGAGGTCCACGACGCAAAAGTAGCTCTCGTACCGATGCTGTTCCTTGACCCACTGGCTTAACGCGCCCAGGTAATTGCCAATCGTCAGATTG
>DAOUEM010000170.1:0-37338 GCA_034430555.1 Anaerolineae bacterium | reverse complement strand
TGCTTCTAGCGGTGGGGGTACACCCGGTCCCATCCCGAACCCGGTCGTTAAGCCCACCAGCGCCGATGGTACTGCTCCGGTAGCGGAGTGGGAGAGTAGGTCAGTGCCAAGCCTCAGGATTTTTGATTCCTTCCCCCTTCACCATCCTTCCCCCGCCAATTTCCACTGCTCTGCCAATAACCTATAGCTTAATTCATACCGAATCCGGGTTTACGGCTCCCGGCTAGAGTTATATACTGTGATTGAAGGAGACTTTGATAACGACATTCGGATTCTAGGAAGCCAAAAATGCCAGGGCAAAAACCTGATCAGGCCGGTATGGAAATCGTACCTGCCCAGCCACGCGCCTTACAATCGATGCGCCGCTGGCCGGCGCCGCGTACGGTCGCCTTGAGCGTGGCAGCAGGGGCGGTCGGTTCGATCTTCCTCAAACGGCTGGTGGAACTGGGCGCCGAAGACGCCTATCGGCATGGTAAAAACATCGTCAGGCGGCTGCTGAGGCGATCCGCGCCATCACAGCAGATTGACATTCCATCATCGGAGGTTCCACCCCCCATCTTCGAAGCACCGACCGGTGAGCCGGTTGCCGTGGTGATCAGCTATACGCGGATCGCACGCCTTACCGTGCCACTGCGCGCGCTGATCGTGCACCGCCAGGTGATTGCCCGGCAGGTCGAAGTGCCGCTGGACGATCCGCCCATCGACCCGGCATGAATCCAAAACGCTAAAAACGGCACCACCCGGAGCTGACATCAACTGCTCCGGGTGGTTTTTTGTACAAGGCGGTGGACGGCGTCAATTACCAGCCCATAGCTTTAGCCTCGTCCCACAGCGCATCCATTTCCGCCAGGGACATCTCGGTTAGCTGCCGGCCTGCCGCGTCGGCTGCCTGTTCGATGTAGTGGAAGCGGTGGTAAAAACGCCGGTTGGCTTCACGCAGCGCGGTTTCCGGATCGATGTCCATCCAGCGTATCCAGTTCACCAGCGCGAACAGCAGATCACCTGCTTCGGCGGCTTTGCTGGCCGCATCCGGGGCGGCCCGAATCTCCGCGATTTCCTCGCCAATCTTGTCGATAACCGGGTCGATTCGGTCCCAGTCGAAGCCGACCCGCGCCGCTCGCGCCTGGTAATTGTAAGCCTGGGCCAGGGCCGGCAGCGCTTTGGAAATTCCATCCAGTAGCGACTTTTTCGTTTCACCGTTATCCCGGCGCTCTTGTTTTTTGATCGCCTCCCAGTTGCGGGTGACATCGTCCGCGCCGCTGACGTTCACATCGCCCCACACATGCGGGTGGCGATGGATGAGCTTGGCGTTGATATGGTGGACGACGTCCGCCATGCGGAAGCTGCCCTCATCGACGGCCACCTGGCAGTGGAACACGACCTGGAGCAGCAGATCGCCCAGTTCCTCGCTGAGTGCCTGATAGTCGCCGGCATCGAGCGCGTCGAGCACTTCGTAGGTTTCCTCTAGCAGATAAGGCCGCAGAGATTCGTGAGTCTGCTCGCGATCCCAGGGACAGCCTTCCGGCGCGCGCAGGTGGGCCATGGTTTCCTGCAGACGCTCGAAGCTGCCCATCTGATCCACCGGCGGGAGGTAGAGGGCGGTCAGGTGAGCGATGTGTTTGCTGCGGTCGATGGCGAACAGGGGTACGGCTTCGGTCCGGGCCTGGGCTGTGCCAATGCCGTGCAACAGCGTCACCGGGTGTTCCTCCGGGTACTGGTTCATCAGGGTCAGCTTGAGGTCACCGGCGATGGCCCGGCTGTAGACCTGGGCCAATAATGCCGGGCAATCGGGGTTGAGCGGCGGGTGGTGCATGGCGGCGATTGCCAGCGCATCGTGCACCTGGAGGCCATCGGCGGCGTCGATGCCGAGCGCGGTCAGAGCCGGCTCGATGAAGCTCAGACCCTCTACGATGTGTACGGGAATATCTCGCGCCCTGGCCAGCGCAACCAGGTGAGTGACCGTCGCCTCGGCCACGAAAGGATGCCCCGGCACGGCATAGACGATATCCTGCGCCATGCCAAGCGCCGCCAGTTCCTCCGCGATGGTCTCATACAGCGCGGCGAAGTCGTCTGCCTGCTCGTACTGTTCATCCAGGCTGCGGTAGGTGGGGCCTGCCGGCAGCCCGTCTACCGTGGGGTGGCGGGCTGTACGCAGGATGACAGTCGTGGCATTTTCCAGCGTTCGCCAGGCTTCCAGCGTCAGGTGCTCCGGCCTGCCGGGTCCGAGGCCTACAATGGTGATGGTCATCGTTTTTCCCGCGTTTCGGTTGATATGCTGGTACGCTCAAAGCCCGGATTATACCGGACAATACGGCCATTGGGGGATGATTCCCGGTCGGGCGGTAACAGCCGGCAGTAGAAGGGTGTCTAGGAGGCAGTGGGCGGGCTACTTTGATCCGGCACCGGCCAGGGATTGAGTCTTGCGTCTGGTGTTGCTTGTGGTAGAGTGGGTGAGGGTAAACGACTAAAGCGGTCCGAACTTGGGTCTAAAAAAAGAGGTCGGGGCGGGCGGATTTGAACCGCCGACCTCACCGACCCGAACGGTGCGCGCTAGCCAAGCTGCGCTACGCCCCGACACGCAGAGAAGTGTACCCTACCAGCGGGGTAATTACAAGGGTAAGTTATCCCAATCAAAAGAGGCAGCCCGGTGAGCGAGACGCAGATCCCCACGACGCCAAATTTGAGCACGCGCCTCCGTCAGGTGACGGTAGCCTGGATGGATGGCCTGGGTAAGCGCTTCGCCCGTTGGGGCGTGCACCCGGACATGGTCACGCTGCTTGGCCTGGTGATTACCGTGATCGCAGCGCTGTTGGCCGCGCAGGGTGCTTTTGTCGCGGCGGCGCTGGTTTTAATCGTCGGGTTGCCGCTCGACGCGCTGGATGGCGCTATCGCCCGGGCGATGGGGCGCACCAATCCCTTCGGTGGGGTGTTAGACTCCACGGTTGACCGCTACGCGGACCTGTTGATGCTGCTGGCGCTGGCTTATTATTTCGCCATAGATGACCGGTTCGGGGAGATGCTGCTGGCATTCGCGGCGGTCGTCGGCAGCACCCTGGTGAGTTATATTCGCGCGCGGGCGGGCCACGCCGGGCTGCCCTGTGCCGGCGGCTGGTTTTCCCGCTTTGAGCGGTCGGCGGTGTTGCTGCTAACCCTGCTCACCGGCTGGCTGCTGCCTGGCCTGCTGATCCTGGCGATAGGGTCGAACCTGACCGCATTGCAGCGTTTATGGTCTGTGTATCGTTTTGCGCTATCTCAAGACGAGGATATGTGAAGGTATGTCAATTGAAGCGACTGGTATTCACCTTGGGCCACTGTTTATTCGTTTTTACGGGTTACTGATCGTCGGTGGTTTGTTGTTGGCGGCCAGCCTGGCAGCCTGGATGGCCAAACGCGATGGACGCGACCCGGACCACATCTGGGGCGGCCTGACTTGGGCGCTCATACCGGGTATCATCGGCGCGCGGCTGTGGTTCATATTTTTCCCCTCGAAGGCCATGGTCGAGCAGGGTTTCACGCCGGAATGGTTCCTGACTCATCCCTTCGACCTGACTAACGGGCCGCTGGCGATCTGGAACGGCGGCCTGGGCATCTTCGGCGCCGTGATCGGCGGCGTGATCGGTATTGTGCTGTACGCCCGACGTAATCACCAACCGTTCTGGGAATGGATCGACATCGGCGCTATTGCCCTGCCGATTGGACAGGCGGTGGGCCGCTGGGGAAACTTCATCAACCAGGAGCTGTACGGCGGCCCGACCAACCTGCCGTGGGGCATCACGATCGCGGCCCCGTTCCGCACCGACCAGTATATCGATCTGGCCAGTTATCCCCTCAATACCCGCTTCCACCCGATTTTCCTGTACGAATCGGTATGGAACGCGCTGACGGTCGTGGTGCTGCTTTACCTGTGGCTGACGGTGCGGCACCGCTTCAAGAAGGGCGACTTCCTGCTGATGTACGTCATCTCCTACTCGCTGATCCGTTTCTTGCTGGAATTTCTGCGGGTGGACGTGACGCTGGTCGGCGCGATCAACGTCTCCCAGACGGTGACCGGCCTGGCCGGCCTGGCGGCGCTGGCGATCCTGGTCTTCCGGCATGTTCGAGACCGCGCGCCGGACTGGTATTACGCCAGGGAATACAAGGAAATCGCGGCGGAGCGGGTGGAAGAGAGCGACGCCTCGGCGGCCTGAACGCCCGCGAATCGGCATCCACCGACAAGCCATGACACCTGTCATGGCTTGTGTTAGACCTAGCGGCCTATTCATCCGGGTATGAATGCCGTGTAAGCTTGTAATGAAATTGTCAATATCGTGACGACGTAGCGGAAAGATAGATGGATGACGATGATTGAGGCACAAGGGTTAACCAAGGATTTTGGCGACTTTCGTGCGGTTGATAACGTCTCGCTGAAGGTGGAGCCGGGCACGGTCCTGGCGCTGCTGGGGCCGAATGGCGCCGGTAAAACCACTACCGTCCGCATGATGACCTCCATTCTTGTCCCGACGGCAGGATGGGCGCGTATCGCCGGTTACGATGTGATAAGCGATCCGGTCGAAGTCCGGGCCAGAGTCGGTGTTTTGACCGAGCAGCATGGCCTATATGAGCGGATGCGCGCGCTGGAATACCTGGACTTTTTCGCCCGCCTGTATCACCTGGACCGGCAGGCGCGGCAGGAACGCCCACTGCGCCTGATGCAGCGGTTTGGCCTGGCCGATGCGCTGGATAAACGCCTGGGCGAGTTTTCCAAAGGCATGAAGCAGAAGCTGGCCCTGGTGCGCGCCATGCTGCACGACCCGCCGGTGCTGCTGTTGGACGAGCCGACCAGCGCTATGGACCCTCAGAGCGCCAAGCTGGTCCGCGATGCCATCCTCGAACTGCGTAAGGACCGGCGCACCATCATCATCACTACCCACAACCTGACGGAAGCGCAGCAGCTGGCGGATTGTATCGCCATCATCCGGCAGGGGCGCATCATCGCCGAAGGCGACTTCGCCAGCCTGTCCCGGCGAATCGTTGGCCTGCCGGTGATGGAGTTGCGTCTGCGGGAACGCATGAACGGCCTGGCGCAGGAGATCGGCGATCTGGTAGACGTAGTCGCTTTTGGCGAGGATTGGCTGCGTTACCGCGTCGAGAAGCCAGAAGTCACCAATCCTCAAGTGCTGCGTTATTTGACCGGGCAGGGCGTGGATGTCGTGACCTTAAGTCCTTTACAGGAATCATTGGAAACGGTTTACCTCCAGATAGTGGAAGAAGACGAGAAGGTACATCATGACAACAGCAGCTCCTCCTAGAACCGCAGCAGGCAGCGCGTCGCCTGCCCTTTTTAGCTCCTGGCGTTTTTTTCGCCACACCATGAGCAACGCCCTGATCGTCACGCAGCGCGAGGTCGCCGACAGCTTTCGTGACTGGCGCATCATCGCCCCGATCATCATCCTGACTTTCCTGTTCCCGGCGCTGTCTCAGTTCGGCGCGACCATGATGATCAACTTCGTGACCGAGTACGGTGCGGAGCTGATCGGCGAGCGCACCATCCCATTTTTGCTGATGATCGTCGGCTTCTTTCCCATCTCGCTGTCGATGGTGATCGCGCTGGAGACCTTCGTGGGCGAAAAAGAACGCCGCAGCCTGGAACCGCTGCTCTCCACCCCGCTGACCAACCTCGAGCTGTACATCGGCAAAACGCTGGCGGCTATGATCCCGCCGCTGGCGGCGAGCTACCTGGGCATGATGGTGTACATGACCAGCCTGCTGTTTGGCAATCTGGCCTGGCGTCCTCAGCCGATGTTGATTGTACAGATTGTCATGCTGACGACGGCCCAGGCGCTGTTGATGGTGACGGGGGCCGTGGTGGTGTCCAGCCAGACGACCTCCACCCGCGCCGCCAACCTGCTCGCCAGCTTCATCATCGTGCCCATGTCGCTGATGATTATCCTGGAAAGCATCGTGATGTTCGGCGCGCCGGATGCCGAATCACCGAACGGCATCTTTGCCCTGTGGGTGATCCTGGCCGGCCTGCTGCTGGGCACGGTCCTGTTTATGCGGATCGGCACCCGTATCTTCCAGCGGGAAGAGCTGTTAGGCAGCTCGCTGGACATGCTCAATCTGCGCTGGATCGGACGCACGCTGTGGCAATCCTTCCGTGGGCCGGCAGGCCTGGGTCTGGTCGGCTGGTACCGGGTGGAAGTATGGGGTGCGGTGCGCAAGTTGGGTGCTCCGGTAGCAGCCGTGGCGCTGTGCATGGCGGTGGCGCTGGTCGCCGGTCACGTGATCGGGCAGGCGTCGGAATGGCAAATTCCACCGGACAGCGTCGTCGGGACCGAAGAGATGAACCAGAACTTCCGGATGTGGTTTGAGTTGGGCAGCAACCCGGCGTCCGTGCTGCTGGCGGTGTGGCAGAACGGGCGCGTGCTGCTGGCGGCGACCATCCTGGCGGCGGTGAGCTTTGGCGTGATGGCCATCGTGCTGGCGATCATTCCCTTCGGCATCCTGGGCTGGATATTCGCGCAGTTTGCCCTGCTGGGCATCGACTCGGGGCTGTTTTTCGCCGCCGTGGTGCCGCACAGCCTGGTGGAGACACCGGCCATCCTGATCGCCACGGCTGCGGCCTTCCGCCTGGGCGCGATCATCGCCCAGAAGCTGCCCAGGGGCCAGACGGTGGGCGAGGCCTGGCTGCACGCCGCCGCGGACACGATCAAGATCGGGGTGGCGGTTGTGCTGCCGCTGCTGATCCTGGCCGCCCTGGTGGAAGTCTTCGTCACGCCGGCGGTGGTCCAGATGGCGATAGGCGGCTAACCGCCTCGGTGGATTAGGCATCGCCCGGCTGCTAAAGGGTATAATTGACAGGAGCGATCCCCCGGATCGCTCCTGGATTTTTTTGTGAGGGGGTAGCTATGAAAACAATCGGGCTGTTGGGCGGCATGAGTTGGGAGTCGTCGCTGGAGTACTACCGGCTGGTCAACGAAGGCGTCAAGGCGCGGCTGGGTGGGCTGCACTCGGCCAAAGTGGTAATGGTCTCGGTCGATTTTGCCGAAGTGGAGACCATGCAGATGGCCGGCCAATGGGACGAGGCCGCCCGCTTCATGATCGATGCGGCGCGCCAGGTGGAACAGGGCGGCGCGGATTTCCTGGTGATCTGCACCAATACCATGCACAAGATGGCCGATGACGTGGCCGCCGTTATCGACATTCCCCTGCTGCACATCGCCGATGCCACCGCCGGCGCCATCAAAGCACAGGGCCTGGCGACGGTGGGCCTGCTCGGCACGCGCTTCACCATGGAGCAGGACTTCTACCGGGGGCGGCTGGTGGATCGGCATGGCCTGTCGGTGCTGATCCCTGATGAAGACGGGCGGGCCATCGTGCACCGCGTGATCTATGATGAACTGGTCCTCGGCCAGGTACGGCCAGAATCGCGCGATCGCTACCGGGCGGTGATTGAGGATCTGGTGGCGCAGGGGGCGGAGGGCGTGATCCTGGGCTGCACGGAGATCGGCCTGTTGATCAAGCAGGCCGACAGCCCGGTCCCGGTGCTGGATACGACGGTCATCCATGCGGAGACGGCCGTCGCCTGGGCGGTGGATGGGATAGTCATTTCGTAAGCCCGCGCTTCTGCTCAGCAAATCCTGGGCAGCAGCTCGCCCGCCGGCAGGTCGACCACCCGCGAGCCGCCGATGCCGGTCCGGGCCACGACCATGCCAGGATGATCCGCCACCACCTTGCCGATGCGGGCTGCCCCTTGGCCGTAGGGATGGGCGCGCATGGCCGCTAGCACGGCCTCCGCCTGTGCTTCCGGCAGGATGGCGACCAGCTTGCCTTCATTGGCCACGTAAAACGGATCCAGGCCCAGCATTTCGCAGGCCGCCTGAACCGCCGCCCGTACGGGTACCTTGTCTGCTTCGAATTCGATTCCCACCCGGGAGGCGCCGGCCAGTTCGTTGAGCACGGCCGCCAGCCCGCCGCGCGTGGCGTCGCGCAGGCAGTGGATGTCCGGCGCGACAGCCAGCATGGCTTCCACCAACCCGTTGAGCGGCGCGGTATCGCTGACGATGGGCGCTTCAAAGGCCAGCCCTTCCCGCACGGACATGATCGCCATGCCGTGGTCGCCCATGGTGCCGCTGACCAGGACCGCATCGCCCGGTTGGGCGTTCTGGGCGGCGATGTTGACTGCTGCCGGGAGCAGGCCGATGCCGGACGTGTTGATGTAGAGGCCGTCGCCGTGGCCCTTGTTGACGACTTTGGTATCGCCGGTCACCAGCTGTACATCCGCCGCCCGGCACGCCTCCGCGAAGGACGCCGTGATCTGCCCCAGCATGTCCATCGGCAGCCCTTCCTCCAGGATGAAGCCGGCGCTCAGGAAAAGGGGCCTGGCGCCGCTCATCGCCAGGTCGTTGACGGTGCCGTTCACGGCCAGTTCGCCGATGTCGCCGCCAGGGAAGATCAGAGGGCTAACCACGAAGGAATCGGTGCTGAAGGCCAGCCGGGGCGAGTCGCCGCCTTCATCCGGCAGCGTGAGCACGGTCGAGTCGCCCATCTGGTCCAGCAGGGTATTTTGCAGCTGCGGGACGAAGAGGTGCTCGATCAGGTCGGCCATCATCTTGCCGCCGCTGCCGTGTCCCATGACGACGGTCGGATAATTCCTGAGCGGGACGGGGCAGGTCCAGCCGCTCAGGTTGAGTGCGTCAGAATCGCTCATTGACGGTCCTTGTCTGTGGTCTGGGGGACGGGCGCTGCCGCCAGGCTTTCCCGGAAGCGGCCATAACGGAAGTAAGCCGCGCAGGCGCCCTCCGAGGAAACCATCGTCGCGCCGAGCGGAGTCTGGGGCGTGCATTCTTTGCCGAAGGCCGGGCAGTCGAACGGTTTTTTGACCCCTTGCAGGATCAGCCCGCTGATGCACAGCGATGATTCCTGGGTGGTGATGGCCTGCACCTCCGGGAAGCGCTGTTCGGCATCGTAGGCGGCATAAGCCGGGCGCAGCCGGTAGCCGCTCATGGGGATGGTGCCGATGCCGCGCCATTTGCGGTCGCACAGCTCAAAAGCCTGGTTGATGATTTTCTGGGCTGCCTGGTTGCCCTCGCGCGTCACCGAGCGGGCGTAGGCGTTTTCGACTTCGGCGCGGCCTTCTTCTAGTTGCCGGACCGTCATCAGGATGCCGCGGGCGATGTCCACCGGTTCGAAGCCGGTCACCACGATCGGGATGTTGTATTTGGCGGCGAGCGGCTCGTATTCCCAGTAGCCCATCACCGTGTTGACGTGTCCGGCTGCCAGAAAACCATCCACCTGCACGTCGTCGGCTTCCATCAAGGCCGTGATGGCCGGGGGCACGGTCACATGCGAGACCAGCACGGCGAAGTTGTCGATGCCCTGGGCTTTGGCCTGGACGACGGCCATGGCGTTAGGGGGCGCGGTCGTCTCAAAGCCGATGGCGAAAAAGATCACGGTTTTGTCGGGGTTATCGCGGGCGATCTTCAATGAATCGAGTGGCGAATACACGATACGCACGTCGCCGCCCGCCGCTTTGACGGCGAACAGGTCCTGCGAAGACCCCGGCACGCGCACCATATCCCCGTAGGAAACCAGGATCACGTCCGGGCGGGAGGCCAGGGCGATGGCTTTGTCGATCAGCTCCAGCGGCGTCACGCATACCGGGCAGCCTGGCCCGTGCACCAGTTCAAGCTGGTCGGGCAGGAACTGGTCCAGGCCGCTTTTGAGGATGGCGTGGGTTTGCCCGCCGCACACCTCCATCAGTTTCCAGGGGCGCGTGATGGTCTGGTGAAGCTCGGCCAGCAGTTTGCGGGTGAGATCGCCATCGCGGTATTCGTCCAGGTACTTCATGGTGTTTCGCCGTCTGGAGCAGCAGGAGTTTCGGCCAGTTCCGGGATTTCGTCGCCCAGCATGTCGATCTCGCGCAGCAGCTCCAGAGTGCGCTGGGCCTCCTCTTCGTCGATCTTGCTGATGGCAAAGCCCACGTGGATGATGGTGTAGTCGCCCACTTCGATATCCTCGAGGTAAGCCAGGCAAGCTTCACGAAGCACGCCGCTGCCGAAATCGACCTTGCCCATCTTCAGGCCTTCTAACTCGTAAATCTCAACGACTTTGCCGGGGATGCCAAGGCACACGGTGAGCCTCCTTCTCGGTTCATAGGTGCCCAAATTGTACAAATGCCATCAGAATTCCAGGTAGTGACATTAGGCACATGCGCGTTAGAATTTCGGGATAAACAGCTTTTAAGTCAATGATTGTAGCATAACAACTTCGGGTGGTCTCATCACTAACGATGGGGACAAGGTGACCGTGATGGCAGCGAGCGGTGAAGGACAGGTCGAGCGGCGGCATATTCACGTGGACGGCGTGGTGCAGGGGGTGGGCTTCCGACCATTCATCTATGGGTTGGCGGACCGGTATCACCTGAGCGGCTGGGTGCTGAATTCGTCCTCCGGCGTCGATATCGAGGTGCAGGGCACCCTGGAGGCGGTCGCGGCTTTCCAGGCGGCGATCACGGCGGAAGCGCCGCCGCTGGCCCACATCGACCGGGTGACGGCCGCCGCCGCGCCGGTCGATGGCGCGCCATATGATGGCGTGGCGGAAGCGTTCACCATCCGGCACAGCGCCGCCGATGCCGGGACCTCGCTCGTCTCGCCGGATGTGGCGACCTGTGCCGACTGCTGCCGCGAAATCTTCGATCCGGCGGACCGGCGGTATCGCTACCCCTTCACTAACTGCACCAACTGCGGGCCGCGTTACACCATCATCCAGCGTATGCCCTACGACCGCCCGCAGACGACCATGCGCGGCTTCCCCATGTGCCCGGAGTGCCTGGCCGAATACGAAGACCCCCTCAACCGCCGCTTTCATGCCCAGCCGAATGCCTGCCCGGTCTGCGGGCCACGGGTGGCACTGGTCGGGCCGGACGCGATTCTGGCGCAGGCTCCGGCGGCTGACGACGCGGATGACATCGTCCGGACGGCGGCGCTGCTGCGGGCGGGATATATCGTTGCGGTGAAGGGGTTGGGGGGCTTCCACCTGGCCTGCGATGCGACCAATACCGAGGCTGTCGCCCAACTGCGGACGCGCAAGGATCGCCCGGATAAACCCCTGGCCGTCATGATGGCATCGCTGGACGAGGTGCGTGCCCACTGCCAGGTCAACGAAAACGAGGCCGCCCTGCTGACGGCGGTCAGCGCGCCGGTCGTGCTGCTGTATGCGCGGCCCGACGCGACGATCGCGGCCAACGTCGCGCCGGATAACCCCATGCTGGGCGTGATGCTACCCTACACGCCGCTGCATCACCTGCTGCTGCATGATACAGGCCGCCCCCTAGTCATGACCAGCGGCAATTTAAGCGAGATGCCGATCATCGCGGATAACGACGAAGCGCTGGACAAGCTGGCCGGCCTGGCCGATGCTTTTTTGCTGCATGACCGACCCATCCACATGCGCTGCGACGACGCGGTATGGTGGGTGGACGCCTTTGCCGGGGAAGATGACTCCGCCTTGCAGCCGCTGCGCCGCTCACGGGGGGACGCACCCTATCCCGTCCGGCTGCCCTGGACGGCGGAGAGACCCATCCTGGCGACCGGGGCCGAGATGAAAAATACCTTCTGCCTGCTGCAAGGGCACGACGCTTTCCTCAGCCAGCACATCGGCGAGGTGGACTCGCTGGAGGCGCTGGCCTATTTCCGGGAAGCGCTGGATCACCTGGGTGGGCTGTTCAAAGTGAGGCCGGGCATCATCGCCCACGACATGCACCCCGACTACCTGACCACGCGCCTGGCCCGCGAGCTGGCCGCCGAGTCCGGCCTGCCGCTGGTGGCGGTGCAGCACCATCACGCCCACATCGCGGCCTGCCTGGCCGAGCACGGTCGCAGCGATCCGGTGATCGGACTTGCCCTGGACGGCACCGGTTATGGCCCGGATGGGGCGATCTGGGGTGGCGAGGTGCTGGTGACCGACCTGCGCGGCTACCAACGGGCCGGTCACCTGGAATACCTGCCGCTGCCCGGCGGCGCAGCGGCGATCCGCCGGCCGTATCGTATCGCCTGGGCGTATTGCCAGCAGACTTTGGGATATATCCCAGAATATCCCAAAATATCGCACATTAACCCATATGAGTTAAACACCGTTGTAATACAAATCCAACGAAAAATAAACACGCCGTCAACCTCAAGCTGCGGGCGCTTGTTCGACGCGGTATCTGCCCTGCTGGGCATCTGCCCGGTGACGACCTTCGAGGCGCAGGCGGCCATCGCGCTGGAACTGGCGGCCCGCGAGGCCGACCTGGATCGGGTGCGTCCCTATCCCTTTACCATCGAGGAGGACGGCGTGATGCGGGTGGGCGCGATGCTGGCGGCCATCATCGCCGACCTGGAGGCCGGGCGTGCGGTGAGCGCCATCGCGGCGGCTTTCCACATCACGCTGGCGGCGATGATGGCCGTCGCTGCCGGCCGGGTTCGCCGGCAGACCGGGCTGGATACGGTGGTTCTGTCCGGCGGCGTCTTCCAGAACCGGCTGCTGCTGCGGCTGGTGCGGGCGCAACTGTGGGCGGCGAATTTTGTCGTGCTGACGCATCAACAGGTGCCGGCCAATGACGGCGGTCTCTGCCTGGGACAGGCCGTGGTGGCGCTGCACCGATGAGAGTCCGATAGAGGAGGAGCCGCACCGGACGAACCGGGCGGCTCCTTGGGGTTGGGGAGACCGCTGGGTAGGCGGTCGGGGAGAATAAGTTAGCCTTCTTCGCGTTTGCTTTTACCGGATTCCTGGTTGCGGTTGAAGAGCATGTTCAGTCCGATGCCGACCAGGATCAGCGGCCACAGGTTCCACAGGAAGTCGAGACTGATATTCAACAGGAAGCTGCCGGCCATCAGGACCAGGAACAGGCCGATGAAACCCTGGATGAAGTCGTTGTTTTCCAGCTTGCCCTGGCGGTTGTAGGCCCGGTAGACGTTGTTGAGCATGGCCAGGCCGAGCAGGGCGATAAAGATGGCCCACCAGTTAAAAGTACCAAAGCCGCCGAACAGGAAGAGCACGCCCAGGCCGATCAAGACGTAAGCGCCGATTTGCCGTCCACGATCTTCGTTCTGCATGATTAGTTCCCCCTCATTGACCTGCGCTGCTGATGCCGGTTGTTTTGCATCTTATTGGTTGTCGTGTGCCTTTCACCTATGTATACGCAGAACTCGGCGTTGGGTTTTGCGGAAACCACAGCAAAAACGGGCAGCTTGCGCGGCTGCTCGTCGAGCCGCGGCTGCCCGTCGAGCCGCGGCTGCCCGTCGAAAGGTCGTGCGAGGGTCTTCCGGTAGTTACTCGCTCAGTCGGGGGAAGGTCGCTTGCAGCGTCGGGTACAGCGAGGTGTAGACGGCATACCCCCGCTCGTAGGCCGCCGCGTTGGGGCCGGGTTCGGTGGCCGCGCCCAGCGGAATCGCCCGGCAGGCGGTTTCCACATCCGGCCAGATGCCGGCCCCGACTCCGGCCAGCAGCGCCGCGCCGTAGGCTGCCCCTTCCAGCGCGTCCACGGTGACCAGCGACGCGTCCAGCACGTCGGCCATGATCTGCCGCCAGAGGGCGCTCTTCGCACCGCCGCCGCTGATCCGCACCTGGGTGATGATACGCCCGGCTTCGCTTTGTTTGATCAGCTCGAAGCTGTCCCGCAGGCCGTAGGCTACGCCTTCCAGCACGGCGCGAGTCAGGTGGCCGCGGGCGTGGCGGGTGGTCAGGCCGATGAAGGCGCCCCGCGCCAACGGATCGGGGTGGGGCGTGCGCTCGCCGGTCAGGTAGGGCAGGAACAACAGACCGTCGCTGCCGGCAGGTGCATCGGCTGCTTCAGCGGTGAGGGTATCGAAGCTCTCGCCCGGCGCGAGCGTGTCCCGGTACCATTGCAGGCTGCCCGCGGCGGAGAGCATCACGCCCATGAAGTGCCATTGGCCTGGCACGGCATGGCAAAAGGCGTGCAGACGCCCTTCCGGCTCGTAGGCGTAGCTGCCCAGCGGCGCGAAAACCACGCCCGACGTGCCCGCCACCAACGAGACCACGCCCGGTGTCACCGCGCCCACCCCGACCGCGCCTGCTGCTTGATCGCCGCCGCCGCCGACCACCGGTGTGCCCGCTTTGAGGCCGGTTGCTTCGGCGCAGGCTGCGCTGACCGTGCCGCTCACTTCCGGGCCTTCGTGGGTGGTGGGCATCCATCCCATAGGGATGTCCAATGCCTCTAGGACTTCCTCCGACCACTGGCGCTTTTCCACATCCAGCAGGATGGTACCCGCCGCCCCGGCCATGTCGGTGGCGTAGTCGCCGGTCAGCTTGAAGCGGATGTAGTCCTTCGGAAGCAGCACGTGGGCGATCCTGGCGTATACGTCCGGCTCGTGGTTACGCACCCAGATGATCTTGGGGGCTGTGAAGCCGGTCAGGGCTTTGTTGCCGGTGAGCCGGATGAATCGTTCCGCGCCCACCGTCTCCATGATCCAGTCGCATTCCGCCTGGGTGCGCTGGTCGTTCCACAAGATGGCCGGCCGCAGCACGCCCCCGGTTTCGTTTAGGCAGACCAGGCCGTGCATTTGCCCGGTGAGGCCGATAGCCGCGATGTCGTCTGCCGCGCCGGTTTCCGCCAGCACCGCCCGGATCGAGGCGGCGATGCCGTCCCACCAGTCGGCGGGATTCTGTTCGCTCCACAGCGGCCGGGGCGCGCTGATCGGCTGCGGCGTGGTGTGGCTGGCGACGACGGCCCTCGCCTCGTCGATGAGCAGGGCCTTGGCGCCGGTGGTGCTGATGTCCAGTCCTAACAGGTAAGGCATGGTTTGCTCCCTCTGTTCTCCCGGAAATACGCGTGTTGGTCATCATCAGTTGAAGTGGTGCGGGCGTTGATGGTTAAGTTTTCCACCAACAAGTGTAATTTGATTGGGGGCCGCCCGCAATTGGTAACGCCCAAGATAGTTCCAAATGCGCCCATGTTTGTGGCCGGCTTATCGAATGTGTTACGATCCTGGCGTGGATCACTGCTGAATAACCGGTCACAACCACCAACGATTGACACTTGTATGGCTTGGAGGAGAAAAACGATGAAACGACCATCACCGTGGCGTTTGTTTGGCCTGATCCTGCTGCTGGTGGGTATGCTGCTCGCCCAGATTCCGGCGGCGCTCTCCGCCCCGGCAGGCCAGGTCGAGGAGGGCGTGCTGTATGTCGCCATCATCTGGCACCAGCACCAACCGGTGTACTTCAAGGACCCGGAGACCGACCTTTACATCCGGCCCTGGGTGCGCGTGCATGCCACCAAGGACTACCTGGACATGGCAGCCATGCTGCTCGATTATCCAGACGTCCATGCCACCTTTAACATCACGCCGAGTCTGATCCGGCAGTTGGATGATTTCGCCGCCGGGGCCAGGGACCTCTACTGGGCGATGGCCGAGATCCCGGCGGACGCGCTGAGCGACGCCGAGAAGTTGTTTATCCTGGAGCGGTTTTTCGACATCAACCCGCGCCTCATCGCTCGCTTCCCCCGCTACCAGGAGCTGGCCGACTCGCGGGCAGCGCTGGGCAATGACGGCGCGTTAGCCGCCTGGACCGCCGACGACTTCCGCGATTTGCAGGTGCTCTTCAACCTGGCCTGGACGGACCCCGACTTCCTGGCGGAAGAACCGCTGGCCGGCCTGGTCGCGCTGGGCGCGGGTTTTTCCGAGGAAGACAAGACGGTGGTGTTCGACGAGCACCTGCGCATCATCCAGGACGTGCTGCCTTTCCACGCGGCCATGCAAGAAGCCGGGCAGATCGAGGTGACGATGACGCCCTTCGCCCACCCGATCCTGCCGCTGCTGGTGGATAGCAACGTGGCTTCGGTGGCGATGCCGGAGGCCGAACTGCCCAGCCGTTACGTTTATGGGCAGGATGCGCGCGCCCAGGTCGATTTGGGCGTCGAGTTCTACGAAGATCATTTTGCCACGGCTCCGCGCGGTATGTGGCCCGCCGAAGGCTCGGTGTCGCCGCAGGTGATCCAGATGATCGCCAACGCGGGCATCCAGTGGATCGCCACCGATGAAGGCGTGCTGGCCCGCAGCCTGCCGGATGTGGAGGGCTTCACGCGGGACAACAACGACGTCGTGCAGCAGGCCGACGAATTGTACCGTCCTTACACCGTTACCGGTGGGCGCGGCGGCGAAGTGGCGATCATTTTCCGCGACCGCCTGATCTCGGACAAGGTCGGCTTCGAATACTCCGGCATGGAGGGTGCAGATGCTGCCGCCGACTTCGTAGGACGCTTGAACGACATCCAGGCGCAGTTGGCGGAAGAAGGCGCGGCAGGGCCGAACCTGGTCACCGTGCTGTTGGACGGCGAAAATGCCTGGGAGTACTACCCCAATGACGGCAAAGACTTCCTCAACGAGATGTATCGCCTGCTCTCCGAGGCCGAAAACCTGCGCACCGTCACGCCGAGCGAATACCTGGCGATGACCGGCGAGCCGCGCGCCATCGAGAACCTGTGGCCCGGCTCCTGGATCAACGCCGACTTCAGCACCTGGATCGGCGAGGACGAGGAGAACCAGGCATGGGAATACCTGCTGGCGACCCGTCAGGCCCTGGCCGATGCTGAGGACAGCCTGGATGCGGCGACCTACCAGGCAGCACTCGACTTGATGTACATCGCGGAAGGGTCCGACTGGTTCTGGTGGTATGGCGCGGATCAGAATTCCGGCAATGACGGCTCTTTCGACGAGCAGTTCCGGGGCTACTTGCGGCAGATATACGAGCTGATCGGCGGCGATGTGCCGGGCTTTGTCCAGGTGCCGGTGATCCCCCAGCAGCCGCAGCAGGCGGAACAGCCCTTTGTCGACGTGTTCACACCGGTGATCGACGGGGTGGGGGCCGACGAGTGGGCCGACGCGGCCCGTTACGCGTTGGGTGAGGGTCCACTGACGACGCTGTACGCCGGGGTGGACGATACATCGATTTACCTGCGGCTGGATGCGGCAGGCGACTTCGCCGACCTGGCCGGCAGCCGCTTCGGCTTTTACTTCACCGTACCGGATTCGTCCTTTGCACCGGGCGCCTTCGTCCGCAACTCCGAGTCGATCATCGGCTTTGGGGCCAGGCGCATGGTCGAGGTCAACTACGCAGCCAGTGGGGCGCTTTCCGGCACGGTGTATACCACCAATTCGCAGGGCAGTTGGGGCGTCAACGGCAGCGCCGGGCCGGTCAACCTGCCGGTGGAGGGCATCGCGGTCGATGGCAGCACGCTGGAAGTTGCTATCCCGCTGGATTATCTCTCGGCGGCCTGGGAGCCGGGTGCGCGCTTCAACCTGCGACTGGCAGCCACGGTCGACGATGATGTGCTGCTTTACCCGCCGCTGGGGCCGGCCTTACTGGCCCTGCCGGATGAGGAAGTCTCCAACCCGGTGGTCGTGGTGGAAGACCCCACCGGCGATGATCACGGGCCGGGGGCGTATGCCTATCCCACCGATGCCGTCTTCCGGGGCGGGTCCTATGACGCCACCGGGCTGGTGATCGGTTACGACGACGAGTCGCTGGTGATTCGGGTGAACTTCCGGGGGCCGGTCGAGAATGACTGGGGCGCACCCAACGGCATGGGCATCCACACGGTAGACGTTTATATCGACGTGGACGGACCGGACAGCGGGGACCGGCTGCTGCTGCCGGGCCGAAATGCCGCGCTGCCGCCGGACTATGCCTGGGACTACGCCATCTGGGCGGAGGGCTGGACGCCGGGCATCTTCCGGCCGGGTGAAGAAGGCCCGGTCGAAGTGGACGGCGCGCTGGAGATCACCACCAACCCCGGCCAGCGGCGGATCACCATCCGTGCCTCGCGCAGCGCCATCCCCGGCGACCCGGCGGCATGGTCTTACGCCGTCGTTGTGGCCGGGCAGGAGGGTTACCCGGCGTCGGGCGTGTGGCGCATCCGCGATGTGCTGGTCAATGCCGAGCAGTGGCGCATCGGCGGGGGACCGGATGATACCAATCACACCCGCATTCTGGATGTGCTCTACCCGGAGGATGGCGTGCAGGAGGCGCTGTTGTCTGATTATCCGCCATCGCAGGCTAATGTGGGCGAGTTGGGGCCGGACGACTTCGGTCAGGTGCCGGTGCTGACCGCCGAGTAAACGTCACATATGCTGTGTGGTAAGGTGGGGCGGCTCCGGCATGGGGCCGCCCTTAAATGACCTGTACAGGCTGACCAAACGGATTAGGGAATCGGGATTTTCGCAAAACACTCGTTTTGAGGCACAATAACAGTGGCACTGGTGGCAGCTGCTTTACACGGGCTTTAGCGGCCACTGCCCTTCATAAGCTGTCCCATTAGTGCCTGCCTCCTGGTTTCTCCTTGTGCTTGACACCCAAAGTGAATTAGGTATAATAAATATGAGTTAGTTTTTCCACTTGATTAAATAATTGCGCCCGGATACCATCGGTACGAACTGGCAGGCCAACCCTACCCTACAGACCCCGTGTAAGCCTGCTGTGAAAGTAGTTTCATGGTGTTTCAGCGGACCCCCACTGTGAGCAACAGCAGCGTGATCAAGTCGCGCAACCTGAGCGCCGTTTTAATGATGCTGCTGCGCTATGGGTCTCTTTCGCGCGTAGGTCTGTCCCAATTGACCGGCCTCTCCACCACCACGATTACCAACCTGATCAGTGAGTTGATCGAGCGTGGTGTTGTCATACAGGATGGCGAGCAGCAGTCCAGCCGCCAGCGCGGGGTGGGCCGGCCCCAGATGTCGCTCCGTCTGGTAGCGGAGTCGCACTACGCGATCGGGGTGCATTTTGGCGTGGGCCGGGTGAACGTGGCCATCTGCGATTTGCTGGCGAAACCGGTGCTGGTGCGTTCTATCGAGCACCCGATGGAACAGCCGGCGGAGACGGTGCTGGACCAGACTCATGACCTGGTCGGCACGCTGGTCAAAGAGAGCGGCATCGAGCAGCATCAGATTGTCGGCCTGGGCGTCGGCGCGTCCGGCCTGGTGGACCCCACGACCGGCGTTAACGTCATTGCACCCAATTTAAACTGGCGCGACGTTCCCATCCGTGATCGCTTTCGTACGGCTGTGCCCTACCCGGTGACGGTGGATAACAACGTACGGGCGATGGCGTTGGGAGAAGCCTTGTTCGGCGCGGGCCAGGACGTCTATTCGCTGGCGTTTGTGTATGCGCGTATCGGCGTCGGCGCGGGACTGGTTGTCGGCGGGCAGTTGTACTACGGTGGGGGAGCGGGGGCCGGTGAGATTGGCCATACCACCATCCTGCCACACGGGGGCGCCAACTGTCGCTGTGGCAACTCCGGCTGCCTGGAGTCGCTGGTCTCGGAACCGGTGATTATCGCCCTGGCCGAGGAAATCGCCCGGCAGGACCCCGGCGGCCAACTGGCCGCGCACCTGGCCGCACCGGAGGGCCGGATGATCGATCGGGTCTTCGCGGCGGCCCGTGCCGGGGACGAAGCGACCCGCGTCATGCTGGAAGCGCGCGCCTACTACATGGGCATCGCCCTGGCCAATCTGGTCAATATCCTCAACCCGGAGTTGATCATCATGGGCGGCGTGTTTGCCTGGGGCAAGGACCTGCTGCTGCCGATCGTGCAGGATACGATGCGGCAGCGCGCTTTTGCCCGGCTGGGGGACAAAGTCCAGCTGGTCACCCCCAGTTTTGAGGACAATGCCGGCGTGATCGGCGCGGCGGCGCTGGCGTTAAACGAATTCTTTTACCAGCCAACCGAGGGTAACGCTTGATGCATTCGACGTCTCTAGCCGCCGGCTTTGTTGCCATCGCCCGTCCCACCTTTGATACGGCCCTGGCCGCCGAGGTGACCCGGCAGGCCCGCGATCAACTGGCCGCGGCAGGGCTGACCCTGGCCGGGCCGAAAACACTGGTCCTCAGCATGGAGGAGGCGCAGGCTGCAGCGGAGACTCTCTCGGCAGAGCCGCTCGACCTGCTGATCTTGTTTCAGGCGACCTTTGCCGATAGTACGATGGCGAGCGCCCTGGCGGCGCGCGTCGAGGCCCCGCTGCTGTTATGGGCCGTGCCGGAAGCGCGTACCGGCGGCCGGCTGCGCCTGAACTCCCTGTGTGGCATCAATCTGGCCGGTCACGCGCTGAGGCGATCCGGTTTTCGTTATGACTACGTGTATGCCGCCCCGGATGATTCCGCCGCTGCCGCCAAAGTCTATACGCTGGCCCAGGCCGGACGCGTGCGGCGCTTGCTCAAGCAAACGCGTATCGGGCGGGTGGGCGAGAACCCGGACGGTTTCGAGACCTGCCTGGTGAATTGGGACGGCCTGCAGCGGCAGTTGGGCCTGTCGGTGGTCCAGGTGGAACTGGCCGACGTTTTCGCCGGGGTCCGGGCCGCTGACGGCGCGCAGATCGACGCGGTGGAGCGCGGCCTGTCGGAGCGGGTGGCCGGGATGGAAACCGTCGACCGTGAGTCGACACGCGGCACGCTGGCCACCTACCTGACTCTGCGCGATTTAGCTGCGCGCCAGGATTTGCAGGGCCTGGCCGTGCGCTGCTGGCCGGAATTTTTCACCGAGCTTGGCTGCTCGGCCTGCGGCGCGATGTCCATGCTCAGCGACGAGATGACGCCGTGCAGTTGTGAAGCGGACGTCAACGGCACGATCACCCAGTTGATGCTGCAATGGTTGAGCGGCGGCCCGGCTTTCGGCGCGGACATGGTATCGTTTGACACGGCGGACAATTCAGCCGTGCTGTGGCACTGCGGGTTAGCCCCGCTGTCCATGGCCGATCCCGCGGCAAAACCCCGGGCGGGCTTGCATTCCAACCGCCAGAAGCCGCTGCTGATGGAATTTCCGCTCAAGCCGGGGCGCGTGACGGTGGCGCGGCTGAGTGAGGCCAGCGGCGAATTCCGGCTGGTGATCGGCGGGGGTGAGATGATCCAGGCGCCGCCCAGCTTCGCCGGGACGTCCGGTGTGCTGCGCTTCGACCGGCCTGCCGCCGCCGTGCTGGACACGATCATGGGCGAGGGGTTGGAGCATCATGTTTCGCTGACCTACGGGGATTATCTGCCGGCGTTGACCGCCCTGGCGGGCTTACTCGACCTGCCGGTGCTGCGATTATAAGCACGATAGGGAGAAAGGAGGCCAATGGAAAGCCAAACAAGAGACATGCCCGCTGGATTAGAGGTTTTTTCGATAAACGTCAAGTACTCTAGAGTGATGGGGAATCCGGAACCCCACGGTCAATAAGGAGAGAACGAACTGTGAATAAGCGTACATTCTTAGCTTTACTGCTGGTGCTGGCCCTGATGATTTCGGCACTGCCGAGCCTGGCTCAGGATGACACAGTTGTGCTGAATATCATGTGGTACACCGATGGCAACGAGTTAGATGTGTTGAGGGACCAGCTTCACGCCTTCATGGAGGAGCACCCCAATATCATTGTCAGTGTGACCGATGTGCCGTACGCTAATCTACATTCCCTGCTACAGGCACATGTCGAAGTTGGCGAAGCACCTGACATCGCCCGCATCACCTTCCCCGCCCGCTTCTGGGGTTCCTACCTGGACCTGACTGACTACGTGGAAGACCCGCAGTACTGGCTGGACAACGTACCGGAGGCTGTGCTCGGCTCCATGCAGGCCGACGACATGGACACCGGCGTGTATGGTTACCCGACCCAGTTCACAGTCACCGGGCCGATTATCAACGTCTCCCTGTTCGAGCAGGCCGGCGTGGATATTCCGGCCGATGACGCCACCTGGGAAGAGTGGGTGGCCGCCGCGACCGAGGTCGCCGAAATCCTGAGCGACAGCGAGTTCACCATCTATCCCGTGGCTATCGATCGTAGTGGTCACCGCTTCTGGGGCCCGTCGCTGAGCCGCTGTGCCACCTACATCAACGATGAGGGCACCTTCACCGTAGACACCGAAGGTTTCCGCTCGACGGCCCAGATGATCATCGACTGGCACGAAAACGGCCTGATGCCCCCTGATGTCTGGGGCGGCAGCGCTGGCACTTATGTGTCCGCCTCGCCGTACTTTAATAGCGGCCAACTGGTGCTTTTCATGTCCGGCAGTTGGCAGGTCGGTAACTTCGATACGAACATAGGCGATGCTTTCGACTGGCGCGTGATCCCCAACCCCAGCGGCGACTGCGGTGCCACCGGCGTGCCCGGCGGCGCGCTGATGGTAGCTTTCGCAGATACCGAGCATCCCGAAGAAGTCGGGTTGCTGATGGATTACCTGTTCAGTGAAGACGTCCTCAGCGAGTTCTACGCTCGGACGCTGTTCCTGCCGGGCCACCTGGGCCTGATCGAGACAGGCATTGACTTCGTGAGCAATGCCGAGGCGCTCAATGCCTTCGCCGCCAACATCCCCAACCTGATGCCGGAAGCCTACGCGCTCCAGTATCACGCCAAGGGGCCGGACCTCAACGGCGCGATCCGCGACCGTCTGAGCCAGGTGATCGCCGGCGAGTTGACCCTGGATGAGGCTATCGAGCGCATCCAGGCCGACGCCGACGCTGCCTTCGAGGAATAGGCGACGCGCGTCTGACGGTTCGACGTTAACCAGGTCGGTGATCTTGCAAAGGATCACCGACCTTACCGACCCTTCACCTCTATCGTCGTAGTGATGTCGTCAGTCGTGTGGTTTGAACCCGGACGGGGCCGGCTCTCCAGCTCTTTCTCCGGCGGACGAAGGAGGTTTTATGCAGGTCCTGAGGCATTCTCCAGCCCGAATCGGTGTCATCGTCGGCGGCCTGGTGGCGATGGTGGCCTTATTGCTGCGGATTATCCTGCAAGGCGCTAACCCGGACGACCTTACCCTGAATCTCCTGGACGTGGCGGCCAGCCTCGGGGCAGTGGCGGTAGGGA
The DNA here is from genome assembly GCA_034430555.1 of Anaerolineae bacterium. Lineage (GTDB taxonomy): Bacteria > Chloroflexota > Anaerolineae > Aggregatilineales > Ch27 > DAOTXK01. Next base: position 14,521 of record DAOUEM010000170.1, on the reverse strand, counting down.
TGGTGACCTACTTCTGGTTCAGAGATCGAGCGGCAGGAATCTCGCTCACGCCGCTTATTGGGGGCGTGGTCACCGGGATTGTGGCGTCACTGGTGGCCATACTACTGGCGGCGACGGCTGAGCAGGCAGTACTCGTGCAGACGCTCAACACCCTGGCGACCCTCGGCGCAGTGACCGCGGCCACGATGGTTTATCTCTGGCTGCGAGACCGTGCTCTGGCGATCGGCCAGCACCCGCTACGTACGTTGCTGCTGGCTCTTACGGCTGCTTATCTGGTCAGATTGCTATTTATAGTTCTTGCCGTGAATTCTTCCACGAATGGTCTAGCTGCTGCTTTTAGAGACCTGGCTGATTTCGGAGCGCTGGCGGCCGGATTGCTGGTGTACTTCGGCGCGCGCGACCGGGCCTCGGACGTGAGCCTGACGCCGCTGGCCGCCGGTCTGGGGGCGGCGGTGGCCGTGTTGCTGCTGGCCATCGTGTTTGCGGCGGTATTCGGGGCGCTGTTATATGACGTGCCGTTAGGCGATCCACTCCCTCGCGCAGCTGAGGGTCTGGCCGATGCCTTTGGGCTGGTAGGCCGTTTTGGCGCGATCGCCATCGGACTGGGCGCATACTTTGTGGTGCGCAGCAGTATGGTGGGGACCGGCATCTTCCACCTGCTGGTCAACGAATCGGAGTTCGTGCTGACGCCGCTGCTGGGCTGGTTCCGGGGTGAAAGCATGGGCTATTTTTTCGTGCTGCCCAACCTGCTCATCTTCAGCATCTTTATCCTGATGCCGATGCTGCTCAACTTCTACTATGGCTTTACCAGCGGTGGTTCTATCCTGCCCCAGAACCGCGAGTTCGTCGGTACGGAAAACCTGGAAGAACTCTTCAATTGCGAGGATTTCACCAATCCCAACACCTGCCAGCATGACCGGTTCTGGCGGGCGGTCTCCAATACCACCGTTTTTGTGGTGGCACAGGTCGGGATCATGGTGGTGTTTGCGCTGCTCACGGCGCTGGCTCTCAATCGACAAATCGTCGGGCGAGGGTTCTTCCGGAGTGTATTCTTTTATCCCGTGTTGTTATCGCCGGTCGTGGTGGCCCTGATCTGGAAGTGGACGTTGCAGCCGGAGGGCGTCTTTAACGGGATACTGGTCGGGATGGGGGCGGACCGGCTGCCCTTCCTCACCGATTCCAACTGGGCCAAGCTGTGGGTGATCCTGGTCAGCGTGTGGGCGCAGATGGGCTTTCACATGCTGATTCTGCTGGCCGGCTTGCAGTCGATTCCCAAGGACCTGTACGAGGCTTCTGGCCTGGATGGGGCAGGGCCGTGGCGCACCTTCCGGTCGATCACGCTGCCGCTGCTGATGCCGACCATGGTCGTGGTGCTGGTGCTCTCGCTGATACGCGCGGTGCAGGTCTTCGACCAGGTATTTGTGCTCACCACCGGCGGACCGGGCACGGCCACCCTGTTCATGGTGCAGTACATCTTCCAGACCGCGTTTGATCGTCTTGACTTTGGCCTGGCGGCAGCCGCGTCGCTGGTGCTGGCCGTGGTGCTGCTGGTGCTGACCCTGGGACAGCTTCGCCTGGGGCGCACGAGCGAAATCGCCTGACGGCGCATCCGTGATGGAGGACAAGACTCATGGCTAACGCAAACAGGGGTGTGGTGGCTTTCCTGACCCGCCGCCAGGGCCGCAAGCGCCTGACCGCCGCCGACTATGTCACGTACCTGTATCTCATCGCCGGGGCTATCGTGATGTTCGGGCCGGTGCTGTGGCTGGTGATGTCGTCGTTTAAGTCGCAGGCCTCGTTATTTGACTTTCCGCCGAGTTTTTTGCCCCAACGGCAGGAGACGGTCGAGGTGGAGGGGTACGAGGAACCACTGCCGCTGTATAACCTGACCTTCGAGGACGGCACGACGCGGCAGATGGCCCAGATCAGTCGGGTGGGCATCGAGATCGAAGTGCTCGATCCGGCCAACCCGGCGGAGGAGCCGGTGACCCTCAACCTGCGGGAGTTGGAGGATCGCGACGAGATCAAAAGCGTGTACTTCGATACTACCAACTATACCGAGGGTATCGACAGTTTCCCGTTCGTCACCTACCTGGGCAATAGCGTGGTGGTGACGATCATGGCGACCGTGATCACGCTGCTGGTGAACAGCATGGCCGCCTTTGGCCTGAGCAAGTACCGGTATCGGGGCCGTGACGGCATCTTCCTGGTCATGATCAGCACGTTGATGGTGCCGATCTCCGTGATCCTGATCCCGGCCTTTCTGGTGATCACCCAGGTCGGCTGGAACAACAACCTGTGGGGCGTCATCATCCCCGGCGCGGCCACGCCGACGGGTGTGTTCCTGTTGCGGCAGTACATGCTGACCATCCCCGATGAACTGCTCGAGTCAGCCCGTATCGATGGGGCCAGTGAGTGGCGCATTTACTGGCAGGTGATTCTACCGCTGGCCGCGCCTGCGCTGGCCGTGCTGACCATCTTCTCGGTGATGTGGCGCTGGAACGACTTCCTGTGGCCGCTCATCGTGCTCAACCGCACGGAGTTATTCACGCTCCAGGTCGGCCTGAATGCCTTCCAGGGCGCGCTCAACGTGCAGTGGCACTATATCCTGGCGATGACAGTGCTTACGCTGCTGCCGATCACGGTGGTCTTCGCCCTGCTGCAAAAGTACATTACGACCGGCATTGCCACGACGGGCATGAAGTAACTTATCCGGTCGCCGACTGGCCGGGGGTAGACGCTGATCAATACCCCGGCCAGACCACACCCGTATAGGGTTGACGGTAAATTTAACCACAGGAGACTACATGACGAAACAATACCAATTTCTGGTGGGGGGGGAATGGCGGCGCAGCGACGAGGTGCTGGAAGTGCGGTTCCCCTACACCGGAGAAGTCGTGGCCGAGGTTTTCCAGGCTTCCGACGCCGATCTGGAAGACGCGATCCAGGCCGCCGAGCGCGGTTTCCAGATCACCCGCCAACTGTCTTCCGGCCAGCGCTCGCGTATCCTGAACAACCTGCTGGCGCAGATGGAAGCGCGCGCCGACGAGTTGATCGAGGCGCTGACGCTGGAAGGTGGCAAGGCGCAGAACGTGGCCCGCGGCGAGACCGGTCGTGCCATGGAAACGGTGCGCGTCGCTGCCGAGGAAGCTAAGCGCATCGATGGCGAGATCATCCCGGTGGACTGGACTGAGCCGGGCGAGGGGCGTATGGCACTGGTCCGGCGTCTGCCGCTGGGACCCGTACTGGGCATAGCGCCGTTCAACTACCCGCTCAACCTGGCCTGCCACAAGCTGGCTCCGGCCATCGCGGCGGGCAACTCGTTTATCCTCAAGCCGGCTTCGGCCACCCCGCTGTCGGGCATCCTTCTGGCCGAGATGGTGCTGGAAGCCGGTTATCCCCCAGAAGCGCTGAGCGTGGTGGTGTGCCCCGGCAGCCGGGCGGAAAAACTGGTCGCCGACCCGCGCATCAAGTACTTCACCTTTACCGGCAGTTCGGAGGTGGGCTGGCATCTGGATAGCGTTTCCGGGCGCAAACGGGTTGGGCTGGAGCTGGGCGGTAATGCGGCGGCCATCATCCATGAGGACGCCAACGTCGATTATGCCGTGCGGCGGATCACGGTGGGCGGCTTCACCAATGCCGGGCAGAACTGCATCTCGGTGCAGCGGGTGCTCATCCACCGCCCGGTCTACAACCAGGTGCTGGAAGCGCTGCTGGACAGCATCAGCCGGATCAAGGTCGGCGATCCCCGCGACCCGGAGGTAGAGGTCGGGCCGATGATCGATGAGCAGGCGGCGGCGAAAGCCCATGCCCGCGTGCAGGCGGCTGTGGAGAACGGCGCGGAAGTGCTGCTTGGCGGCCAGTGCGAGGGTACGATGTTCCAGCCGACGGTGCTGGCTAACACCACGCCGGACATGGCTGTCAACCGCGAAGAAATCTTCGCCCCGGTGATCACCGTCACGCCCTACGACGATTTCGACGAGGCGATCAGGCTGGCGAACGATACCGACTATGGGTTGCAGTCGGGGGTGTTTACCCAGAATATGAACCGCATCATGCGCGCCTTCGAGGAAATCGAGGTCGGCGGCTTGCAGATCAATGACGTCTCGACCTTCCGCGTGGACCAGATGCCGTACGGCGGTGTGAAAGGGTCCGGCGTGGGGCGGGAAGGGCCGCGCTACGTCATCGAAGAGATGACCGAGATGAAGTTGATGGTGCTCAATATGCCCGGTGGCCTGGAAGACTGAGGTCCTGTCGTCGTTAGCGGAGGTTAGGGGTGGCCTGACCGGTCGTCACGCGTGGCGTAAACTGGCGTGGACACCCCTGTTTTTGGTGCTAGATAGATTTATGCCAGTGTATAAATTGTTTATGTGGCAATTGGATGTCTATGAACCACGCCACCGGTCAGGTGCAAAACCCTGCCGGGCGGCCCGGTCACTTCGACGACGGTAAGGACGCGCTCGCACAAGCGGAGGATTCCAATGAAGTTTTTTCTTGATAGCGCTCATGTACATGAGATCGCGCATGCGCTGGAGATGTGGGACATCGACGGCGTGACGACCAATCCCCGTCACGTGCAGGTCTCAGGCAAGCCGTTTCTGACGGTGATCCAGGAGATCGCGCAGCTGCTGGTGGGCACCGACAAAACCGCCTCGGTGGAGATCAACCCCCACTTTGACACCTGGCAGGACATGGTGACGGAGGCGGAGAAATTAGCCGCGATCTCGCCGAATTTCGTGATCAAGGTGCCGTCTACGGAGGCGGGTTTTAAGACCTGCGCCGTGCTGCGCGAGAAGGATATTCGCGTCAACGTGACGGTGTGTTTTTCGGCCATGCAGGCCCTGCAGGCGATGCGCATGGGCGCGACGTATATCTCGCCCTTCATTGGCTGGAAGGAGTCGAACGCCGAGGAGACGATTGGCTTCGTCAACGAGATCGTGACCATCCGCCAGAACTACGGGTTCGAGACAGAAGTATTGGTCGCGGCGGTGCGAAACGGCCGCCAGATTGTTGAGGCGGCGTTAGCTGGCGCGCAGATCGTCACCGCCGGGTATGCCGTCTACCAGGATGGCTTCGATCATCCGTACACCCACGTTGGGCTGGGCAAGTTCCAGGAATTCTGGGACAAGACGCCTTATGGGGAACTGGAGCCGACGAGGTAACACAACCATGGTCAAGCCTCCTAAAATCGTCGTCATCGGCGCGGGCAGTGCCATCTTTGGCCTGGGCGCCATGGCGACTCTCATCAGGTCCGAGCGTTTGCGCGGCGCGGAACTGGCGCTGGTGGACATCAACCAGGCAGCACTAGATACGATGGCCGTCCTGGCCGAGAAGCTGAACCAGGCCTGGGGCTCGGGGATGACCATCACCAGTTCGTGCAACCGTCGTGACGTGCTGCCGGGCGCGGACTTCGTGATCGTGACCGTGCAGGTGGGGGATCGCGAAACGGTCTGGGAGATGGACTGGCGCATCCCGCTGCAGCACGGCGTGCATCAACCCTACGCCGAAAATGGCGGGCCGGGGTCGTTTGCGCATACCTCGCGCAATCTGCCCCTGATGCTCGACATCGCCCACGACATGGAAGAACTGTGCCCGGACGCCTGGTACCTCAACCTGACCAATCCCCTGATCCGCCTGACGTTGGGTGTGCACCGTTATACGAATATCAAGGTGTTGGGATTGTGCCACCAACTGCTGTGGGGTTACGCGATGGCCGGTGCGGTGCTGGCCGATCGCTTCGACATCCCCCTGCCGGATGGGTTCAACGTCCATACCAATGCCGACAATATGCCCAATTTCATCCCGGTGGCGCGGGCCGCCCTGGAAAACCTGGATATCAAGGCGGCGGGCATCAATCATTTCTCCTGGGTGTACGACATCCGCGACAAAAAGACCGGCGAGGACCTCTATCCGCTGCTGCGCGAGACCTGGCTCAACGGCTACCGTCAGGACTTCGAGCCGCTCACCCGCGAGATGCTTGCCATTTTCGGGATGATGCCGACTCCCGGTGACAGTCACCTGTGCGAGTTTTTGCCCTGGGTGGCCGATGCCACCACCAAACCCTGGGAAAAGTACCATCTTCAGCTGCAAAGCTGGGAAGGCAACCGCCGGCGGCGCGCCCGTCGTTTTGAGCTGGCGCACCAGGTTGTCTCCGGCGAAGTGGCGGTCGACGAGCTGCGGGACGTGTGGAAGTTCGACATCCTGGAAGAGCCGGTGCCGGAGATCATCGCGGCCATCCACTATAACGACAACACCTACAACCAGCAGCTCAACATCCCCAATAACGGCGGCCTCATTCCCAATTTACCGCCGGATGCTATCGTGGAGGTGCCGGGTGTAATTTCCGGAATGGGCATCCAGGGGATGGCGTTCCCACCGCTGCCGGAGGGTATCGCCGAGCTTTGCCGGCGCGAACTGGCGCTTAGCTCGCTGGTGGTTGAGGCTGCCGTCAACGGCGACCGTCAGCTGGCACTGCAAGCCCTGCTGCTGGATCCGATGGTGACGGACATTGACACCGCCCGCGCCATCCTGAACGATTTTTTGAGCGAATTTGCGGAATACCTGCCCCAGTTTTAGGCGGAACAACCGGCAGAGTGGGGCGGTTGCAGACGCGTCAACCGACGCGAGGAGAAGCTGTCGCATGAAGAAGGTCTTTGTGGTTGAGAAAGAAGACACGGTCGGCACCGCCGTCGGCGAGCCGATCAAGGCCGGGGAAAGGGTGGGCACCAGCGGCCGCATCACCGACGTGACCGTGGTCGCCAACGCGGATATCCCCTATGGCCATAAGATCGCCCTGCGCGATATCAAACAAGGCGAGCAGGTGATCAAGTACGCGCTGAGCATGGGCACCGCCACGCAGGATATCAAGGCGGGCGATCTTGTTCACGTGCATAACGTCGAGAGCAATCGCGGGCGCGGCGACATTGCCGCGGCGTAGGACTGAGGAGACATAATCTGATGGCTGAATTTTACGGATACATGCGTTCCGATGGCTCGGTTGGCGCCCGCAATCATCTGCTGATCCTTTCCGGCACGGTTTACGCCAACGGCATTTGCCAGCGCGTGGCCGATCACATCTACGGCGGGGTGGCGATCACCCACTCGCTGGGCCGCTGCCAGGTCCGCCCGGACCTGCGCATGACGCGCCGTTTCCTGTCCAACACCGGCATGAACCCCAACGTGGGGGCGGTGGTGGTGATCGATCACTTCCGCGAGGAAGGCTGCACTGCCTACGATATCGCCGACGACATCCAGCGGGGAACAGGCAAACCGGTGGCCGTGGTCAACATCCGCGAGGCGGGCGGCCTGGTGTCCGCCACGGAGCAGGCGCTGCGTTACGCCGCCGATTTCGCCCGGAAACTCAGCGACATGCGCCGCGAGCCAATGCCGCTGGCTAACTTGCTGCTCGGCATGGAATGCGGCACGTCGGATACGACCAGCGGCCTGGTCTCCAACCCGGTGACGGGCCTCGCCTCCGATATGATCATCGCCGAAGGCGGGCGCTCGATCATGGCGGAGTGTACCGAGTGGATGGGCTGCGAGGATTGGCTGACCAGCCGCGCCGTCAACGCGGACGTGGCGGAACGTATCGTGGCGGGCGTGCAGCACATGGAGCAGCGCGCCTTGGCCAGCGGCGAAGATATCCGCGGTTCGCAGCCGACCGGCGACAACATGGCCGGCGGTCTGACGACCATCGAGGAAAAGTCGATGGGGGCCTGCAAGAAGTCCGGCAGCGCGCCGATCATCGATTACCTGGAGATCGCCGAGCGTCCTGGCGATGAGTCTGGGCTGTACGTGATGTACGGTCCCGGCCACGGCGCGGAGTCGATCAGCAGCCTGGCGGCGGCGGGCTGCCAGGTGCTGGTCTTTTCCACCGGGGGCGGACACACGTCCTCGCACCCGATCATGCCGACCATCAAGGCCACGGGCAATGCCGGCTCCTTCGCGTTGATGAAGGACACGGTCGACCTGGACGTGAGCGGCGTGCTGCGCGAGGAAATGACGCTGGACGAAGCCGGCCAGGTCGTCTTCGACGAGTTGATTGCCGTGGCTGGCGGACGCCTGACCAAGTCCGAAATCTTCCAGGACCACAACAGCTTCGCCATTCACCGCGTCGGCGCCAGCATCTAGCGGCTTCGAACGCAAGTTCAGCGGGCAGGGGTGGGTCGACGGCTCCTGCCCGTTTTTGATTGGCCGGTATAATAGGGCGCAGCGCTGTTTCATCCGATGATAGTGGAGCCAATCATGCCAAGCACCCTATCCCACCTCGAATGCGCCTGGTGCGGCGAGACGTATGACGCCGACCAGTTGATCAACGTCTGCCCGGCCTGTGGCAAGCCGCTGCTGGCTCGCTACGATCTGGACGTGGCCCGCCGGGTCTTGCCCCGCGAGGCCCTGGCCGGTCGCCCGCCGACCTTGTGGCGCTACGCGGAGATGCTGCCGGTGCGGGACCCGGCTTACCGCCTGACGCTGGGCGAGGGCTTCACGCCGCTGCTCAAGCTGGATAACCTGGGCCAGGCGTTGGGCTTAGAGGGCATCTACGCCAAGGAGGAGGGCCTCAACCCGACGGCATCGTTTAAGGCGCGCGGCTTGTGTATAGCCGTCTCCCGCGCAGCGGAGTTGGGCGCGAAGGCGGTGGCCATCCCCACGGCAGGCAACGCCGGGAGCGCGATGGCGGCCTATGCGGCCCGCGCCGGGCTGCCGGCCTACGTCTTCGTGCCGCAGGACGTGCCGCCGCCCTTCCTGGCGGAGATGCGCGCCCTGGGGGCGGAGATCACCCTGGTCGATGGGCTGATCACCGACTGCGCCGCTTACGTACGCCAGGGTGTGGTAGAAGGCCGCTGGTTTGACGTGTCCACCCTCAAGGAGCCGTACCGCGTTGAGGGCAAAAAGACGATGGGCTACGAGCTGGCCGAACAGTTCGACTGGACCCTGCCGGACGTGATCGTCTACCCCACCGGCGGCGGCACGGGTATCGTGGGCATGTGGAAAGCCTTCGACGAGATGGAGCAGTTGGGCTGGATCGGGCCGGGGCGCCCGCGTATGATCAGCGTGCAGAGCGCCGGCTGCGCGCCGATCGTGCGGGCCTTCGCCGCCGGCCAGCGCACCGCCGCGCCCTGGGAGAATCCGGCCACCATCGCCGATGGCCTGCGCGTGCCGGGCGCGATCGGCGACTTCCTGATCCTGGATGCCGTGCGGGCGAGTGGGGGGACGGCCATCGCCGTACCGGATGATGAGATTCGTGCCGCCATGCGCGAGATGGGCCGGATGGAGGGCCTCTTCCCCGCACCGGAAGCAGCGGCAACGCTGGCCGCGCTGCGTCGCCTGGCGGCGGATGGCCTTGTGCAGCCGGAGGAGCGCGTGGTGCTGTTCCTGACCGGTAACGGCCTCAAGTACGTGCATCTCGTCGACTGAAGCCTGCCTCACAACAGGCAACCAATTTGTACGCTGCCCTGGTCTTCAGTTGCGACGGGTCAATGGATGTCAAGTGAGGTTAACGGTTCTTCATGACTCAGACATTCGAAATACCCTATGGCAAGACGTCACTGTCCTTTCTTTTGCCAGACGATTCTCCGGCAGAGGTGATCGCCCCGGCGGACATCCCCCCTGCCAGTGACCCGTCAGCGGTAGTCGAGGCGGCTCTCGACGCGCCGGTGGGTGGGGTCTCGTTGACAGATTTCACGGGCGCGCGGTCGGCAGCCGTGGCCATCAACGATAAAACACGTCCCGTGCCGCACCACGACTTGCTGCCGCCGCTGCTGGCCCGGCTGGAAGGGTTGGGCCTGCCGCCGAAGACCATCACGCTGATCATCGCCACGGGCACCCATGCGCCCATGCCGCCGGACGAGTTCCACCAGGTGGTGCCGCCAGACGTGCTGGCCCGCTACCCGGTCTATTCCCATGACTGTGATGACGCTCCCATGCTCGTTCACCTGGGCGAGACCAGCCGCGGCACGCCGGTCTGGATCAACCGGCGGTTCATGGAGGCTGACCTGCGGATCGTGGTGGGCAATATCGAGCCGCACCAGTTCCAGGGGTTCTCCGGCGGAGTCAAGAGCGCTGCTATCGGGCTGGCCGGGCGGGTCACGATCAACCGCAACCATACCATGATGAGCGATCCCGCCGCGCGGTTGGGCTGTTACGAGGGCAACCCGGCCCGGCAGGACGTGGAAGCCATCGGGCGGCTGGCCGGTGTGCACTTCGCGTTGAACGCGGTCATTAACCGCCAGAAGCAGATCGTAGCGGCGGTGGCTGGCGAGCCGCGCGCCGTGATGGCTGCCGGTATCCCCCTGGCGCGCCGCATCGGCCAGGGGGCCGTATCCGCGCCCTTCGACCTGGTGATAACGTCGCCGGGTGGTCATCCTAAGGACCTGAACCTGTACCAGTCACAAAAGGCGCTGGCCCATGCGGCTCTGATCACCAGGCCCGGCGGCACGGTGATCCTGGTGGCGGCCTGCCCGGAGGGGACCGGCAGCCGGGGATACGAGCGCTGGATGTTCGAGCGGGAAATGACCACCTATGAAGACGTGTTAGAGCGCTTCGCGTTGGAAGGATTCCAGGTGGGACCGCACAAGGCCTTCCAGATCGCGCGGGATGCCTCGCAGGTGAGGCTGCTGCTGCTGTCCGAGATGGCCCCGGATTTTGTGCGCCGTTTGTTGCTGACGCCGGTGTCCGGCCTGGACGAGGCGCTGCTCACCGCGCTGGCCGACCTGCCGCCGGGTGGGCGGATCGCGGTGATGCCGGCGGCCAATGCCACAGTCCCCGTGCTGCCGGCTGTGGAAGGAGTCACCGATGTCTGAGCGAAACATCGAGCAGCAGATCACGTTTTTGTATACGCGCGATCTGGCCGCGACCGCCCTTTTTTACGAGCAGGTGCTGGGCCTGGCCCTGACGCGAGACCAGGGCGACTGCCGCATCTATCACGTGTGCGGCGATGCTTACATCGGCTTTTGCCGGCGGGCCAACGCGCCTACGGAACCGGTCGGGGTGATTCTCACACTGGTCACGCCGGCGGTTGACGCCTGGTATGAGCGGCTCAGCGAAGCCGGTGTGACCTTCCAGAAGCCCCCGGCGCTGAATCCCCAATACGGCATTTATCACTGCTTCCTGCGCGACCCCAATGGTTACCTGGTCGAAATTCAGCGCTTCGAGGAGCCGTTATAATGCCCTGGATCACCGGTCCAGGGCAGCAACCAGCCGGTCCAGGCCGCGCTGTACGGCCTCCGGGCGGCCGCCGAAGCTGAGGCGAATATGCGCCGGCGCGTCAAAGAAGCGGCCTGGCACCACGATCACGCCGTGTTGCTCGGCCAGTTCGAGGGCCAGGGCGTCGGTGTCTTCCAGGCCGATGACCTGGGGGAAGTAGATGCAGCCGTGCGGCGGCACCCGTCCGGCGATGCGGCCACTGGCGATCAGGTGGTCAGCCGCGGCAGTGACGTGCCGGCGGTTCTCGGCCACGATGTCCAGGGCGCGCTGCCGGTAGCGGTCCAGGTTGTCCAGGACGACGGTGGCCATCGCCTGCGTTAACCGTGAGCCGCTGTTATCGAAGAGCACGTGCGCCGGTCTGATCTGGTCAATCACCGCTTCATCGGCGACGATCCAGCCACAGCGCAGCACGCCCAGCCCATAAACCTTGGTGAGGCTGTTGATCGTGATCAAGGAATCGTGGCGCAGGGCTGCCGTCTGCAGCTCCCCCGGTACAAAATCCCGGTAGACCTCATCGATGACGACATGCAGATCGTGCTGGCTCGCCAGCGCTACCAGCGGCGGTAAGGCGACATCGTCCAGCAGCGCGCCGCTGGGGTTGTGCAGGTTCGTCAAGGCGACCAGCCTGGTCTGAGGCCGGAGCAGCGGAGCCAGTTTTGCCGGATCGACCTCGTAAGTGCCGCCGGCCCGCGGCAGCAGGGAAACCGCCACGCCCAGCGCCCGCAGGACGTTAACAAAGGGCTGGTAGTTAGGCACTTCCACGATGGCATGGTCGCCGGGCTGCAGCAGCGCCTGGCATACCAGGAAAAATGCCATCGACGCGCCGCTGGTGATCAACAGGCGGTCACCGGTGGCAAGGTGGTAAGCGGCTGCGATGGAGTCCCGCAGCTGCGGATGTCCCCAGGAGGCAGGCGCGTCCAGGCGATTCAGGAAGTCGGTTCGGTAGGCGCGCTGCAGGTCGTCCAGCAGCATGGCCTGCGGCTCGTAGACGGCACTGCTGAAGAGGTTATCGCAGCCGGGGCGCCCGTCCATCCAGGCGTCGATGTGTCTGGCCCAGGTCAGGTAATCCGTAATCACACGCGGTGCCTGCTTTCCGCCCGGTGAATCCGGGGTCTTCCCAGCACAAAGGTATGCCGTTACTGTACCACTGCTGCTGTTTCGTGGCATGGGTTAAATGTAACGTCGTTGCTCGCTGGATATCAACCGGCCAGGACGCTATAATCCACTTACTTGGCCGCACAAGCCCTGGCGATAATAGCGGTGGGTAGGCTCATCCCTGCCGGATCAATTATCCTTTGCCAGTGGTTTGGCGCTGCGCCGGTACCGCGCCGCCGCTTAAGAATTCCCCTGCCGGGAGTAGGCTTTCCCAGGCACCGGGTAAATGCAGGAGGGTCCCTTGAATCACGACATCCGCTACACAGCAACCAAGGTCAGTCAGCGCCTTGGATTGATCACGCCGCTCGTCTACCGCCGCCGGCAGCCCCTGGCGTCATTTCGTTTTATCACTCTGGACGAGCCGCTGGACGAGCCGCCGGTCGGGGCCGACGTCGATGACAGCGCCTGGTCCCTGGTCCAGGCGGACAGCTATTGGGGCGATTGGCGCACCAATTTTGTGCTGCGTACGGCGTTTCAGGTGCCTGCCGGCTGGTCTGCCGATGCCCCGGTAGCGCTGCACCTGCCGCTGGGAATCCTGGGCGACTTCAGCCACCCGGAGGCGCTGGCCTATATCGATGGCGAGGTGTACGGGACGGCCGATCGGCACCATGAAGAGATCATCCTGCCGGAGCGCTGCCGCGATGGTCAAGCGCACCTGCTGGCGCTGCATGGTTGGACGGGGGGCTGGGATCTCACGGAAGGACAGCCGTATATGCGGACCTGCGCCGTCGTGGAGATCGACCAGCCGACGCGTGATTTTGTGGCTGCGGCGCGGGTGGCCCTGACCACCGCCCAGGTGCTGGATGCCAACGAGCCGGCCCGGGATCGTCTGCTGAACGCGCTTGATGCCGCTTTCAAACACCTCGATACGCGGGAGCCGTTCGGTGATGCCTTTTATGCCAGCGTGCCGGGCGCGCTAACCATCTTGCGCCAGGGTGTCGAGCAGGCCGGTCCGCCGCTGGACGTCGACGTGATCGGCGTCGGACATGCCCACATCGACGTGGCCTGGTTGTGGACGTTGGGGCAGACGCGCCGTAAGGCCGGGCGGACCTTTACCACCGCGCTGCGCCTGATGGAGCAGTTCCCCGGCTACCACTTCACGCAAAGCCAGCCGCAGCTTTACGACTATGTGCGGCAGGATTACCCGGAATTGTTCGAGGCCATCAAGGCGCGCGTGGCCGAAGGTCGGTGGGAGCCGATCGGTGGGATGTGGGTGGAAGCCGACTGTAACCTGAGCGGGCCGGAATCGCTGGCGCGGCAGTTTTTACTGGGCCGGACTTTCTTTCAGGAGCACTTCGGGCCGGACGCCGAATCGCCAGTGCTGTGGCTGCCGGACGTTTTCGGGTATGCCTGGGCGCTGCCGCAGTTGATCAAACAGGCAGGGTTGAATTACTTCTTCACCATCAAGATCGGGTGGAGCCAGTACAACCGGCTGCCTTACGATACGTTCTGGTGGCAGGGCATCGACGGCACGCGCGTGCTGACTCATTTCAGCACCACGCCGGAGCCGGGGGACCAGTTCGTCAGCACCTATAACGCCAAGGCGACGCCCTATTCGGTCCATGGCACCTGGCGGCAGTCGCAGCACAAGGCCATCCAGCAGCACCACCTGATGGCCTATGGCTACGGCGATGGCGGCGGCGGCCCCACCCCGGAAATGCTGGAGAACATTGGCGAGATGGCGGCCTTCCCCGGCCTGCCGCGCACCCATTTCGGACGGGCGGGCGACTTCTTCCGTAAGCTGGAAGAAACATCTGGCGAGCACCTGCCGACCTGGAACGGCGAGCTTTACCTGGAACTGCACCGGGGCACCTATACCACCCAGAGCCGCAATAAGCGCGCCAACCGCAAGAGTGAATTTCTGCTGCACGATGCCGAGTTCCTGGCGGCGCTGGCCGCCCTGGTCGATTCGGTCTATGACTACCCGGCCCAATCCCTGCGCAAGGCGTGGGAGTTGGTCTGCCTGAACCAGTTCCACGACATCATCCCCGGCAGCAGCATCAGGGACGTGTACGTCGAGTCGCTGGCGCAATACGAGGAGGTCTATCAGGCCAGCCTGGCGGCGCGCAGCACGGCGCTGGAGACGATCGCCGGGCAGGTCGGCGGCGATGTGATCGTGGCCAATCCGACGAGCTTTGCCCGGGACGAGCTGACCTTCTGGCCG
>DAOUEM010000169.1:0-2891 GCA_034430555.1 Anaerolineae bacterium | reverse complement strand
ACCCGACGCGCTTGAGCTTGCCGGTCCGCTTGGCGTACAGTTCCGCCTGGCGGAAGGCCCAGATACCGACCGGCATGGCGATGATGCCGATGACCAGCAGCGGCAGCATATAGGGCCACAGGTCGATGGTGGCCGTGCCTTCCAGCACCGCCGTCCGGATACCTTCCAGCACGTAGTAGGCGGGCGAGACCCGCGCGATCAACTGCAAACTGGCCGGCAGCACTTCGATGGGGTAGTAGACGCCCGACACCAGCAGCAAAAAAGCCTGCACGATGTGCGTCATCTGCGCCCCGCGTTCCGGGTACAGCAGCGGCAGGATGCTGGCCACCACGCCCATCGCCACGAAACTGATGCTGCCCGCCAGCAGGACCAGCACCGCGCCAAACAGGTTGGCATCGGAGAAGTCCAGGGCAAAGAAGGCGGTCATGGCCAGCCCGATGATCAGCGTGAAGATCAGGCTGTAGATCACGGCGAACCCGGCCTGCCCGATGATCTGGGTGAAGCGGCGGACGGGCGCCATCAGGGTGTATTCGATGGTGCCCTCCCAGCGCTCCCACTGGATCATCTCGCTGATATTGGTGAACAGGCCGGAGAGAAAACGCCAGACCAGCGTGCCCAACAGCAGGTAAACGGTGAAGAAGGAAGTGTCGATGTCCTCCTGGCCCGTGATCAGAGTCGAACCCTGGCCGATGAAGGTCACCGAGAGCGAGGTGGCAACCGAGTAGGCCAGCCAGACCAGCTCCCAGCCCCAGTAGCGCTTCACCAGGTTAAAGTTACGCGCCACGAAGGCGTAACTCTGCAAAAGCTCCAGGCGAAGATTGATTTGTCCTAGCATGGTTGTGTGTGCTCCTTAACGGGATTTCTGCAGGGACATATCGTGATACGTCCCCACAGATTCCCGGTGTTTTCAGGCAACTTCGCGTTCCGCCGCGGCGCGTTCCGACGCGACTGCTTCCAGTTCGATCTCGGCGGTGGTCTTTTGGGCTTCGACCTCTTCCAGGTTGAAGTCATCCTTCTCGACCAGCTTCTTGCCGGTGAGTTCCATGAACACGTCTTCCAGCGTCGGCTCGTGGCCGTTGCGGTTGATGAGCGTCTTCAGGCCGGCGGGCGTGTCTTCCGCCACGATGGCGCCTTCATCGAGGATGGCGATGCGGTCACAGAGGCGGTCGGCCTCGCCCATGTCGTGGGTGGTGATCAGGATGGTGGCATCGTGCACGTCGCGCAGCTCGTTGACGAACTCCTGCACCTCGTACTTGGAGCGCGGGTCGAGGCCGGTGGTCGGCTCGTCCAGCAGCAGGAGGATCGGTTGGGTGAGGAAAGCGCGGGCGATGGCGACCTTCTGCTGCATACCGCGGCTCATCTCTTCCATCGGCTGGGTGTAGGTGCGCGGTTCCAGGCCCAGACGCCCCAGAATTTTGATAGACCTTAGGCGGGCCTCGCGTCCGGTCATGCCGTAGAGGCGCGCGCCGTATAACAAGTTTTCCAGGGGGCTGAGCTTCTTAAAGAAGGCCGCGTCGACCGACACCCGGTTGATCAGACGCTTGACGGCCATCTCGTCTTTCAGCACATCCAGGCCGAAGACCTGCACCTGCCCCTCATCCGGGATGAGCAGGGTGGACAGCAGGCGGACCAGCGTCGACTTGCCAGAGCCGTTGGGGCCGAGGATGCCGTAAATCTCGCCGCGATGCACGTCCAGCGTAACGGTATCGACGGCGGTCACGGTGCGCTTCTCGGTGTTTTTGGGTAGGTCGCCGGCGGCCTTGCCGTCACCGACGATCTTGCCGTCGGCGACGACCGCGCTGTCATTGTTGGCGGCCCGGTTCTTCTGGAACCAGCGCTGCCAGAAGGGCGGCCTCTGCACGTTGAAGTGCTTGCTGACGGCTCTGACGTTCAAGGCGTCCACGTGGTCCGGCACAGCCTGTACCTTCATGATGGTTTCCCTTTGCCTGGGTTTCCCCGTCGCCAACCTGGTCCGATCGGGTGAACTGATGCTCATTGGTTAACCTCTAAAGTGTGTAATAATCCCGGTTCAGCGGGCGGCAGCCGGGCCGCCATCCCGCCAGGTGAATGGTTGCTCTGTCATGGTCATCGAGCGGTGCCCGCGCGCTTGCAGGCGCTCACCCGCGACCACCATCAACCGGCCCAGACGGGCCAGCAGTGGTCCGTAAGCGGGCGGGCTGTTGTAACGTTGCCACATCGCCCGGTAACGCTCCGCGTGGGCGTCCGCCATTTGCAAGGAGTAGGCGCGCCATTCGTCAACTCTCTCTAACATGATGTCCATCTCCTGCTGCTTCCAGAAAAGTTTTGACTGAAAAACGGAAACCGCGCTTTCTCACGTCACAGGTGCTCAGGCGATCGTCAGGTTCTTCATGTACTCCTCGGCTTGCGGTTAAAGTCTCCTCGTCAAACGATGCCCGCGGGCCTCCCCGCGGCGGCGGCGCTGGCGTCGAATGCTCACGCAACAAAAAAGGCCGTGGGACATTCCATCCCCACGACCCCGGCGCGCGACAGCGCACTCGAACCAACAAAAAAGGCCGTGGGGTGCGCCCACGGCCTTTGTGCATGACTTAAGTATTAGCAGCACATATCCGGCGGGTAGGCGCATTTCGCCCTGGGAAAATCAACAGAACCGATATCCCGGTGTACCCAGAGGCGATAGATCATGCTGTTGGACATTGCGCCTACTCCTTTCTTCAGTAGTCCGTTGTCAGTCTATACGGGTTTGGGTCATCTGTCAAGCCCCCGTAATCTCTGGGTGCATACCAGATTGGGGGCAAAATTAGGCAGCGGCAGCCCATAGCGCCTCAAAGTCATCACTCATCACCGCCGAACGAATGACCATCATGCGTTGAACACGCGGACGAGACCAGCGCATGCCAGGTCCACAAAGG
>DAOUEM010000168.1:0-2928 GCA_034430555.1 Anaerolineae bacterium | reverse complement strand
CCTTTGTGGACCTGGCATGCGCTGGTCTCGTCCGCGTGTTCAACGCATGATGGTCATTCGTTCGGCGGTGATGAGTGATGACTTTGAGGCGCTATGGGCTGCCGCTGCCTAATTTTGCCCCCAATCTGGTATGCACCCATTGACAGGGACAGTATCACCATATATACTATAGGTAATTAATTCCCCATTGTTGTCCCCGCCAACATTGGGCATTGAACTCCAGGGGGTTGTCTATTGACAACCCCTTGTTTTATGTGGTTTTATCTGAGAGGCAATCGCTCAAAAATTCAGGTGTGAGCATCACTACTTTATCACACACTTGTCGCAAATGATTTGAGCTCCCAGATTTTGTAGTGGCGTTTTCAACATGTTTGCCAAAGTCTTGAACAGCTTCCACGACACTAGCAAAGTCTCCATCTCCGCTCACCAGAATCGCTACATCATAAACATCTCTTACAGCCAATGAAAGCATATCTACTGCGATCTTTATGTCGACTCCTTTCTCAACTTTTCTTCCGCCCGGACGTGGTTCTAATCTCCCCAGTATCACGCGGTGATAAGGAAGATTTCTCAACTTGTCAAAAAAGCTCTGCTGAGCTTTCGCTGCTTCCTTATCTTGCTGTTGAGGAAGAGGGGCATTGTAGTAGTGTACACGCACTAAATGGCGATTATCGCACAGGGTCTCAGCCAAGCAGCTGTAGTCAAGTCTCTTACCGGGCATATCTTTTTTCAGCCCATGATAGAGATTACTACCATCAATGAAGATCATTACACGGGTATTATCGGACATGAAAAACCCCCAATTGACCAGGAATCACGATCCTGATGCAATAGTACAATTAAGATAGGCAAATAGCAAGTCGTTTATAAACGCTGATGTCGCAACAGGTGTCAAATCATGTGTTTATACCATTCCGATTCTTAGGGATGGCGTTCCATTTTTGTGTGCTCCACGACCACTTGTGAAGCAACACCTTGTTCTCATTAAAGAGAGCCACAGCGAGTTCAGTGCTCACGGATAGCCAGCACTGAACTCGCTGTGTTTAGCTTCTCCGATATCTCACGTATCTGGCAAGTAGGTGCCTGCAATAGTTGTGCGCCCGCCGCTTATTCGACCGGCAGGGCCACGAAGTCGATCTCCAGCAGCACTTCTTCGGTTACTTCGGCCACGCCGGGCACGTCGGGGATCGTCAGGTTGTAGGCGGCGCGCATCACGCTGGCGCTGGCGCTGCCGCTCAACCGCTCGGCGGAAGCCGTCACGGCCACCGTAAAGGTGACCGGGTTGGTGATGTCGCGGATGGTCAGGTCGCCGGCGACCGAGAAGCTCACCGTGTCACCGTCGGCGGCCACGTCCGGCAGGCCATCGAAGGCGGTCGGCGTGAAGGTGATGAACTCGAAGCGGTCCTGCGCCGATTGCAGGATATCGCTGCGCAGGGCGCGGTTGCGGAATTCGTTGTCGGTGGCCAGCGTGCGGGCGTTGATCACGATCAGGCCCAGCTCGGAAGCGGAAGGCGCGCCGAAGTCCACCAGGATTTCGCCGGCCACCTGGTCCGTGCGGCCCACCACGGTGGTCGGAGTGCCGCGCAGCACTTCGTTCAGCGTGAAGCGCACCTCGCTGGCCTCGCTGCTGATTTGATAGCGCACGCGCGGGCCGGCCTCTACTGCGGCCTCTGCCGAGGATGCTGGTTCGTCGGTCGGGTCCGCTGCTGTTTCTGCTGTCGGTTCCGCGGTCGGCTGGTCGACGGCCAGGGTCGGGGCGACCAGCGCCTGGCTGGCCTCGCCGCTGCCGCCGACCAGCCAGATACGCGCCAGCAAGACCACGCCGATAATCACGATCACGCCAATGACAATACCGATACCTGCTAACAGTCTGCGATTCATGGTTAACCCTCACTCGTTCCCACTAAAAATACCGGGTGTGATCATACCCCTATGATTCGCCTGTTTACAACCTAAATGGGTCCTATTCACCAACTATTCATCAGATTCTAAGGGGCGCAAAAATGGCGGGCGAAACGGCGAAGGACAGGCCGCGCGGGTGGTTCAGGCCGTCCTCGGAGACCATCACCACCCGATCAAACGAAATTCAAACCGTTTTGTAACGCAATCTGTAATGTTGTGTACGCCTGTTCTATGCTAACATTTACACGGAACCGGCGGCTTAGTGTTTCGAGGGCACCGTGCGTTTACCACAGTCTGCACCCATCCGTGAAACCCGGTCGGGCCGGGCGACGTGCCAGCGCCGGGCACGGCGGCGGACGTATTGGAACAGGAAAGGTATGGAGACGACCCGCAGCATTTTTGCCTTTATCCGGGAATACCTGGCGATGCACCCCTGGTCGCCGTCCTTGCAGGAGATCGCGGATGCCTGCGGCTTGAGCCACGCCTCGTCGGTCATCCGCCACCTGGACCGCCTGCAGGGCTGGGACCTGATCGAGCGCGAGCCGGGCGTGGCCCGCAGCATCGTCGTGACAAAAAAGGGCGAAACCGCCGATATCTGACCGCGCCCTTCCACTACACTCACCGTCGCACGCCGTATATTTGGATTTATCCGGTCACTAAATAGTTTTTCGGGGTCGCCGTGCCGATGTATCTCTGCCCCGTTTTTACCCGCCCCCAGCCGCCCGCCGCGTGGTATCATTAAGCTCCGTGACGCTCGCGTCACCCTGGAGTTTGGCTCTTTGTGTTTTCCTGATTGAGCCGAGGTAAGATCATTGTGGGAAGAGTACCCTCGGCGTATTACAGTGAGCACATTCATGGTCAAGCGTAGAAACTGCCAGCTCCACAGATTATGGAGGCCGATAAGATCGATGCCCAAACACCGATTTTTATGCAGGTTGTGGGGATTCTCGGATAACCTTGCCAAAAATAGCGCGAGATGGCGCTTTTATGAGAAGAATTCGGTTGCTGGGACCCCAAAATGCCTTC
>DAOUEM010000167.1:0-7889 GCA_034430555.1 Anaerolineae bacterium | reverse complement strand
CCGCCTAACGCCAAAAACACCAGCAGCCCGATTTTGACCGCCAACCTGTTGTTACGCATGTCGTCCCCCAAAACCAAAACCTCATCTTAACCATCTATACGTACCGCGTGTGCCGGGGGTTGCTGGTCATTCATCCATGCGGCGGCGCAGGTCCTCCAGGCGCGCTTTGATCGACTCTTCGTAGCCGATGTCTTTCGGCTGGTACCAGCCCGGCGGCTCCATATCAAACGGCAGGTAGCGCTGTTCCACCCAGCCGCCCGGATGGTCGTGCGGGTACTGGTACTGGCCCATGTCGCCCATCGTCTGCCGGTAGCGCTCCTGGGCCGGGCCGCGCAAATTGCCCTCTTTATCACGCAGGTAGGAGGGCACTTCGCCGGTGCCGTGCTCCGCCACGTGGGCCAGCGCCTGCCAGACCGCGCCGGCGCTGTTGCTCTTGGGAGCGGTGGCCAGGTACAGGCAGGCCTGCGAGAGATGGTAGGTGCCCTCCGGCATCCCGACCCACTCAAACGCCTGGGCCGCCGCCGCCACCACGGGCAGCGCCATCGGGTCGGCCAGGCCGATGTCCTCGCTGGCCAGGATGAACATCCGGCGCAGGATGAAGCGCGGGTCCTCCCCGGCGTGGATCATCTTGGCCATCCAGTAGAGAGCCGCGTCCGGGTCCGAGCCGCGCACGGACTTGATGAAGGCGCTGATGGTATCGTAGTGCTCGTCGCCGCCCTTGTCGTAGCGCACCGCCCGCTTCTGGATGCTTTCCTGGGCGACTTCCAGCGTGATGCGAATGACGCCATCCTGGGGCACGGTCGTTTCTACGGCCAGTTCCAGCGCGTTGAGGGCATTGCGGGCATCCCCCCCGGCGATGAAGACCAGGTGTTCCAGGGCATCGTCGTCGATCTGAATGTCCCGGTTCCCGTAACCGCGCCCGGTTTCGGCCAGCGCTCGCCGCAGCAGCACGCGCACGTGATCGTCGGTGAGCGGGCTGAGGCGAAAGGTCCGGCTGCGCGAGAGCAGCGGCCCCACCAGGCTGAAAAACGGGTTCTCGGTGGTCGCCCCGATCAGCACCACAGTGTTGCGCTCGACGTGCGGCAGCAGCGCGTCCTGCTGCGCCCGGTTCCAGCGGTGAATCTCGTCCACAAAGAGCACGGTCCGCTGGTCGTACATGCCGAGGCGCTCCTTAGCCTGGGCCACGACCTCGCGCAGCACGGCGATGCCGTCGGTCACGGCGTTGATGGTGGTGAAGTGGCGCTGCGTGCTGTGGGCGATCACGTTGGCCAGCGTGGTCTTACCGGAGCCGGGCGGCCCCCACAGGATGATCGAGGTCAACTGGTCGGCTTCGATGGCGCGGCGCAGCAGCCGCCCCGGCCCGACGATCTCCTCCTGCCCGACGAATTCATCCAGGGTACGCGGGCGCATCCGCACGGCCAGCGGCGCATACTCTTCGGCACGCTGCTCGCGCGCGTAATCAAACAGGTCAGACATGGTCGCCTCTAAGGGTTCAACCGAACACAAGTGCTACATTATACCGCATCCAACACAAACCGGGGCGAGTCGCACAGGCCCGCCCCGATTTCACCGTACAAATTGTGGTCGACGGACACACCTACACGTCGTTGTAGGTCCAGTAACGGTTGGCGAAGAAGTTCCAGAACAGCACGATGATGATGGCGATCGCCTGGGCGATGGGCGTGCCTAACTGGATGATGGCGGTCTCGTCCAGCGCTTCCACGATGGACAGCGAGGCCAGCACCGACGCGCCCACATCGCCAAAGAACTGGAAGGTGCCGGGCACGAATACCAGCCGAAAAGCCAGACCGATAATGCTGACCACAAAAAACTGGAACAACTGCCGGCCCAGGCTGCGCGAGCGCGAATCAGGGAAGGTCCAGTAGCGGTTCCAGATGAAGTTGCTGATCACGGCGGTGGTGAAAGCGATGCCGGTCGCCAGCGCCACCCTGCCCTGGATGTCGGCAGCCGTACCCTCTGGGGTGAGCAGCGTATGCTGCAAGATGATGAGGATGGCAAAGTCGACCACGGCCCCTGCCGCGCCGACGATGGCGAACTTGAGGAAGCGCTCGGCTTCGATGGCCCGCTCGCCAAAAAAGCCGGCGATCCAGCGGACGATCAGCGTGGCCGGGTTGCGGGTCGGCTTGACGGCAGGGGCGGTCGGTTCGGTCGGTTCGGTGATGGGTGCAGCTTGCATGTGGCGATAAGTCCCTGTGCTAGTAAACAGTCGGATGAAGGCGCGTGCGTGACGTCGGCGCAAACCCATTATTCATAAAAGATGACGAAATTCAAGGCCCGGTAGGGCGGCATGTTCTCTTGCCAACACGCCGACCATACCCACCCTTGCATACCCAGAGCAAAACGGCTGCTTCCTCAGCGGAGGAAACAGCCGCTTGATGGTCGACCTGGCGCCCCACTGGCGCCGCCCAATTGGCGCTTAATCGCGCCGGGCAACCCAGGCGTTGATCTTACGCTCGTAGCTGTCCAGCTTGAGCAGCAGCCCATCGATGCACTCGCGGGTGACCTGGTAGGAGGACAGTTCGGCCTCCTGCCGGGCACGGAGCCGTTCGCGCCGGGCGGATTTACTCTGGCTGGCTTGTTTGCGCCCGGCCAGCGCCAGCAACGGATTGGGCCGCACGGCGGCACGGCGCGCGCCATAGGAATCGCGCACCGCTTTCATCTTCCGAGTCACGTCTTTTTTGAGGCTGCGCAATTCCTGCTGCATGGCGCCGATGCGGTCTAACTGCTGCCGAGCTTCCTCCGGGGACTCCCAGGTAAACGTCACCTCGACGTCCGGCCCGTCCACCGGACTGCCCAACAGGGCTTCTAGCCTGGACTTATAGGCTGGCGGCACGCCTGACCGGTCACTGCGGCGAAAAAGAGACATTGTCACGCTCCCTGTCACACATCAACAACACATCTGGCGATAGGCAACCTGGCAACCAGCGCAAGGACGGCGGCGGGAGCGAAGGGCGCGGGTCACGTTGTTGTCACTGCGGTTTGATTATGCAGCGCCGGGCCAAAAAGGCAACCCCTGCCGGACGACACCACGGCTGCTTCCCCGCTGGCGGAAACAGCCGTGGTGTGTCGTGCCAGAAGGAGACCGGCCCTTATCAGGCGCGCAGTTTGGCCCCCAGCTTCTGGGCCGCCGCCTTGACAATCCTGTCGCGCAGCTTGTTGACGGCCTTTTCTTGCAGCGTCTTGTCCGGCGCGCGGAAGGTCAGCGCGTAGGCCAGGCTCTTGCTACCCGCCGGGACCGGGTCGCCCCGGTAAACGTCGAACAGGCTCACCGCCTCCAGCAGGTCGCCGCCCGCCTGGCGAATGACCGCTTCCACCTCGGCGGCTGGCGTCTGCTCGGTGACGACCAGGGCCACGTCCTGGTAAACGGCCGGCTGGGTCGGGACCGGCGTCACCAGGTGCGAGGCCTGAGCCTGGGCCAGCAGCAGGTCCAGGTTGAACTCGGCCATGATCACCGGCAGGTCTTGCGGCAGATCAAAGGCGGCACAGACCGTGGGATGCACCTCGCCGAACACGCCCACCACGTCCCTGCCGACGGAAAGCTGCGCCGTCCGTCCGGGGAAAAAGCTGGCGTGCGCCACCGGCGCGAAGGTAACGTCGGTGATGTGCAGCCCGTCCAGCAGGCCTTCCACCACACCCTTGAGATCGAAGAAGTCCAGCAGTGCTTCCCGCGGGGGCCAGTCCCAACTGCCGACATCGCTCGGCCCGGCCATCAACAGGCCTAACAGGCGCGGCTCGTCGGGCAGCGGCTGCCCCGCCACCGGCAGGTACACCATGCCGATTTCGAACAGGCGCAGACGGTTAGCGTGGCGCAGGTTGTCGGCGGCAATATCCAGCATGCCAGCCAGCAGCGTATGACGCATCACCGTCCGGTCTTGCGAGATCGGGTTGGCCAGCGTGACGTAACCTGTTTCCGGCAGGCTCGACGATACGCCGGGCGGAGTCAGCAGGGCCTCTCGCGCCGGCGTGGTGAAACTGTAGGTGATGATCTCGCGCATCTCGGCCTTGACCAGCAGATCGCGGGTCCATTCTTCGGTTTGCAGGTCGAAGTTGTTGCGCTGGGGTGGCAGCAGATCGTCGATAACCGTGATCGGGATGTTGTCGTAGCCGTAGATGCGCGTGATCTCTTCGACCAGATCGGCCTGCCCCACCACACCCGTGCCGATGTCCATGCGATGATCGGGCACAGTCACATGGAGGGTGCTATCGCTTTGTTGCACCTCGAACTGCAAGCGGCGCAGGATGCC
This sequence comes from Anaerolineae bacterium, assembly GCA_034430555.1. Classification (GTDB taxonomy): domain Bacteria; phylum Chloroflexota; class Anaerolineae; order Aggregatilineales; family Ch27; genus DAOTXK01. Next base: position 3,624 of record DAOUEM010000167.1, on the reverse strand, counting down.
GGCGATCTCCTCCGCCTTGAGAGTCATGCCCGTCAGGCGGTTGACGTCGCCGGCGGTGATGTCCACGACCACCGTTTCGGGCCGCTGCGGATAATCGTCAATGATGCCCTCGGCCACCACGCCCTCGCCCAACCGGCGCATCAACTCAGTGGCGCGACGCAGGCCGAACTCCGCCTGGCTGGGATGCACGCCCCGGCTGAAGCGCGTCCCGGCCTCGGAGCTGATCTTACGGGCCTGCATGGTGCGCCGGATGTTGATGAAATTCCAGTTCGCCGCCTCCAGCAGAATGCTGGTGCTGTCCGGCTGGACCTCGCTCTCCAGGCCGCCCATCACCCCACCCAGGCTGAGCGATCCGGCGGTATCCGCCACCAGGATGTTGAAGTCATCGAGCTGGTGCACGCTGTCGTCGAGCAGCGTCAGTTTTTCGCCGGGGTCCGGCAGGCGGGTGATGATGGTCGGCGTCGCCGCCCCGGAGTCCGCCGCCCGGCGCCGCACGATGTCCCAATCGAAGGCGTGCAGCGGCTGGCCGGTTTCCAGCATGACGTAGTTGGTGATGTCTACTATATTGTTGATGGGGCGCATCCCGGCTTTGAGCAGCCGCATCTGCATCCACTGGGGCGAGGGCTTGATCGTCACGTTTTCGATCAGCGACAGGGTGAAACGCGGGTTTAGCTCCGGCTCGCGGATGTCGACGGCGACCCGCCCCTCGATAGCCGGGCCTTCCATCACCACCTCGGTCGATGGATAACGCATCGGCACGTCGAGCAGCGCGGCAGCTTCCCGCGCCACACCGGTGATGCTCCAGGCGCGGGCCAGGTTAGGCGTCAGTTCGATGTCCAGGATCACATCGCCCAGGACATCTTGCAGCGGCGCGCCGGGTACGAAACCTTCCACCAGGTCCGCTTCCAGCAGCAGGATGCCGGTGTGATCGTCGCCGATGCCCAGCTCCTTCTCGGAGCACACCATCGACTTGTTGTAGATACCGCGCAGTTCGCGCCCTTTGAGCACCATACGCTTCGGCTCGTCGCTGTGCCCGTCCCAGACCTCCGCGCCTTCCTTGGCAAAGGGCGACCACAGCGGCGGGTCCAGCGGGCCGGCATCCTTGTAGGGGAAGAGGTTGGGCGCGCCGGTCACGCACTGCTCGAGTTCGTCTCCGCCGTAGTCGACCAGCGCCAGCACCAGCCGGTCGGCGTTGGGGTGCGACTTGACCTCGACGATCTGACCCAGCACGAGCATGTCGCGGTCCCAGACAAGGTGATCCGACGGCGGCAGCGTCAGGCCGGGCACCTGGGTTTGCGGCAGGCCGATATAGTTGATTTTGCCGACTTCCAGCCCGGCGAGGGTCAGGCGCTCGGCCAGCTCCTCGACGGCCACGGAGTCGGGGATGTCCACGTAGTCCTTCAACCAGCTAATGGGTACAAGCATCTGTGAGTAATACTCCTTTGAAAGAGGCCAGAGACCGGGAGACTGGAGGCCAGCGGCCAGAAAACACGCCGGTCGCGCATCTGCTGTTGTTTACAGGTCCCTACGCCCTTTGTCGATTTCTCTGGTCGCCCAGTTGATCATGCCTTGTAACGCGCCGCCAACTTCATGCCGGACGCGAGTCAATTCTTCGACCGATGTTCCATCCAGATACGCCAACCGTTCCGCCAGGTGGATGAAATACTCTAGTTCATTCAGCGATCCGCGCGCGATGTAAAGAAACTGGCGGAAATCTATAAGCGTTTGCCGCCCCGAACCTTCCGCAATGTTAGCCGGAACACTGGTCGCAGCGCGACGCATCTGGTCGGTCAACCCGTACCGCTCCTCGTCAGGAAAAGCGGCGGTCATCTGGTAACCCAACACGACCAGGTCGTCGGCCTTCTGCCATACCGCCATCTTGCGAAAGTCCGCCATCGTCGCACCTCGTCCGGGTCTCCAGGCCTCCCGGACTGTTGGCCTCTATCTAGAACTGCGCCAGGAACCGCAGGTCATTGCCCCAGAAGTAGCGGATGTCCTCGATACCGTGCTTGAGCATGGTGATACGCTCCGGCCCGATGCCGAAGGCGAACCCACTCCACTGGGTCGGGTCGTAACCGCCGTTTTGCAGCACGACCGGGTGCACCATGCCGCAGCCGCCGATCTCCAGCCAGCCGGTGTATTTGCAGACCGGGCAGCCATCGCCGCCGCACAGGATGCAGGATACGTCGACCTCGGCGCTCGGCTCCGTGAACGGGAAGTGCGAGGCCCGGAAGCGCACCTGCCGGTCCGCGCCGAACATGCGCCGCGCGAACGCGATCAGCGTGCCCTTGAGGTCGGTCATGCGGATGTTGTAGCCCACCGCCAGCCCTTCTACCTGGTTGAACTGGATCTCGCTGCGGGCCGTAATCTGCTCGTAGCGGTAGCACATGCCCGGCAGGATCACGCGGATGGGCAGCGTGCCGTTCTGGCCGTATTCGCGCATGGCGTGGATCTGACCCGGCGAGGTATGCGTACGCAGGATCACGCCCGGCTCGGTGGTGTAGAAGGTATCCCACATGTCGCGGGCCGGGTGGTGCTGCGGAATGTTCAGCAGCTCAAAATTGGCCTCGTCGGTTTCCACGTCGCGGCTGCGGTATACCTGGAAGCCCATCTCCGCCCAGATGGCGTAAATCTGGCGGAGGGTCTGCGTGGCCGGGTGCAGGCCGCCGGTAGCCACGCTGCGACCCGGCAGCGTCACGTCGATCTGGCCCTCTTCCATGCTCCGGGCCAGTTCCTGCTCGCGGATCAGTCCCTCGTGTTTGGTGTAGTCGTCGGTTAGCAAGCGCTTGATCTCGTTGGCGCGTTGGCCGAAATCGGCGCGCTCTTCTGCAGGAAGCTGGCCCGTCTGCCGCAGCAGCAGCGTCACCTCGCCCTTACGGCCGATAAAACGACGTTCCCACTCGGTGAGGGCCTCCGACGACTGGATGCCGGCCAGTGCTTCGGTTGCTTGCTGGTACAATGCTTCTAGCTTGTCGCGCATATATCCCTCTTTCCGGTACACAAAAAAACCCGCATCCCCACAGGGACGCGAGTTCGGACTCACGCGGTACCACCCTGATTGTCATACACTGCCAGGCAGCGCACGACCACTCTGGTCACCGGCCGCGCCAGAAACGCGAACGGCTGCCCCGGTAACGCCGGGCTGGCGGAGCAGACTACACAGTCGTTTGGTGGAGCCATTACTACGAAGTTTGTGCCAGGCACAAACTTCAATCTGCTGGCCCCGCCAGCAGACGTTCCCCTGTCAGCTCGGGAGGGAATTTCAGCGAGCGCTGCCGGTCCCCGCTTACAGTCCCTGGCGGGAACTCCCTGGACGGTGCGACCCTCGCCTACTTATCTCCGTCATCGCTGTTATGCGACTCATTATGCCGGACATCGCAGACCCTGTCAATAGGTGATTTGACCCGACCGACCTCACGGCAAATGATTGACTACTGCCCACCCCACCAAAGGCCTCACACGCCGGCCCTAACTGAACCTTGACAGGGGTGCATACCAGATTGGGGGCAAAATTAGGCAGCGGCAGCCCATAGCGCCTCAAAGTCATCACTCATCACCGCCGAACGAATGACCATCATGCGTTGAACACGCGGACGAGACCAGCGCATGCCAGGTCCACAAAGG
>DAOUEM010000166.1:0-13736 GCA_034430555.1 Anaerolineae bacterium | reverse complement strand
CGGCGGTGTCAGCGTCAAAGTAAACCACACCGACGGCCGCACCGGGCGAAGCGTTCAGGCCTTTGGTCAGGCGTGTGGCGGACCTCAAGGCTTCGGGATCGAAGTGCGGGTGCAGTAGCTGGTCGATATGGAACGCCTCAATGCGAGAAACAGCCTCTGTCTTGCTGATCAGGCCTTCCTGCACCATGTCGACAGCGATCTTGACGGCAGCAGCAGCAGTACGCTTGCCATTGCGCGTCTGGAGCATGTAGAGCTTACCATTCTCAAGGGTGAACTCCATGTCCTGCATCTCACGGTAGTGCTTTTCTAGCTTCTCGGAGGCGTTTTGCAGCGTATCCCAGGCTTCCGGCGCTTCTTCCTTCAGCTTGTGGACCTCGGTCGGGGTGCGGGCGCCGGATACCACGTCCTCACCCTGGGCGTTAAAGAGGTACTCGCCGTAGAAATCATTTTCGCCGGTGGAGGGGTTACGCGTGAAGGCCACGCCAGAGCCGGAGTCGTCGCCGATGTTACCGAAGACCATCGCCTGAACGTTAACGGCGGTCCCCAGGCTGTGGGAAATGCCGGTCGCGTTGCGGTAGTCAATGGCGCGCTTGCCGTTCCACGACCTAAACACCGCTTCGATAGCCAGTTCAAGCTGCTTCCAGGGGTCCTGCGGAAATTCCTGACCGGACTCGCGCTTGATCAGGGCCTTAAACTTCTCGACGGCTTTCTGCCAGCCCTCAGGCGAAACCTCAGGATCGGATTTGACGCCTTCTTCGTCCTTGATTTCGTCCATGATCTCTTCGAAGAGCAGGCCGTCAACATCCAGCACGACCTTGCCAAACATCTGGACCAGGCGGCGGTATGAGTCCCAGGCAAAGCGGGAATCGTTGGCTTTGGCGGCCAGCGCCAGCACCGCTTCATCGTTCAGGCCCAGGTTGAGGATGGTATCCATCATACCGGGCATCGAGAACCTGGCGCCGGAGCGAACGGACATCAGGAGAGGGTCCTGAGAATTGGCAAACTCACGTCCCATTTTCTGGTTGAGGTCCTTCATGCCGTCCAAAGCCTGTTCCCACAAGCCTTGGGGGAAGGTGTTGTTGTTGTTCAGGTAGGCCAGGCAGGCTTCGGTTGTGCAAGTGAAGCCGGGCGGCACCGGCAGACCCAGGCGGGTCATTTCGGCAAGGTTGGCCCCCTTACCGCCCAGCAAATCACGCATTTCAGCGTTACCTTCTTCAAACAGATAAACCCACTTCTTAGCCATATATGCGTCTTATCCTTTCCATGTGATAGACAGATGGTTATTGACGGTGCTTGATCCGCGTTACGATAAAACATCGTCGCCAATTATGACAGTGAAAAATGTCAATAGTCTTGACGACAAACGCCGGAATTGGCAGCAAGCTGACCGGAAAACACGAGAAAAAATCGGGAGGATTATAACACAGCCCACGGGAAAATCACGCCAAACGGCTCGGGCATAATACTCAAGGATTTCCGTGCATCACGCCATCAAGAGACAGGTCGCAGCGGAGTCAGACGTAAGCCGCCGGTAACCGGCTCGGTTTCCACCTTCACTTCCACACCAAAAGTTTCCACCAGCGTATGCTGCGTGAAAACTTCAGCCGGTGAACCTGCCGCCACCACACTGCCCTGTGACAGCAGCACGATGCGGTCGCAGAACCGCGCGGCCAGCGCCAGGTCGTGAATCGCGGCCACTACCCCCAACCCCCGATCGTGAGCCAGGTCACGCACCAGTCCCAGCAGCGACAACTGGTGCTTGATGTCAAGGTTACTGGTCGGCTCGTCCAGCAATAAGACCCGTGGTTCCTGTGCCAGTGCTCGGGCAATCAGCACGCGCTGGCGTTCGCCTCCACTCAAGCTGTTGACGAAACGCCGGCCAAGTGGCAGGATATCGGTCGTTTGCATGGCCTGGTCGGCCACGGCCCGGTCATGCGCGCTTTCTACCTGGAAACGTCCCAGGTGCGGGCTGCGGCCCATCAGGACGAGTTCGCGCGCCGTAAAGGCAAAATCCAGCGACGTGGTTTGCGGTACAAGGGCGATTATCTGGGCAACTGCCTTCGGCGCGTAATGATTGATCGATTTGCCTAACAGTGTGATGTGACCCTCAGTGCTCCGCCAAAACCCGGTGATCAGCTTAAGCAGCGTGGATTTCCCTGCTCCATTCGGGCCAACCAGCCCGACGAACTCCCCGGCATGCAAGGTGAACGACACGTTATCCAGGATGAGGGTGCCGTTGTAGCCGAATGTCAGATCGCTGGCTTGCAGCAGCATATCTATCGATCGTGTTATAGGTGGCTGTGTCATGATACCTCGCCGCACTGAACCGGGGGCAACACCCTGGATCAAAAAGACCGGTTCCACGGAGGTGAACCGGTCAGGAACGATACGCTGACAAGTGCGGCCCAGGACGTTTGTCCTAGCTCCCTTCCTCCCTCCGCGAAGGTTGAGATTTCACCTCAGGCGGTCGACCGGACTTACGGGGTATCTCACCCCGATCACCGTTGCGGGGCAGCGCCGGATTCTCACCGACTTCGCCATTATCGCCTGCCCGGCAGGGCAGACGAACCCGAGATGGAGCCTTCAAATTGATGTATTGAACTGAGAGTAGCACGATAAAACAACGAATGTCAAGCATGTAAAGCGATTTAGCGGTAAAATTCAGTCATTATTCTGTCCCGGACAATACGCTGACTATGGCTCAAGAAACGCTCCTCAACAATCGTTATCGCTTGGTCGCCCAGCAGGGGTCCGGCGGTATGGCAGTAATCTATAAGGCAGTTGACCAGGCCCTGGGCCGGACGGTCGCCGTCAAAATCCTCCGCCCCAGCCTGATCACCGATCCGTCGTTTCTGGAACGTTTTCGTAACGAGGCCCGCAGCGTCGCCAAGCTAGCTCACCCCAATATCGTGACCGTGCACGACGTCGGCCAGGATGGCAACACACACTATATTGTGATGGAGTTCGTGGTTGGCCAGGACTTAAAAAAGCTAATCCGAACGGAAGCACCCTTCAGCATCGAGCGCGCCCTGAATATCGCCATTCAGATATCCGCCGGCATCGGGTACGCCCACCGTTCCGGGCTAGTCCACGCCGACGTGAAACCGCAAAATGTACTGGTGGCCGAGGGAGATGTCGTCAAAGTCACCGACTTTGGTATTGCCCAGGCGCTGTCCGATGCGGCTATCGGCGAACGCCAGAAAGTGGTGTGGGGCAGCCCGCACTACTTCTCGCCGGAGCAGGCACAGGGAGAGCGCCCTTCTCCAGCCTCGGATGTGTATTCGGTTGGCATCGTGTTATTTGAGATGCTGACCGGACGCCTGCCGTTCATCGGCGCGGACCAGCAGGAACTGGCGCTGGCCCATATCCGCGATACCCCGCCGCACGTCACCGATTTTAACCCCTCGGTGCCGGTCCAGCTTGACCAGATCATCCAGAAGGTCATGTCGAAGGAGCCGGCGTCTCGTTACCGGACTGCCGACCAGTTGGGGCGTATCCTCATCAGCTACCGCAAACAGGGGCACCAGGTCACCGGGGGGATTGCCAGCTCGGTCAGCCCGTCCCTCCCCCGGCAGCAGCCCGCTGGGGCGCCGCCGACCATGCCCGCTCAGCAGGTGACCTCCAGCCCGCCTACTCAGCCCTCGCAGCAGGCTTATGCGCCACCCTCACCAACACCTGCGGCGGCCCAACCACAGTATCATTCGCCGGTGCAGCAGCAAACACCACCTCCTTACGCCGTACCCACCTATGGAACCGGACCGTATGTGCCGGGGCGTGAGGAGAAAGAACGACCTTTCGACGTGGTTACTATCGTCCTGAGTGTGATCGCCCTGCTGGCAGGGCTCGGCCTGATTCCGCTGTGGCTGGAAGTCTTCCGCGCCTGGTTGACTTAATGCGAGATAATGATGCTCGCCTAAGATAAAATTAGGATTGTGTTTTGCCCTGAGGGCTGTATAATCGCCTCAAAGGGTGTGATCTTCCACTTGATTTTCAGGCCAGTACCCACTGCCAGAATTCAGGAGCGTGATGGTTTAGACAACACCTGAGATGTAGCGTTGTTGGAGGACAATTGGTGAATAACTCACGTTACCGTAACCTCATTGTGATCATGGTTTTCATTGGAGTCCTGGTCATCGCGACGATGTTATTTGGCAATGGCATCAATGCGAACGAAATCTCACTCAGTGATCTCGTTGACGAGATAAACCGAGGTGATGTGGCCAGCATCGAGGTCATCGATGACGAGCTTACCATTCAATATGACGGGAGTAATCGGGTTGCGGTCACCCGGATACACCCTTCCCTGCCGGCGCAGGATCAGTTGTTATCCCTCGGCGCGGACCCGGAACAACTCGAACGCATAAACCTGGAGAATGGCGCACCCAGCAATCTGGGGGCCTGGCTCAGCCTATTGATCTCAATTCTGCCGCTGCTGTTCCTGGCAGGTTTTGTTTACCTGATGTTCCGTCAGGCGCAAGGCTCCAATAACCAGGCGCTTTCCTTCGGCAAAAGCCGGGCGCGCATGTTCAGTGGTGACCAGCCTACCGTCACCTTTGACGATGTCGCTGGCGTGGACGAAGCCAAGGAGGAACTGGCCGAAGTCGTCGAGTTCCTGAAAGAGCCGGAAAAGTTCATCCAGCTCGGTGCGCGTATTCCCAAAGGTGTGCTCCTGGTCGGCAGCCCCGGCACCGGCAAAACGCTGCTGGCCAAAGCCATCGCCGGAGAAGCAGGCGTGCCATTTTTCAGCATCTCCGGTTCTGAGTTCGTGGAGATGTTCGTCGGCGTCGGCGCCAGCCGCGTGCGCGACCTGTTTGACCAGGCCAAGCGTCACAGCCCCTGCATCATCTTTGTGGACGAGATTGACGCCGTGGGACGGCACCGCGGGGCAGGCCTGGGCGGCAGCCACGACGAACGCGAACAAACGCTCAACCAAATCCTGGTCGAGATGGATGGTTTTAATACCGATACCAACGTCATTGTCATGGCTGCCACCAATCGCCCGGATATCCTGGACCCGGCGCTGATGCGTCCCGGTCGTTTTGACCGGCGCGTGGTCCTGGACCGGCCAGACATGCACGGCCGCGAGGCCATCCTCAAGGTGCACGTGAAAGGCAAACCGCTGGCCAGCGATGTCGACCTGATTGTGCTGGCGAAGTCAACGCCCGGCTTTGTCGGCGCGGACCTGGAAAACCTGGTCAATGAAGCAGCCATCGTCGCGGCCCGCAAGAACAAAAAGAGCATCACGCAGCGCGATTTCGAAGAAGCTATCGAACGGGTTCTGCTTGGCCCAGAGCGAAAGAGCCGCATTTTTTCCGAGTCCGAGCGCCGTCTGGGGGCCTATCATGAGGCTGGCCATGCAATCGCGCACCACCTTCTCCCCCACAGCGACCCGGTGCATAAGGTGACCATCGTGCCGCGCGGAATGGCCGGCGGCGTCACCTGGAGTATGCCCGAAGGTGACATAAACTACATCACGGCCAGCCAGCTGCGCGCCCGTATTGCCGCCGCGTTGGGCGGCCGTGCCGCCGAAGAAATCGTCTTCGGCGAAATCACCACCGGCGCCATGAGCGACCTCGACGAAGTTGCCAAAATAGCTCGCTCGATGGTCAAACGCTTCGGCATGAGCGAAAAGTTAGGTCCGATGATCTTCGGTCAGAAGGAAGAACTGGTCTTCCTGGGCCGTGAAATCGGCGAGCAGCGCGACTACAGCGAACATGTGGCCGAAGAGATCGACGCCGAGGTCCGGTGCATCGTCAGCGACGAGTACAACCGGGTCAAAGAACTATTGGAAAACAGCCGTGAAAAGCTCGATATGATTGCCGAGCGGTTGTTAGAAATCGAAACGATCAACCAGGAAGAATTCCTGGAATTGATGGGCGAGAAAGTTCAGCCGGAGTTTGACCCGTACGCCGCGACAAGTGTAAAAGGAACTGCGAAGAAGCCGGCCACCGACGAAGGCGAAACGCCTTCTACGCTGGGTACCGCACCCAGTCCGGCGTGAGACCCATCCTGGCGTAAAACACAATTTTGGGGAGTTGCCCCATATACAACGGCCCTGTTCGGTATATACAGGGCCGTTGTTTCATCATGGGATTGGCGTGGTTGCTCAGCCGGACCGCATGACTCCTAGAGTCAACGGCTCCTCATCGATGGTGAACTCCTGGCTGAAGGTGCCATCCGTCGGAGCAGCTTCCACCACCGAGTCGGCCAACGTCTCGCCCGCGATGTAAGATTCATGCGCCTTAAAGGCTTCCACCAATTTCTCTGACCCTTGATAGGTTACCTGGATGCGATCGCTGATCTCAAAGTCGGCGTCACGGCGCATCGTCTGGATGCGGCGGACAACTTCACGGGCCAGCCCTTCCAGCACCAGCGCCTCGGTCAGCGTCGTATTCAGCGCGGCGAGAAAACCGCCCTCTTCGGCTACGGCGTATCCTTCCGCCGCTTCCCGCAGCACCTCGCACTCTTCCGGGGTCACCTCAAACGTGTCGCCGTCCAGTTCCAATTTCAGGGTCTCGCCATTAAGCAGGGACGTAGCCCAGGTCCGCACATCGCCTGGATCGCCCTCGCGCAACGCTTTTTGCAGGCGGGGGAAATCCTTGCCGTATTTTTTGCCCAGGAGGGCTGGCAGCGGGTTCAGCCGATAAGCGACGACTTGCCCGGCGTCGTCCAGCACCGTGAGCTGCTTCACGTTCAACTCCTCGGCGATCAAGTCAGCCAGCAAATCGACCGACTTGCGATCGCCGGCCGTCCGCACGGCAAAGGCTGCTTCCGCCAACGGCTGCCGCACGCGCAGATTGGCGCTTTCGCGCGCGGCACGGCCCAGACTCACCAGACGCTGGGAAAGGTCCATCGCCTCCAGCAGCGGCCGGTCGATCAGGGTCTCATCATAGGTGGGCCATCTGGCCAGGTGAACACTGTCCGGCGCGTCATCGTCCACCGATTTGACCAGGTTACGGTAAAGAATCTCGGCCATAAAGGGCATCGCCGGCGCGAGTAGATACCCCAGGGTCACCAGGCACTCGTACAGCGTCGCATAAGCGCCAGCCTTGGCGGAATCGTCCTCGCTCTTCCAGAAGCGGCGGCGTGACAGCCGCACGTACCAGTTGCTCAACTGCTCCACAAAGACCTGGATAGGCCGCGCCGTGCCCGGTGCGTCGTAGTCCTCGTAGGCCGCGCTGACCCGCCGGATCAGCGCGTGCAGTTCGGCCAGCACCCAGCGATCCAGAGGATCGCGGGCGCTAACGGGCGGCGCTTCCTGCGCAGGCGACCATGCATCCAGGTTGGCATACGTCACGAAAAAGCTGTAGGTATTCCACAACGTCAGCCAGAACTTCTGGACGATCTCGCCCACCATGTCCATGCTGAAGCGGCGCGGTTCGCCAGGCGGCCCGGAGGTGTACATGTACCAGCGGAAGGCATCGGCGCCATATTTATCAAAAACCTGCCACGGTTCGACAAAGGTCTCCGGGCGGCTCTTGGACATTTTCTGCCCGTTCACATCCAGGATGTGCCCCAGGCTGATCACGTTCTCGAAAGCGACCTTCTCAAAGAGCAGGCCGGAGATCGCATGCAGACTGTAGAACCAACCCCGCGTCTGGTCCACCGCTTCGCAGATGAAATCGGCCGGGTACTGAGACTCGAACATCTCCTGGTTGGCAAAGGGATATCCCCACTGCGCCACCGGCATCGCCCCCGAGTCGAACCACACGTCGATCAACTCCGGCACGCGGTACATGGTGCCTTTGCCGTTACATTCCCGGCAGGCCCAATGGACATCGTCCACATAGGGGCGGTGCAGGTCCAGCTCGCTGTAATCGAAGCCGCTCAACCGGGACAGTTCCTCCCGCCCGTTGACACATACGGCATGCCCGCATTCCGGGTTATCACACTCCCAGACGGGCAGCGGCGTCCCCCAGTAGCGCTCGCGGCCTAACGCCCAGTCTTTGAGGTCGTCCAGCCAGTTGCCGAAGCGTCCATCTTTTACATGATCGGGCACCCATTTGATGGTCTGGTTCAACGCGATGAGCTTATCCCGGTAAGCCGTGGTCTTGATGAACCAGGTGTCGCGCGCGTAATACAGCAGCGGCGAATCGCAGCGCCAGCAAAACGGGTAGCTGTGCTCATACAGCTCCGTCCGGTACAGCAAGCCACGCGCCTGCAACTCTTGCGTGATCAGCGGGTCGGCATCTTTGACCCACATGCCGCGCCAGGGCGTGACCGCGTCGACAAATTTGCCGTCCGGAGCGACCGTCATCAGCACCGGCAGGTTGTTTTCCTGGCCGGCCTCCATATCGTCCGCGCCAAAGGCGGGCGCCATGTGGACGATACCGGAGCCGTCTTCCGTGCTGACAAAGTCGCCGGCGATAACGTAGGCATAGTCCTGCTCGACGGGTAAAAATGTATACAGCGGGTGGTAGTGTTTGCCGACCAGCGCGCTGCCCTTGAAGCGCTCGACCACCGTGTAGGCGTCTGGATCGTTCACCGCCTGGGCCATCAACGCTTCGGCCAGGATCAGGCGTTCGGTGCCGCCATCTTCGGAGGAGCCTTCCACCAGGACGTAATCGACCTTATTTCCAACGGCCAGGGCCACGTTGCCGGGCAGCGTCCAGGGCGTCGTCGTCCACACCAGGAAGTAGGTCCCCGGCTCATCGCGCAGCGGGAAGCGTACGAAGATGCTGGGGTCCTTCACATCGTGATACCCCTGCGCGACCTCGTGACTACTCAATGGCGTACCGCAGCGTGCGCAGTAAGGCACAACCTTAAGGCCCCGGTACAGTAGGTCTTTATCCCAGAACTGCTGCAAAATCCACCACACGGACTGGATATAGTCGTTCGTGAAGGTGACGTAGGCATCATCCAGGCTGATCCAGTAGGCCATGCGCTCGGTGAGCTTTTCCCACTCGTTAATGTAACGGAACACGCTCTGGCGGCAGCGTTCGTTAAACCGGGCGATCCCGTATTCCTCGATCTCACGCTTGTCCTTGAGGCCAAGCTCTTTTTCGACTTCAATCTCAACCGGCAGCCCGTGGGTATCCCACCCGCCTTTACGCAGCACAAAGTACCCGTTCATGGTCTTGTAACGGGGAAACATATCTTTAAAGGCGCGGGCGATCACATGGTGCGTCCCCGGCTTGCCATTGGCCGTGGGCGGGCCTTCATAAAATACGTAGTTAGGCCCACCCTGACGCTCTTCCATCGTGCGCTCAAAAACACGGTGCTTGCGCCAGTATTCCAACTGTTCGTTTTCAACATCAGGGATATCAACTTTTGCTGAAACAGGCTTAAACAACATCTTGCGTCTCCGTAGGTGTCTCTGGGTAAACAGGAAATCGAGCGTGACGGCTAGCGTATTCCCAGCACACCGATCGGACCCCGCGAGGGTCGGTACCACATCGCCATGGGGTAACACCTCCTTTGTTGTCTGTGATGCGTCAATTGGCCGGGTTCAGTCCTGGTTAATCCAGTCAACTTCACGCGCCAGCAAAAAGCGCGTGCGCATCTCGTCTTCATTATAACCATCCGAGATGAATATTTCCCAATCTGAAGCAAAATCACCAAAGGGTTCGCTGCCCTGGCAGTATCCTATATTATAGGTGCCCGCGTGCATAGGGTCAGATTCTTCGGCCTGGCAATTGATGGTGGGGTTCGGGCGGCACAAGTCGGCCTGCTCCTGGTACCATCGATAGACCTCACAGCCAGAGGCTTCCGAGGCATAGATCCACTCATCCACGCCGTTATCCTGCGCGCGATGCTCGATCAAAGTTGACGGCATAAACACGGGCGGCTCCGCCGGAGCCAGCAGGCCGGCCAGCGGTGCAGCCACCTGCACGATGACAACCGCCGCAAAAACCAGGGCGGCAATACCCAGCAGCACAACCGCCCACAACGGAATGCCGCCCTGCCCGGATGGCCGGGGTTTAGAGACCGGGTTATCAGGTTGGGGGGAGACCTGCATGGTCGCTACTGACCCCACACCCGCTCAATGTCGATCAAGGTTTGCCCGGCATAATCCCCTACCCCCGGCTGCACAATGACGATCGTATACTGCGTGACATACAGGGATGAGCCATCGGCGACGCACCGGTATTGGAAGGGAGCAACGTCCGACGACTGTGTGCTGTTCTCGAGTCGCCGGCAATCACCGATCTCCCGCTGGTAAAACGCGCCGACTTCATCCGCCGGGCTGGCGCTGGCATACCGCAGCCGGTCATGGCCTGTATCGATGACGACACTGCCGATCTGCTGCGCATCCGAATATACAGGGACGGATAATGGCATGCTGCGCGACGACCGGAAGGCGAGATATCCAATGATAATCACAATGATCACTAACACGCCAACCCCGACCAGTATGAGCGCAATTCGAATGACAGGACTGCGACGACGTGCCGTTTTTTCGCTGTTGATCATGATTCTTCGCTCCCTAATAAACCATCGATCCGGGCGATGTCTTCGCCCAATGCTTTGCCGTATGGGGTATCCTGAAACCGCTCAAACTCCGCCTGCCAGTAGGCCAGTCCATGATCGTAGCGGCGCAGGCGCTCCCGCAACACGTTATCGGCCGGTTCTCCGGACAGCCGCCACCGCAAATAAACCGTCATCAGGGCGCGGTGCGGCTGCAGGTCCAGCCGCGCGGCCCTGACCAGGGCATCATCGGCCCCCGGCAAACCAGCCAGATATTGAGCATGGCCCAGATCGGCCAGGATAACCTGAGCGCCGCGACTCTGGAGCGCCTGCTCGATCAAGCTGGCGGCTTCCGCAAAATGACCCTGCACCAACTGCGTGCGCCCCAGGCCATATACCGCAAACGGGGCGTCCGGCTCTGCCTCATACGCGGACCGTAACACACGCTCGCTGTCTTGCATCCGGCCAATTTGCCGGTAGGCGTTACCCAGCAGCGTTTGCCCCATGATATCAAGTTGGCCTTTTTCCTGCTCGGCTGCCAGCAGGATACGAATGGCTGCCTGGTAATCACGAGCGAGGTAGGCTTTACGCGCCTGCCTGACTTCCGGGTTCTGACGCCACATGATCCACAGGATGCGGATCTGGATTATCACAAACAGCCCGACCAGGGCTATCATCGCCACCAGTTGCAGGTTCGGCGGGCCGACAAAGGCAAAAATCACCAGGGCCAGTGACACGGTCAATACCGCCAGTATCAAACGGCGGATGTTGGCAGGCACATGCTGCCAGGCCGTCCGCAGATTACTCAGCCAGGTCATACATTCCCTTACCTCTGATACATGTCACCGGTTGATGCTTACCCGGTATGAGCAGCATCAGCATCAATGATTGATCGTTCGATGTCTTCCAACTCACGGGCCAGTCGCTGCCCGTAAGATGTCCCTTTTAGGGCCTCCAGGCCCGAGATCCAGCTTGGCAGGCCATCTCTCGCGCTGACCATCTTGGCCGCTGCCCGGGCCGCCTGCCGGGCATCGCCGCTGTCCGCATAAGCATTGGCCAGATGATAATAAACGCGAACCGCATACATGGCAGGCATCGAGTGGCGCATGGCCTGTTCAAAAGCCTCCTGCGCCATTTGCTCGTCACCCGCGTAAAGATACATGCAGCCCATCTCCGCCCAGATCACCGTGGAGTCCGGCTCTAGTTGAGCGGCCCGGGTGAGTGTTTCCGCCGCCGCCTCGTAAGCGGCCTGCATACGATACACGGTGCTCAAGGTGGCATAGGCCCCCGACTCCCGGGGATAAATCAACACCGCCCTGTCGGCAACTTGCTGCGCCTCCGCCAGGCGACCCGCATAAGCGTAGGCGCTGGCCAGCAGCATCAACACATCGACCGTTTCCTTACCCTCTTTGATCGACAGCTCCAGCAGTGGAATAGCCTCATCAAACTTGAAGGCCTCGATCAGGCGATAGGCTTCCCCATAACCCGATCCACGCCGCCGCGTTTGGATGCCGAGCAGCAGTGCCACACTCACGAACCACACCAGGAACATGGCGGTCGCTATGCCCAGGCCAATCAGGGCCAACCACGTCAGGTCGGTTGGCGCGCTCTCCAGGAAGGGATCACGGCGGTTCACGAAGTACTCGGCCACAATAGCACCGACGAAAGTCAGCACGCCAAGAATCGCCACAACCAGTGGTATCTGTGCCAGGATGATCAATAACCGGCGAGTCATCACTCCGCCTCTGTTGAAGGTATTTCCGCCTGAAAAACCTCACGCCCTGCGCCGGCCAGAATTTGCCCAGCCAGCGTCACATCTGCTTCGAGCACGCTCCTCAATGTTGCGGCTTGCTCGCTCTCAAAGATGGTCTTCCACTCGCGCAGGCCCCGTTTCTCCTGCCGGAGCGCCGCCAATGCCTCGTCAAGCTTATCGGGCTGCTGCTCACGGACATAGGCCCGCGCCAGCCAGAGGAAAACGAGCAGCCGGTGACGGCTGTCGGTTACACCCACCCGCAGCACTTGCTGAAGGTGCATCTCGGCCTCGGCCGCCATCGCCAGGCGATCTTCGATCATGCCCAGATTATAAGGCATCACCCAGTGATCTGGCTGCCGCTCAAAGGCCTGCTGGGCATAAGTCAGCGCCTGTTCATACGCCATCTCCTGCAGATGTACTTCCGCCAAACCATTATAACCCACCGCCGAATCCGGTTCGATGTCAACAATCCGCTGGTAATCCTTCAGGGCGTGCCCCGACTGACCCTGCAAGCGGTACAACTCGGCGCGGAAGCGGAGATGCCCGGTATCTTCTGGCTCAGCTTTGATCAGCGCATTCATCACCGCCACAGCCTGATCGTATTCGCTGCGACGCAAATAACGGATAGCCTGTTGGTACTCTCGGCGTACGTTGCGCCGCATAAGCACCTGAGAAACGATCAGCCACCCGATGCCGCCCCCGACGAACCAGGACATAAACTCCGGCAGAAGCACCCCCAACCCCAGCGCCAACAGCACGGGACTGACAGATATCAGCAACGGACGTCGATCCATTGGATCCAACCGCCCCACCACCACGATAACCGATCCTGTCAGCCACACCAGGATCAACGCATTCTGCACCGGGATAACCCATGAAGCCTCGGTTCCTACCGCTTGCAGCACCAGGCTGAAAAACCCCGTCACCGCAAACAGCCCGAACAAGGTCCAGGCACGCAGCGGTCCCAGCCAGGCTATAAAACGCCGTACCATAACTAAACTCTTTTCTCAACCAATGCGATTATATTCAGCCAACTCGACGACGAGCTCCTCCTCCGGCAGCACCCAGCGCACCGGGACACCATGCTCGTCAAAGTGCAAGCGCTGCGGTCCCATCTCAGCCATATTGAGAACAAATACAAGGCCGGAGTGCGGCCCCTGCGGCCCTGGCAGTATTTCCGCCTGGGCCAGGCAGGCATCGATCGATATCAGATTCGGCCAGAGCGTGCCAGCCTGAATGCCGGGCGTCACAACGGAAAGCGTCTGTGCCCCCCGCGCGGCCCGATCATAACCGGCCCACAGGAAATTCTCCGTAATGGTATGCCAGCCATACACCTCGTAACCTGCCGGTAAAATCATGTCCTGCATCTGTTCTCCGTGCAAAACGGTGACATAACCTGGCATCAAGCGGTATTCAACTATATCCTCGCGGCCATCCTGCCACCGCCAGTAAAAGACCATCTGCACCGGCCGGAACCCGGGATCGCGCAGTAAATAACAGGCCGAGAGGGGCATCACGCCATCATACAGCAGCTGGCTGCGCCAGATCAGGGCGCCATCCGGCAGGCTGTGCGCCG
>DAOUEM010000165.1:0-4288 GCA_034430555.1 Anaerolineae bacterium | reverse complement strand
CTGGAGGGCCTGACCAGCGACGACCGCACCGTCTACGTACCGATGGTCTGGGTGCTGGGGGAGATCGGCAATACCGCCGCCATGCTCGGCCTGCTGCGGGCGCTGCGCAGCGAAGATTGGATGAAACGCTGGGCGGCGGCGCGTTCGCTGGGAACCATCGGCAGCACCGATGCTGTCCCCGGTCTGCTAAAAAATCTCAAAGATGATGACAATGGCGTGAGAATTGCGGCGGCTGAGGCGCTCGCCGCCATCGGTGAAGAGGCCCTTCCAGGGCTGGTCGGTGCGCTTCGAAGCAGGGAACCCCACGTCCGCTGGGCGGCGGCGATTGGGTTGGCATCGATGCGCAGGCAGGACGTTCCATTGTTGATTGAATACTGGCGCAGCCAGGAATACGACACGAAGTGGGCAGTCGCCAGGGCGATTGACAAAGTTCGCACCACCCATGCCATCGATCCGGTTTCTCCCCTCCTGCTTGACGAAGTCACCCGCATCTTCGAAAGCACCGACGTTTCGCAGAAATCCATATAGCCGACCGGCAAAACAATCGCAGAATCAAAAAAGGGACGCCAACGCGTCCCTCTTTTTGCAGCATTGACTTTATCAATCTATCCAGAAATCAATTCAGACGGCTCAATTTTGCATCTATCCGAAATGGACGAAGTGAGGTTGTGGATAGATTTTATGCGAGTCCGTGTTCCCGCTGATACCATTTCCAGGTGTTGGTCAGCCCCTCCCGGATCGACACTTTCGGCTGGTAGCCAAACTCTTTGAGCATCTTTTCGGTGCTGGCGAAGGTGATCGCCGGTTCGCTCGCTGGTGCCTCGACCGATTTGACACGAGCCGGTTTGCTGACCAGTTCCTGGATGATGTCGACGAAGTCCCCCAATCGAACCGGTTCGCCGCGCCCGATGTTGAATATTTCGTATCCCAACGGCTTGTCCAGCGCCGCCACAACTCCGGTGACGATGTCGTCGACATACGTCCAGTCGCGGTGCATCTCGCCGTTGTTATAAAGAACGATCTCCTCGTCCTTCATAATCCGATCCATGACGATATAGGCCATCATGTCCGGCCTGGCGCGCGGGCCATATACGGTGAAAAATCGTAGCGCGGTGAAGTTCATTCCGAACAGGTTGTGATACGCGCTGCCCATCACCTCACCGGCCTTCTTTGTGGCAGGGTAGGGAGCCAATGGCCGATCCGTTGACTGGGTCTCCACAAACGGGGTGTGATCGGTATCCCCATAAATCGAGGAAGTCGAGGCGAACACCAGGTTCTCGACCACTATGCTGCGTGCCGCGTCCATCACGTTGATCGTCCCCTGGATGTTGACATCCGTGTAGAGCGTGGCCCGTTCAATCGAGTAGCGAACTCCGGCCATCGCCGCCAGGTGAGCCACCCGCTTCGGCTGATGCTCCTCGAAGACTCGCATCATCAGTTCGCGATCACGGATATCCCCTTCCACCAGCGTGTAGCGGGGATTCTCCAGGCAGCCTTTGATATTCGATCTCTTCTGGCCCGGATTGTAGTAATCGTTGAAATTGTCGACACAGATCACCCTATCGCCCCGTTCCAGAAGCCTGTCGACCAGGTGGCTGCCGATGAAGCCCGCCCCCCCGGTAACCAGGATGGTGGATTGGGTCGTCTTGGTTTCCTTGCTCATGGTTCCTCTCGCTGCTGACCGGTTCCGGTTCATAATCGCCCATTCTACCGGCCAGGCTGGTTGTTTACAATGGCACATAGGCCAGTCGTAGGGCTTTATCATTTTCGGGAAATGAGATAACCTCGCCATTCACGAAGTGACGCTTCAAAGAAAGGCGAGGTTAGAAATGACGACACAAGTGCCGCCACTGATAGAGATTCTGGCAGAGATACCCGATCCGCGCCAGTCGAAGGGAAAACGCTACCCGTTGGCCGCGATGCTGACGCTGGCTTTTGTGGCAATGATAAGCGGCTATCGGAGTATCAAGGCAATAGCGGAGTGGGGGCCAAACTATGGGAAAAAGTACCTGGAATCGCTGGGGTTCAATGAGCATGGGTATCCAGCCCAGGCGACATGGTATCGGGTGCTGAGGGCAGTGGATGTAGAATTGGTAGTCGCACGGGTCAAGGCGTGGGCAGAAGCGGTAGTAGCAGCACTGACTGAAGCTGAAAGGGTGGGGCTGAGCCTGGATGGGAAGACCTTACGAACCAGCGTCAAGATGGGGGCAGAGGATGGGCATTTACTCTCTGCGGTAGTCCATCAATTGGGGATAATAGTGGGGCAAGTCGCGGTAGACGACCACACCAATGAGATCGGCGTGGTTCAGGACCTGTTGGTCAAGTTGGCTCTCAAACAGCATGTTGTGACCACCGATGCGCTATTGACGCAGAAGGAAGTCGTGGAAACCATCATAGAGCGGGAAGGCGAGTATGTGCTCCCGGTCAAGGACAACCAACCGCGAACCCGTGAAGCCATTGGCGTGGGATGAAAAGCCGGTGGGGGCGAAAGGTCAGCGATCTGGGCTTTGGAAACTTCATTCAGATTGTGGAGCATGTTGCCCGCAAGCGCGGCAAGACGGTGGTCTTCATCGACCGCTTTGCGCCGAGTACGCAGACCTGTTCATACTGCGGTCATTGCCAGCCTATGACACTCAGAGAACGGACTTTTGAATGCGGGCATTGTGGCCGCGTCCTTGACCGAGACCACAATGCTGCGCGCAATATTGAAGCACTGGGACGTCAGCGTTTAGAAGAGGGACGTAAGACGCGGTTCGCCGCGCTTTCCTGTTGACGCTAAGAAGCCCCCGGATTGATCCGTGGGGAGTATGTCACGATCGCGCTGGCCAAGAATGACGGCGGCGCTGGTAGCAGCTGCGTCAGCAGCGTCTAATCGGGTGCGGCTCTCGATTGGAAGCAAAGAAAGCACCGGCGGCTTTTTGCGCGGCATAATCATCTCCGCGCCGCTTGATGGAGACAAAAAAGAGAGAAAACCATCGGCAGACGATGGCAATCTATAAGCGACTTTATCACTTACAATTTTGGGTTGTTTTGTGTTCAAAATCCAGCCCGCACGAGACCTGTGCCAGCAACCAACAGGGGCGACCAGCTTTAACAGTGGAACTTCCACATACCAGATTTTTGCGTCCAGGCCATCCGGATAAACGGATCAACCTTTGTGCTTTCGAATATTGAGTGCTTTCCACTGCAGACCGGGGTGCCGCTGTATCACATCCCGCAGGACGGCGTCTTCAGTCAGGTGGGTTGCGTCAATCCTTCCTTGCTCATGCAGGATATCCAGAAACATCAACTCGTTAGCGGCAAAAGGGAGAAGCGCGGTCAACAACTGCCGGCAGCCATCGATCAACCTCTCGCCAAACGCTGTCAGGGATTCATTGCCTGAGGCATTGCCACGTAGCGTTGGAACGAGCTGCTGTGTCATTTCCGTGGGATTGAAGACAATATCATCGATTGCGATCGTTCGCCAGTCTTTACGGCTCATCGCGCCATAGACGACAAAAGCCAGACGGAGACGCGCCATATCCAGCGCCCTCATCTGCAGAATTTGATAGCTGTCGAACAGGTCTCTCGCTTGCTGCCGGGCGAACAGCGCAGCGAGCTTTCCCGCAGCCAACTCATGAATATCCAACACTGGAATAGCCTGCGCCTGCCAGTCGCCGATCGAATAAGAGTCCAACACGGCAACTGGCCATAAGGGTATGCGGTACATATAGTTCAGATCGACGGCCAGATTGCCCAATTGACCGGTGTAGCTCCGATAACCAAGCCGCCACTTGCCGCCTGCATGTTCGGTTGGCACCCGGTGCATCGTGAAATCTTCGCGGGCAAAGACTGCCTGCAGCGCCTCCTCAATTCTGGGACGTTCTTCGAGCATCGCCTGCCGCTCGGCCTGGCCAACGTAATTCAGGTCGATATCAACCGATAGCCGCGGCACATTGGCCAGGAACAGGTTCAGCGCCGTTCCCCCCTTCAGGGCGAGTTTTCCCTTCAGAAATGGATGGGTCTGGAGTGTGTTTAGCAGGCCCAGCAGGTAAGCAACCTTTTCAAGAAGGTCGGCTCTGAAACCGGTCGCTTCTGCTTCAGCCAGGATTTCCTCTGTTGATAGCCTCATAGCACCTCAGCCCAACGTCGCTCAATGATCTCCCCGGGTACCACGAGATTCCAGCGTGAAATGAGCTGCCCGGATTCTCGTTTTTGCCGCTCCAGATAATGTGGCTGTTTGGGACGGCTATCCTCCAGCTTCTGTAGCACACTCTCTTCAACCATCAACGCCCCCCGGTGCTGCTCA
>DAOUEM010000164.1:0-34150 GCA_034430555.1 Anaerolineae bacterium | reverse complement strand
TTCTGTCCGGCATCCAGCGCGCGCCCAGCCTGCTCGGTTACGTGGCCACCTCCGCCAAGGAAAACGCCCAGGTCCTGCTGCGCAGCCCGGAACCGAACGCCGATCCCATTCTGGCATCCTGGCAGTTCGGCCTGGGACGCGCCGTCGCCTGGACCTCCGACGCGACCAGCCGCTGGGCCAACAACTGGATCACGTGGGAGAACTACCCCCGCCTGTTCAGCCAGATGGTCCGCTGGACGATCACCGAGGGGCTGAACAGCAACCTGGAGGCGCGCGTCGAGCAGCGCGGCGAGCAGGCCGTCCTGGTGGTGGATGCGCGCGACAACGCCGGCAACTTCCTCAACGGCCTGCTGCTGGACGCGGGCATCGTCAGCCCGGACCTGGCCCCGCAGATAATCGACCTCGTCCAGGTGGCGCCGGGCCGCTACGAGGCGGTCTTTGAGCCGGGCGAGGAAGGCGCGTATTTCATCCGCGTCTCCGGCGCGCCGGCGGCCGGCATCAGCCTGCCCCAGGATGTCAACGTGGCGCAGACCACCGGCTGGGTGCTGACCTATTCACCGGAATACCGCCTGCCGGAAAGCGGCCTCAACCTGGAACTGCTCAACGACCTGGCGAACCTGACTGGCGGTGAAGCGCTGACCGGGCGGCCCACGGAGGTTTTCGCCCACAACCTGGCGGCCACCAGCGCGGCCACGCCGCTGTGGCCCTGGCTGCTGCTGCTGGCGACTCTCCTGCTGCCCTTCGACGTGGGCGTGCGCCGCCTGATCGTCACCGCCAGCGACCTGCGTAAACTGCGCGCCTGGGCCCGCAACAAGCTGGGGCTGCAATCGGCACCGTCGGCTTACGCCCGTTCCGAGCGCATAGACCGCCTGATGGGAGCGCGCGAGCGCGTCCGCACGGAAACGAGCGCCCGCCTGCCGGCGGATGTCCCTTCCGCCGTGGACGCCATCCTGCCTGCCGACGAGCGTAAAGAGCCGACTCTGGCAGCGCCACGTCCGGCCCCGCCCGAACCCGGCTCGGCCAGCGCGGCTGCGGCATCCCTGGCGGCGCGCCGACGAGCCACCCGCAGCGAGGACTCATCCGCCCCCGCCGCACCGCTACCCACCGCGTCCTCCGGCGAGCCGACCCGCCAGCCGCGCCCCTCCACCGTCCCCCAGCGCGCCGCTGGCGAAGGCAGCACCGTCTCGCAACTGCTCAAGCGCCGCCGGCAGGAAGCACAAGACGAAGAACCGGCGGCTGAAGAACTGCCGGCGGCTGAAGAACTGCCGGCGGCTGGAGAACCTCCAACGGCAGAAGAATAGTTATTCGTGCAGCCCTTACCAGGAGAATAAACAGGTGTCTCGAACAGCGGATAGACCAAGTGAACAGCTCGGCCCGTTTTTTATGCGCCCAGCCTGGCGCCTGACGGCGGAAGGAATCTGGATTCTCGTGCTGGTCATCGCTTTGTTCGTGTTATTTGGGGCCGGCAACAGCAGTTCGGAACAATTCCTCTCCGAGCGCAATATCGAAAACTTAACCACTCAATTGCTGATGATCGGTTTTTTGGCGCTGCCAATGGCCCTGATCATGGCGGCTGGCGGGCTGGACCTGTCGGTCGGCGCGGTGGCTGGCCTGGTGGGGATCGTTGTCGCCCAGCAGCTAGAAGCCGGCGTGGATCAGAGCGCCGCTATCACGCTAGGCCTGCTGCTGGCCCTGCTGATCGGGCTGGTGAACGGGCTGCTGACCGGCCTGTTCCGCATCCACGGCGCGCTGGTCACGCTCGGCACGATGACCCTGGTGCGGGGCATCAGCCTGACGATCACAGATGGCAGGGTGATGATGGTTCCCAATGGCGGTGCCGCCGAATATCTGAACACCTTACAAGAGACAGGCGTTTCGTTGCCGTGGCTGATCCTGCTGGCCCTGCTGGTGCTGCTATTGGCAGAATTCACGCCTTTGGGCCGCCACCCACAGCCAAGGCCTGGAACGAGCCTCTGGGGATTTGTGCAGCGGGTCCTGGTCGTGAGTTTGCCCTACGTGTTATCCGGCCTGGCAGCGGGTTATGTGGGCTTGATACTGCTCGGTCGGCTGCGCACGGCAGTGCCCACCGCCGGCACTGGTTATGAGGTGCAGGCTGTTCTGGCGGTGGCCATCGGCGGCACGGCCATCGGCGGCGGCCTGTGCAATACCGTCGGCGCGGCGCTGGGCGCGATCTTTGTGGCTGGCGTGGGTAATCTGGCCGTGCTGACCAACCTGCCGGCGCTGGCGACGGGCATCTGGCAGGGGGCCATCCTGCTGGTGACCGGTGCGCTGACGCACCTCTATTACTTGATTTTTTCTGCGGTTTATCGCTGGCGGCAGGCAAAGACCACCGCCGAGGTCGATATGGCCACCCTACTCGGCGAAACATAGGGCCGCATCACCGAACGGGGAGCGGGGCGGAATCCTTACCTTTCGGGGGGCTGAAAGGTATGGGTCATGCACCTGCCGGAAGCCACATCGCGACCGGTTGCCGCGTGGCGGCGATTCCTGCGGTTTGTCTTCGGTGGACCGATACAGCGCCTGCTCTGGCTGAGTTTCGCCTGTCTGGTGATCGCCTTGATCGTCATCGTCACGGTCTACTACCTGCCGGCTGCGCCATTGCCGCGCTCACAAATGCGCGTGCTCGAATTGGGCTGGCAAACGCCCAGGCTACAGCGCCTACCGGACCACATCGAGACGGCGCAAACCACGCCCTTTGACGGTTTGATCCTGGATACCGCAACGACCCGTCACCGGGGGATGGCCTGGGCCGTGTTTGGCTCAGACCCGATCCCGCAGGCCGAGTTCGATACCATCGCGGCGTCGGTAGATGGGCTGGCATGGGGCCGCCTGACCGACAACTTCCTGCGGATGAATGTCTCTCCAGCCGATATCGACTGGTATGATAGCTGGGATACTTTACTGGCCAACGTCGAAGCCTGGGCGCGGCTGGCCCACGACCTGGGCTTCGTCGGGTTGATGTTCGATACCGAACAATACAACGACGTCGACCTCTTCAACTATGAGTCGCGCCCCTACCGCGACCGCTACAGCGCCGCAGAGTACGAGGTACAGGCTTATTTGCGCGGCCAGGCAGTCATGACGGCCATCAACCGCGGCTTCCCCGGCCTGACGGTGCTCCTGACCTTTGGGCTGTCATCACAAACTTTTCACCCTGCTCGTTATGCGTTGTTGATGCCGTTTGTGGAGGGTTTGATCGCGGCGGCGGACGATACCACCACGCTGGTCGACGCTTTTGCGGCGGCCTACGACTTCTGGCAGGACGAGCAGTTCCGGACGGCGCGGGCGCTGATCCAGGGGATCACGCGCGATGCCTTCGCCCCCGACCCGGAGCGTTACGCGGCAGTGGTGCGGGTGGGCTTCGGGCTGTGGCCGGAGCATCACTGCGACGAGCGCGGCCTGCTGCCGGGCCAGGTGGGGCGTCTGGACCTCCGGGTTGATCACGCCCAGGGTATTCCAGTGCTGCTGGTCGCTGGTGATGAAGAGGATGTTGGGTCGGGTCATGCGGCCTCTCGCGGGTGGGGACAGCGCAACTCGAAACGGGTCACGGCAAATGAAAGACCTCGCGCAGGTCTGCCGACTGCGGGCTGCTGTCCGGGTTAGCGGGCATGATATCGGCCATATAAGCCCACCAGCGCCGGCAGACGTCGGTTTCAGCGATGGCATTCCAGCGGGCTTCGTCCTCGATCTCGACGTAGGCGAAGAGCTGGTGCGTCTCCTCGTGCAGGAAGATCGAGTAGTTGTGAACGCCGTGCGCTTTGAGCGTATCGGCCAGTTCCTGCCAGATCGGGTTGTGCCGTTCCTGGTAGGTCGCGTGCTGGTCCGGGTGGACGGCCATCACCAACGCCTTGCGGATCATCGGTTACTCCTGGTCGCTGTGGCCGGGACGTATGGTCAGGTATCGCCAACCGTCCCGGCCTAAGTCGCTCGTCCTATGCGCCGAGCAGCCCGCGGATGTTCTTCAGGCTGACGACAATACTCTCCATCATCGGCATGTCGAACTTTTCCTGCTCGACGATGTACCATTCGATGCCCAGCGCCTTCCCCCGAGCGATGATGGCGGGCATATCCAGCGCGCCGTCGCCGATCTCGGTATCGAACCAGTCGACGCGGTCCCTGGTGTCCTTGAGGTGGAAGTAGCCGCAGCGGTCGCCGTAAGCATCCAGGAAGGCCATCATGTCCACCCCGGCCTTTTCGATCCAGAAGGTGTCCGGTTCCAGGGTCATGTTGCCCGGCTCGATGCGGTCCAACATCACGTCCAGGCCGTAGCGACCGTCGAAGGTGCCGAACTCGTGGCCGTGCACGTGATACAGAAAGGCCAGGCCCTCGGCCCTTAACAACGCGCCTACCCGGTTGAACAGGTCTCCCATACGGACGAAGGTATTGACGTCTTCCAGGTCGACGCCCCAGAAGCCGGGGCACAGGAGAGCCGGGCAGTTGATCGCTTTGGCGTAGGCGATCTCGGCCTCCAGGTCACCTTCCAGCCGGTCCAGGCTGACGTGGCTGCCTGCCGGCGCCAGCGCGAGTTCCGCCAAAGTGGCTTTCAGCGTGGCGGCGGGTGTATCGAAGTAACCGGCGAATTCCACGCCGTCATAGCCGATGTCCGCGACACGTTTGAGCGTACCGAGAAAGTCTTGCTGCGTTTCCTCTTTGATCGTATACAGTTGCAAACCGATATTCGCCATGGCGCGAGGCTCCTTTATCAGGTGGCGTGAGGGGTATGGTGTGGCAAAATGAAAACGAGCGCTGTCTTACCCTAGAGTATAACCGAAGGGGGCGGCTGGACGCCTGTGTTTTGTCGCCGGAAGCTGCGACACCTGTCGCGACACCTGTCGCCGACCACCGCAATCGCTTGAACGGAACCGGCAACGCCTGTACCATTAAGACAGCAACCTGATGCCTGCCTGATCCGGAAGGAAACACCCGTGCGCGCGATCATAACCACCGACCCTTTTATCGACCACAACCTCGATGCCCCCTGGCAGGAGCGCGGTCACTGGCCGTGCGCCTGGATTCGCCACCCGGAGATCGACGGCCCGCCCCTGGTAACGGCCTACCGCCTGCCGTTTTCGTTGGGAGAAGCGGCCACCATCCGCGCCCACGTCAGCGCCGACGAGCGCTACGAGTTATTCCTGGACGGTCAGCGAATCGGGCGCGGCCCGGAGCGCGGCGACCCGGAAAACTGGTTCTACGAGACGTACGACCTGCCATTGGCTGCCGGCCTGCACGTGCTGGTGGCGCGCGTGTGGTCGCTGGGACCGGCCATGTCGCCCCTGGCCCAGATGAGCGTGCATCCCGGCTTCATCTTCGCGCCGGAGGCGCCGTATACCCGCCTGCTGGGCACAGGCATGGCGAACTGGGAGGTCAAGCGGCTGGGCGGCTACCGCTTCCTCGATCCCTACCCGACCTGGGGCACGGGACACAACGTCCTGGTGGATGGGCGGGGTTTCCCCTGGGGATTCGAGCGGGGGGCCGGGGATGGCTGGCAACCCGCGGCCGTGATCAAGCCGGGGATCGGGCGTATGACCGGCTACGACTTCGACCGGCAGCACCGGCTTCAGCCCGCCACCCTGCCGCCCATGCTGGAGGAAGACCGCACCGGCGGGGTGGTTCGTTACGTGGCCGCGACGCCATCGGCGGAAGCGTTTGGCCGCGAAGCCTTCCCCGTGCACCAGGCCAACCACCTGGCGGCGGAAACGCCCGCCTGGGCGGCCCTGATCGCCGGGCGCGGGGCAGTGACCGTCCCGCCGCACACGACCCGCCAGGTCATCATCGACCTGGAGGACTATGTCTGCGCCTACCCGGAAATCGTGCTGTCCGGCGGCACCGGCAGCACGGTGCACGTCCGCTGGGAAGAGGCCCTGCGCGCCCGGCCCGACCCGGACAACATCCACAAGGGCAACCGCAACGTATTAGAGGGCAAATATTTCGTCGGCACGGGCGACATCTTCCTGCCGGATGGCGGCTCCGAACGCTGCTTCGATACCCTGTGGTGGCAGGCGGGCCGTTACGTGGAAATCCTGGTGGAGACAGCGGACGAACCGCTGACCATCGCGCGGTTCACCCTGCGCGAGACACACTACCCGCTGGCGATGGAGGGCGCGTTCATCGCCGACGACCGGCGGCTGATGGACATCCTGCCCATCCTGGTGCGCGGGATGCAGATGTGCGCCCACGAGACCTACCTGGACTGCCCCTACTACGAGCAGTTGATGTACGCCGGCGACACCCGCCTGGAAATTCTCACCACCTACGTCATGACGCGCGACGACCGGCTGCCGCGTAAAGCCCTGCGTTTGTTCGACGCCTCGCGGCGCGCCTCCGGCCTGACCCAGTCGCGCTACCCCAACCGCGTGCCGCAGGTGATCCCGCCCTTTGCCCTGTGGTGGATCGGCATGGTGTTTGATTACGCCCTGTGGCGCGATGACCTGCCCTACGTGCAGGCACTGATGCCCGGCGTGCGGGCAGTGGTGGAAGGCTTCCGCCGTTTTTTGAACGATAAGGGCCTGGTCGAAGCGCCGGAAGGCTGGAACTTCATGGACTGGGTGCCCGACTGGCCGGGCGGCAATCCCCCGGCTGGCGTGGACGGCGTCAGCGGCCTGATCAACTGGCATTTTGTGCTGACACTGACGATGGTGACTCGACTGGAGAACATGGCCGGAGAGCCGGTCCTGGCCAAGCGGGCCAGAGTCCAGGCGGAAGAACTGGCAGCGCGCCTGAGCGTCTTCTGGGACGAGCGGCGCGGCCTTTACGCCGACGACCTGGACCACCGCTATTTCTCCGAGCATACCCAGTGCCTGGCCCTGCTCAGCGGGCAGCTGCCGCCGGATCGGCGGGCGCGCATGGCCGAGGGCCTGCTGACTGACAATCACCTGGCCCGCACCACCATCTACTTCACCCATTACCTGTTCGAGACCTACCGGGTGCTGGGCTGCGTCGACGCCCTGCTGGACCGGCTGGAGCTGTGGATCGAGCAGGCGGCCAACGGCGCCAGAACGCCCTTCGAGCAGCCGGAGCCCAGCCGTTCCGACTGCCACGCCTGGGGATCGCACCCGCTCTATCACTACTTCGCCTCGATCCTGGGCATTCGGCCCGCCGACCGGGGCTTCCGCAAGGTGTCGATCGTGCCGCAGCTGGCCGGCCTGTCCAGCGCCAGCGGGACGCTCGTTCACCCCGCCGGAGAGATCACGGTGGACTTCCACGCGGCGGGCGGCGAGTTGTACGGCAGCGTGATCCTGCCGGAAGGCGTGACCGGCAACCTGCGCGCCAACGGGGGCAACTACCGCCTGCGGGGAGGCCGCTTCGAGTTTGGAGAAGCGCCGCCGGTCGAAGCCGCCCCGCCCGCAGCGGTTCCCCAGACCTCGCCGGGCCCCGACCAGGCCTTGCCGCGGCTGAGGGTCAGCGAAAACGACCGCTTCCTGGTCACGGCAGATGGCGCGCCCTTCTTCTGGCTGGGAGATACGGCCTGGGAATTGTTCCACCGCTGCGACCTCGACGAGGCCGAGCTGTACCTGGAAAACCGGCGGCAGAAGGGTTTTAACGTGGTGCAGGCCGTCGCCCTGGCCGAGCTGGACGGCCTTTATACGCCTAACGCCAACGGCGACCTGCCGCTGATCGAGACCGATCCGACCCGGCCCAACGAAGCCTATTTCCGCCAGGTGGACGCCATCATCGACCGGGCGGCGGGGAAGGGCATTTATATCGGCCTGCTGCCCACCTGGGGCGATAAGTTCAACGACCGGCAGGGCGGCGTCGGCCCGCTGATCTTCGATCCGGACAACGCTTACCACTACGGCGAATGGATCGGCCGCCGTTATGCCGACCGGGCCAACATCGTGTGGATTCTGGGCGGCGACCGGTCGCCGGTCGTCGACGACGCCGACTACCGGCCCATCATCCGGGCGATGGCCGCCGGCATCCAGGCGGGCGCCGGAGCGGGGGCGCTGATGACCTTCCACCCGCGCGGCGGGTCCGGCTCCTCGGAGCGGTTCCACAGCGACGATTGGCTGAGCTTCAACATGTGGCAGTCCGGCCACGAACGGCACGACAACGGCAACTGGGAGATGATCACCACCGATTACAAGCGCACGCCGGTCAAGCCGGTGTTGGACGGCGAGCCGAGTTACGAGGATCACCCGGTCGACCCCTGGTCCCGGCAGTGGAAACCGGAATATGGCACCTTCGACGACTATGACGTGCGCAAGCTGGCGTACCGGGCGGTGTTCGCCGGGGCCTTCGGGCACACCTACGGCCATCACAGCATCTGGCAAATGTTCCTGGAAGGCCGCGAGCCGATCACCCTGCCGAGATATGACTGGATCACGGCGCTGGACCGGCCCGGCGCACGGCAGTTGATCCACCTCAAGCGGCTGATGCTGTCCCGCCCCTTCCTGACACGCATCCCCTCGCAGGAGATGCTGGCCTCCCCACCGGGCATGGAGGCCCGCCACGTATGCGCCACCCGCGACGGGCAGGGCCGCTACGCGATGGTTTACATCCCCACGGCCGGCCAGTCGGTGTCGATCTTCATGCGGCTGATATCCGGGGATACGGTGACCGTCTGGTGGTATGACCCGCGCACCGGGCAGGCGCTGGCCATCGGGCCGTTTGCCGCGTCCGGCACGCAGACCTTCACCAGCCCGGAGGAGGGGCCGGACTGGGTCCTGGTGCTGGATGACGCCGCGTTGGGCTTCCCCCCGCCGGGCAGTGTCGACGGCTGATCGACAACGGGGACACTCCGGTCAGGTGAAGCGTCTCCGTCGTAAGTAACGGTGGACTGCGGCAGCCCTCAGCCGACGATCAGGTCGTCCAGCGGGCGCTTGGGCACGTGGTGCACGCCGTCGGCGTCGCGCCAGTATTTGATGTCGCCGTCCGCGCCAACCGTCTCCAGCACGACCGTTTCCGCCGGTTTACCCAGGGCCAGCGCCAGCTTGATGGCGTAGCGCTCCGGGATATCCAACGCCGCCCGCAGCACCTTGCGTTTGATCGAGCCGATCATGCAGCCGCCCAGGCCGCGCTCCGCCGCGCCAAGCATCATGCTCTGGGCCGCGATACCGTAATCGACGCCCGTATCCTCGCTGATCGTATTGTCGCCCAGGATGATGATATAGGCCGCCGGGCGCTCGCCCTCGGCAGGGCCATCCCAGCCTTCCAGGTAGCCCGCCCAGGCCAGGTGCGGGAAGATGGCCGCGTTTTTGGCAGCGTCAGCGGAAAGGATGTACTTGAGCGGCTGCTTGTTGGACGCCGAAGCCGAGAGCCGCGCCAGTTCGACCAGCTCGCGCAGGGTGTCTTCGCTCACTGCCACCGACTGGTCGAAGCGGCGGAAACTGCGATTTTTAGTGATCAGGTCCTTTAACATGGTGTGTATCCCCTTATAGGTGTGGCGCTATCGCTGCCCGTCGATGATACCAGAAGCCGGGCAGCCCCGCCGCCCTGGCGCCGCGCACCCCCTAAAATTCAGGGGGATCGCCTGTTTAGCATATGCTAAACTTGAACTGAGGCTGGGCTAATGCACGGAAACTCCGGCGCTGGATACGACAGGAGAAAGCTATGAGCACCGACAATTCCTTCACTTCTACACCTGAAGAGCCGGCTTTCAACCTGCCGCGGGTGATTGCCAGGGTGTTGATCGTCATGTTGATCCCGTTGGTGATCTTGTTCGCGGCGGCCGGCCGCCTGGACTGGGTCGCCGGCTGGGCGTTCGTTTTGACGACCGTGGGCTTTACCCTGTTCACGCGGCTCACCGTGCTGCTCAGGCACCCGGAACTGGCGCGGGAGCGCGCGCGGGGGTTTTCCGACCGGGAAGGCGTCCAGAGCTGGGATCGCCGGATCGCTCCCTGGGCTGCCCTCTACCTGCCCTTCATGATGCTGCTCGTGGCCGGCCTGGACGAACGCTACGGCTGGTCGCCGGCGGTGGCAGGCTGGCTGCAAGTCGCGGCGCTGGCCGTGGTGCTGGCTGGTTATCTACTCGCCCATTGGGCCACAATCGCCAACCGCTATTTCTCGGCTGTGGTGCGCATCCAGAAGGACCGGGGCCATACGGTGGTCACCGGCGGGCCATACCGCTACGTGCGTCATCCGGCTTACGCCGGGGGTATCCCGGCCATGCTCGCCATCCCGATTGTGCTCGGCTCGCTGTGGGCGCTGCTCCCGGCGGCAGCAGCCGCAGCCCTGACGGTGCTGCGCACGGCACGGGAGGATCAGATGCTGCGCGATGAGCTGGCGGGTTATGTCGACTACGCCCGGCAGGTCCGCTACCGCCTGCTGCCGGGCGTGTGGTAAGCCGGCATAAAAACGCCGCCCACCAGTAGTGGCCACTAGTAGTGGCCACTACTGGTGCCCGATGTCCGGGTGCGGCTGGTAGGGTTCCTCCACAAAAGCGATGTCTTCCGTGGTGAGCGTGATATCGACGGCGGCGACCAGCTCTTCCAGGTGGTGCATCTTGCTGGCCCCGATGATCGGGCTGCTGATGCCGGGTTTATGCAGCATCCAGGCCAGCGCGACCTGGACCGGCTTGTGACCGAGCCGCTCGGCCAGCGCCACCACGCGGTCCACCACGGCGAAGTCGTTATCCTGGTAGTAGCGGCTGTGCAGCAGCGGGTCGGATACGGACCGGGTGGTTTCCCCACCCTTCTCGCCGCTCTCGCTGCGGGCGCGGTTGCCGGCCAGGAAGCCGCGCGCCAGCGGACTCCACGGGATAAGGCCGACGCCCTGGTCCAGGCACAGCGGGATCATCTCGCGCTCTTCCTCGCGGTAGACGAGGTTGTAGTGGTTCTGCATGGAGACAAACCGCGACCAGCCGTTTTCCTCCGCAGTAAACTGGGCCTTGGCGAACTGCCAGGCGAACATGCTCGACGCGCCGATGTAGCGCGCCTTGCCGGCCCGTACCACGTCGTAAAGCGCTTCCATCGTCTCCTCAATGGGCGTCTCGTAGTCCCAGCGGTGAATCTGGTAGAGGTCGACGTAATCCGTGCCCAGGCGCTTGAGCGAGGCGTCGATGGCGTCCATGATGTGTTTGCGGGAGAGGCCGCGCCCGTTGGGGGCGTCGCTCATCGGGTTGTAGACCTTGGTCGCCAGGATCACCTCGTCCCGCCGGGCGAAGTCTTTGAGCGCCCGCCCGGTGATTTCCTCGCTCACCCCGCGCGAGTACACGTCCGCTGTATCAAAAAAGTTGATGCCCAGTTCCAGCGCCCGCTGGACGAAGGGGCGGCTTTCCTCTTCCTCCAGAATCCAGTCCATCCACTGCTTGGAGCCATAGGTCATCATGCCCAGGCACAGGCGCGAGACCTTGAGGCCGGTGCTGCCCAGTCGTACGTACTCCATGTGGCTGCTCCTTGCATCAAATGATATCTCACGCATGAGTGTAACCTAAATAGCGCTTCAGGTCAGGCGCCCGCCGGCAGGCAGGCGGCGCTGCACCGCATCTCGTCGGCTGGGGGTAACCCGCCGCGAACAACAACCGCCGACCGTCATGCGTTACCCGCCGACGGATCGCCCAGGTATTTGCGGTCGATCTCCACCATGCGCTGCACCTTCGGGCCGGAGCGCGCGTTGTCCACCCATTCGGCATTGAGCCAGGCTTGCACGATGGCGCGTCCCAACTCCGGGCCGATGACGCGGGCGCCCATCGTCAGAATCTGCGCGTTGTTGCTCTTGACGGCGCGCTCGGCGGAATAGGTATCATGGCAGGTGGCCGCGCGGATACCGGGCACCTTGCAGGCGGTCATGGCCATGCCCAACCCCGTGCCGCACACCAGGATGCCCCGGTCGAAACCCTTTTCGGCCACGGCCAGGGCCACGCGCTCGGCCACGTCCGGGTAATACTCCTGCGTTTCGCTCACCGGCGCGCTGAGGTTGACGACCTCGATGTCCGGGTGCTCCTTCAACAATTCAGCTACCACGTCCAGCAGGGGCTGGCCGGCTTCGTCACATCCAAGCGCTAAACGCATCGTGTATCTCCTTGGTCAAATCGCGGTAACCGCCCGGTCAAAGAACGGCCCGGTCAAAGAGCGGCCCGGTCCGGCGCTGCATTCAACTGACCGGGCATACCAGCGCCGTCACCGAGTGCGGTTCAAAGCTGTGGGTTAGGCGCGAGCCGTCGGCACGACAGGTACCGGTGCGGGTGACGACATTGTCCGGCGTCTCGAAGGTATTGCGGGTTTTGATGTCGCCGCCGTTGACCACCGAAACCTGCCCTTCACCATCGAAACGCCCCTCCGCCAGGCTGATCTCGGCCTCCACGGCCAACGAATCGCTGCGGTTGACGACGTAAAGCGCCACCTGTTTTTGAGCGGCGTCCAGCGTGGCGGCAACATCTAGCACCCGCACGCCCGTGTAATCCCCACCGCTGAAGGTATCGCCCTGCCAGGCCACGTCCAGCGCGACCGGTCCGCAGGTGCGGCTGTACAACTCGAACGGGTAAAAGATCGTTTGCAAAAACAGGCCATCCGGCCGGGTGAAGACCGGCGCGATCACGTTGACGACCTGGGCGATATTGGCCATCCGCACCGAAGCGGCGTGGCGGATGAAGGCGTTAAAATGCATGGCCACGACGAGCGCATCTTCCAGGTTGTAAATCTCTTCCAGGCCGTCCAGTTCATGCCCATAACCCGGATGGGTCCGATACCAGACGTTCCACTCGTCCACCGCCAGGGGAATGAAACGAGGTAGGGCATTGTCCAGGCACAGCGCCCTGACCAGCCCTTCGTAAGCGCTCAGCCGCTCCTCGAACAACTCGGAAAGCGTCATATAACGGGCGAAGTCATCCTCCGGATTGCCGACGTACCAGTGCAGCGCCAGATAGTCCACCCATTCGCCGGCGCTTTCCAACAAGAGCTGCGCGCGCTCGACGAGATCGCCGGACCACAAGGATACCGCCGAGGCGATCAGCTTGATGTCCGGATCGGCCCACTTCATGACCTTGGCGAATTCCTGGTAGGCGCGCGCGTACTCCTGGGCTGTTTTGAAGCCTATCTGCCAGCCGCCGTCCACCTCGTTGCCGATGCCCCAGTACTTGACCCGATGGGGCGCTTCGTACCCGTGCTGGCGGCGCAGCCGGACCAGGGCAGTGTCCGCCGTGCCATTGCAGTATTCCACCCAGTCGCGGGCTTCACGCATGTCGCCGTCGCCGCAGTTGACCACCAGGTAAGGGGCTGCGTTCACTTGGCGGCAGAAGTCGATGAACTCGTTGGTGCCGAACTGGTTCGTCTCCACGGTGTGCCAGGCCAGCTCCAGCCGCGCCGGGCGCTCCGACCGGGGTCCGACGCCGTCGCGCCAGCGGTAGCCGGAGACGAAGTTGCCGCCGGGGTAGCGGATGACGGGCATCCGCAGGCGGCGCAGGGCTTCCCGCACGTCGGGGCGCAGGCCCTGCCCGTCGGCCAGGGGCGACTCCGGGTCGTAGACTCCGCCGTAAATGCAGCGTCCCAGGTGCTCGGCAAAACCACCGAAGATGTTCCGGTCGATGCTGCCGTACGTCCGATTCAAATCGATCTGGATGCGATTAGCGGTCATATTCCTCTATCCTTTTAGTAGCCTGTGCTGGTCAACCGAGCCGAACAACGCCATCTTCTCCGCGACGACGGCCTGCATGGCCGCCACGCAGTGCGCCATCACCGCCAGGATATTGATTTTATCCGGGGCCAGTGCCTGCTTCAACGCCGCCAGGTAGGCATCCCGCACCTCGGTGTTGACGTTGAACTTGCGGATGCCCAGTTCGATGGCCCGCGTGATCATCGCTGCGGGCAGGCCGGAAGCGCCGTGCATCACCAGCGGCACGTCCACCCGGTCGTGGATGGTCGCCAGGCGGTCGAAGTCGATCTGCGGCTCGCCGGGGTAGGGGCCGTGCACGTTGCCCACGCAGACGGCCAGCGAATCGACGCCGGTGGCCGCCACGTAGTCGACGGCCTGGGCGGGGTCGGTGAGGCTGGCCTGGTATTCGGCCACGGTAAAACCGTCCTCGCTGCCGCTGAGCTGGCCCAACTCCGCTTCGATGGCGGCCCCGTGCTGCCGGGCCAGGGCGGCCATCTGACGGGTGAAGGCCAGGTTTTCCTGGTAAGGGTGGTGAGAGCCGTCGGCCATGATAGACGTCACCCCGGCTTCCAGGCAAGCCGTGATATCCGCCGCCACCTTGAAGTGGTCGAGGTGCACGTTGACCGGCACGGCGGCTTCCCGGGCGGCGGCCAGGCACATCGCTACCAGCGGCAGGCCCCGCTGCTCCAGGGTCCCCGGCAGGATTTGCACCAGGACCGGGCTGCGGGCCGCTTCCGCCGCGCCGATGACGGCCTTTACCCCGTTCAGATCGTAGACGTTGAACCCGCCGACGGCATAACCGCCCGCCTCGGCGGCTTGCAGCATGGCGGCCGTGGAGACCAGCATGAGAGTCCAGCCCTTCTCCGGCAAAAAAGCCGTGACGATGTGGGTCAGGGCGTCCGCGCCGCCGACATTGCCGGGGTAAACCACGTACACCAGGCCGGGGAAGCGGCTGTCGTCCCCCAGCCGCCAGACGGGCACGCCGGGCAGCATCTGGCCCAGCACCAGGGCGCGCCGGACGTGCATGCTCTCGGTCGCGACATCGCGCTGGACGTGATCCCGCCCTTGGGCATCAGGTAACGCGGGCGCATCTGAATTGTATCCACAATTGCCGTCAGGCTGCGAGAAATCCGCTGGCCGATGGCCAGGCTGCCCTCGGCGTCGCCCCCGGTGATCAGCGTCCAGCTGGTATAGACCACCACGTCCTGGCTGGCCCGCTACGCCTCCGCCGCCGCCCATTTTCCTGCAATCGCACAAAATCCAAACAACCGTCCCCGCCAGATCATGACAAATATCATGCGAATCAATTGCGGTATATTTCACATTTTATGTTACAATTTTCACAAACGAGGTGTTTGCAGCCGCTGCCTCCATGCCTGATTAGGGTGTTTACCAACCTGCCGTTCCGGCAGGCGTTCATGCCCGGCCTCGATCCGGACCCGGTATTGTCGTGTGGTACCGCTACCGTCGCCCACGGGTGACGGCCCCACAACGGACAGCCGCCTCCCTGCCCGTCTCCCTCATCGCAGCCCCATCCTGGAGGTGTGCTTGCTCCCCGGCGGTTGAACGGTTAACCATGATCGTTGGGCCTCAGCGCTGCCGTCAGACCAGTAGCGCCGGTGGGCACCGTTTCAACCGGTTCGTACGTATCAGGTTCCCCGGTACGAGCGTCGTCTTGACGCATAACCCGCGCGTAACAAGGAGATCGACCGCATGAAACCTGCCGGAAACAACGGGGGTCCCGCGTCCGGTCCCAGGATTGGCGTGTATGTCTGCCACTGCGGCACGAACATCGCCGGGAAGGTGGACGTGGTGGCGGTGGCCGAGGCGGCCCGTCACCTGCCGGACGTGACGATCGCCCGGCATTATTCCTACATGTGCTCCGATCCCGGCCAGGCGCTGATCCAGGACGACATCAAGCGGCTCAACCTGGACCGGGTGGTGGTGGCCTCATGCTCGCCCTTGATGCATGAGATGACCTTCCGGGCCGCCTGCCGTGAAGCGGGCCTGAACCCCTTCCTGTTCCAGATGACCAACATCCGCGAGCATGTCGCGTGGGTAACCGAAGACCCGGCCAGCGCCACGCAAAAGGCCAAAGACCTGGTGTCGGCAGCCGTGCGCCGCGTGCGCCTGCACGTGCCGCTGGAGACGCGCCGCATGGACGTGAAACAGTCGGCCCTGGTGGTCGGGGCCGGCATCGCCGGGATCGAGGCGGCCCTGCGGCTGGCCGACGCCGGCAAACACGTTTATCTGGTCGAGCGGGAGCCGGGCATCGGCGGGCACATGGCCCAGTTGTACAAAACCTTCCCCACTCTCGACTGTGCGGCTTGAATTCTCACGCCCAAGATGGTGTCCGTGGGACGCCACAAAAACATCACACTGCTGACCTACAGCGAGGTGGAGGCGGTGTCTGGGGTGGTGGGGAACTTCACGGTGCGGGTGCGCAAAAAAGCCCGCTACGTCAACGAAGAGTTGTGCAACGGCTGCGGCACCTGCGTGGAAAAATGCCCGTGGAAGAAGATTCCATCGGCCTTTGACCTGGGATTGGGCAACCGGCCCGCTATTTATTTCCACTTTGCCCAGACGGTGCCCCGCATCCCCGTGATCGATACCGAAAACTGCGCCTACTTCCAGCGTGGCAAGTGCAAAGCCTGCGAAAAATTCTGCCCCACCGGCGCGATCGACTTCCAGCAGGAAGATGAGTTGATCGACATCGAGGTGGGCGCGATCATCCTGGCGACCGGCTTTAAGGACTTCGACCCGACCGTTTCGCCGCAGTATGGTTACGGTGAGTGCGACGACGTGCTGACCGGCCTGGAATTCGAACGGCTGGTGAATTCCGGCGGGCCGACAAGCGGCCAGGTCCGGTGCAAGGATGGCCGCACACCCTCGCGAGTCGCCATCGTGCACTGCGTAGGCAGCCGCGGCGACCAGCACGAGTACTGCTCACGGGTGTGCTGCATGTATTCGCTCAAGCTGGCCCACCTGGTGCGGGACATGATCGACGCCGAAGTGGTGGAGTTTTACCGGGATATGCGCACCTTCGGCAAGCATTACGAGAGCTTTTACGAGCGCGTGCGCCGCCAAGGCGTGGACTTCGTGCGCTTCGAGGGTGACGTGCGGGTCAACCGGGATAACGGCCAGCTGACCGTCACCGCCACGGACGTTTACACCGGCCAGGCGCACCAGGAAACGGTTGACATGGTGATCCTGAGCACCGGCATGGAGCCGCAGTCGGACCAGGCCAGCGTAGCCCACACCTTCGGCATCAGCCTCAGCCCGGATGGCTTTTTCATGGAGCGACATCCCAAGCTGGCCCCCGTGGAGACGGCCACCGACGGCGTCTTCCTGGCCGGGACCTGCCAGAGTCCCAAGGACATCCCGGACAGCGTGGCCCAGGGCGGCGCGGCGGCAGCAGTGGCCCTCTCCATGATGGACGCCGGCTCGGTGACACTGGAACCGTTCACGGCTTATATCGACGCGGAGCGGTGCAGCGGGTGCTTAACCTGCCTGAACCAGTGCCCCTACCACGCCATCCAGACGATCAACCTCAACGGGCGCATAGTCTCCCAGGTGAACGAGGTGCTGTGCAAGGGCTGCGGCACCTGCGTGGCGTGCTGTCCCTCCGGTGTGGCAACGCAGCGCGGTTTTACTTTTGAGCAGGTCATGGCCGAAATTGAAGGCGCCTTACTGCCCTTCTACACCCTGGAACAGGAGGCGGTCTTATGAATCATAGCAAAGTCAGAACCGGCGTGTACGTCTGCCGCTGCGGCACCAACATCGCCGCCACGGTCGACGTGGAAGCCGTGGCCGACTACGCCGACGGGTTGGACGGCGTGGTCCTGGCGCGGGAGTACAGCTACATGTGCTCCGATCCCGGCCAGGACCTGATCAAGCAGGACATCGCAGCCCTGGGCCTGAACCGGGTGGTGGTGGCCTCGTGCTCGCCCCTGATGCACGAGCCGACCTTCCGCCGGGCCTGCGCCGAAGCCGGCCTCAATCCCTTTTACTTCCAGATGGCGAACATCCGCGAGCAGTGCTCGTGGGTGATCGATGACCGGGACGAGGCGACGGCCAAGGCGTGCGGCATGATCGAGGCGGCAGTACGCCGCGTGCGCCGCCACGACCCGCTCCAGGTGCGCGAGGTGGCGATGAACCCCGCCGCGCTGGTGGTGGGGGCCGGTATCGCGGGCATCGAAGCGGCTTTACGGCTGGCCGACGCCGGCAAGCAGGTGTACCTGGTCGAGCGGGAACCGAGTATCGGCGGGCACATGGCCCAGCTCTACAAAACGTTCCCCACGCTCGACTGTGCGGCTTGAATTCTCACGCCCAAGACGGTGTCCGTGGGACGCCACAAAAACATTCACCTGCTGACCTACAGCGAAGTCGAATCGGTTTCCGGTTACGTGGGCAACTTTAAAGTCCGCGTGAAGCGCAAGCCCCGCTATATCGACGAGTCGCTGTGCACCGGCTGCGCCCAGTGCGCGGACGTCTGCCCGATTACGCTGCCAAATCCCTTCGACCTGGGCATGAGCACACAGAAGGCCACCTACCGCCAGTCAGCCCAGGCCGTGCCCAACGTCTTCACCATCGAAAAGCTCGGCGTAGCCCCCTGCCGCGACGCCTGCCCGGCCGACCAGCGGGCCATGGGGTACATCGCCCTGATCCGCGAAGGACGTTACGCCGACGCCTACTGGGCCATCCGGCGGGAGCACCCCTTCCCCTCGGTCTGCGGACGGGTGTGCAACCACCCCTGCGAGGAAGCGTGCAGCCGGGGCCTGGTCGACGAGCCGGTGAACATCATGGGATTGAAGCGATTCGTGGCGGACTGGGCTTATGACCACCGCGACGAGCTGTCCACTATGCGGGATAAGTCGATCATCGGCACGCCCTTCCAGCACCATCCACCGCCGACCGGCCACAAGGTCGCCATCATCGGCGCAGGGCCGGCCGGCCTGACCGCCGGGCTGGACCTCGTCCGGCTGGGACACCAGGTCAAGGTCTTCGACGACCAGGCGGTGGCGGGCGGCATGATGCGGGTGGGCATCCCGGCCCACCGGATGCCCTTCGAGCTGCTCGACTGGGAGATCAGGCAGATCATAGACGAGGGCGTCGACATCCAGCTCAACACCTGGGTGGACGACCTCCCCGGCCTGCTGAACCAGGGTTACGACGCCGTGCTGGTCGCCACCGGCGCGCACAAAGCGATCAAGCTGGGCATCCCCGGCGCGGATCACCCCAACAACTGGCTCAGCCTGGAATTGCTGCGGCGGGTCGCGCTGGGCGAGCAGATCGATCTCAGCGGCCGCGACATTATCGTGCTGGGGGCGGGCGACGTGGCCCTCGACTCAGCCCGAGTCGCCGTGCGGCTGGGCGAACCGGCGGTCAAGATCGTCTGCCGGGGCATGCGGGCCTCCTTCAACGAGATTCATGAGGCGCAGGCCGAAGGCGTCGAGATCATCCGCAGCCGCGTCTTCAAGGAGGTCGTGATCGAGGACGGCGAAATCGTGGGCATCCGCTGCCTGGAAGCCGAAGTCGGGGACATCGTAGATGGCCAGCGCCAGGTCAAGGAACTGCCCGGCACAGACCACATCATCCCCGGCGACATGGTGATCTGGGCGCTGGGCCAGCGGCCGGACTTTAACTTCTTGCCGGACGACGGCAGCATCGCCACTCGCTACCCGATCGGCCTCTTCGCCGACGACGAGATGATGACCACCCGTCCCGGTGTCTTCACCGCCGGGGACGTGCGGCGCGGCACCACCTTTTTCGTGGTGGATGCCATCGCGGAAGGCCATCATGCCGCCCGCTGCGTGGACCGTTATCTGCGCGGCGACCGGGGCATCCCGGAACCGCACAAGCCGCCCACGGTCACGCTGACGGAGGAGGAGGTCTGGGCCAAGATCGCGCAGGGCGTGGCCTCCGATTTGCCGCGCGTCCCGATCGGCACGATCTCGCCCGAAGAACGGCGCAACAACTTCTCTGAGGTGGACCTGGCGCTCACCGAGCAGGAAGCGCTGGCCGAAGCCGAGCGCTGCGTGCAGTGCGGCGTATGCGCCGAGTGCCTGGAATGTGTGGCCGCCTGCGACCGGGGCGCCATCAACCACAACATGCCGCCTCAATACGAGGACTTCACGGTCGGCGCGATCATCCTGGCGACCGGCTTCCAGGACTTCGATCCCAGCATCGCCCCGGAATACGGCTACAAGCGGCTGGACAACGTGATCACGGCGCTGGAATTCGAGCGGATGATCAACACCAGCGGGCCGACGGCCGGGCACGTGCTGCTCAAAAACGGCCAGCCGCCCAGGAGCGTCGCCATCATCCACTGCGTGGGCAGCCGCGACGAACACTACCACGAATACTGCTCGCGCGCCTGCTGCATGTACTCGCTCAAAATGGCCCAACTGGTGCGGGAATACGTCGACGCCGAGGTGTACGAGATCTACCGCGACATGCGCGCCTTTGGCAAAGACTACGAGGAGTTTTACAACCGCACGCGGCAGAAGGGCGTCAACTTTTACCATGGCCGGGTGCAGGCCGTCGAGCGCTGCAACGGCCACCTGCAGGTGTGCTGGAACGAGCGTTTCTACAACCAGCCGGACCACGTGGAAGCGGACATGGTGATCCTGGCGACGGGCTTCGAGCCGCAGGCCGACGCCGCCCAGGTCGCCGGGCGATTTGGCATCAGCCGCAGCCCGGACGGCTTTTTCCTGGAGCGGCATCCCAAGCTGGCCCCCGTGGAGACGGCCACCGACGGCATCTTCCTGGCGGGCGCCTGCCAGAGTCCCAAGGACATCCCGGACACGGTAGCCCAGGCCGGGGGCGCTGCCGCCGCCGCGCTGTCACTGATCGACCAGGGCGTGGTTTACCTGGACCCGTCCGTGGCGACCGTCAACCCGGCGGCCTGCGTGGGCTGTGGTCAATGCGTCGCCGCCTGCCCCTACCAGGCTGTCACGCTGGAAGATGGACGGGCTGTGGTCAACACCTACCAGTGTAAGGGCTGCGGGACGTGCGCCGCCGCCTGCCCCAACAAGGCGATGACCCTGATCCACTTCAACGACCGCCAGATTCTCGCCGAGCTGGATGGCATGCTGGCCGCCTGGGAGGGAGTGTAACCATGTACCAACCCAAAATCGTCGGTTTTCTCTGTACCTGGTGCAGTTATACCGGCGCGGACCTGGCCGGGACCTCCCGCCTGAAGTCCCCCTACAACCTGCGGACGGTGCGCGTGCCGTGCTCCGGACGGGTCTCGCCGGAGCTGGTCATGCGCGCCTTCGACCAGGGCGCGGACGGCGTGCTGGTGCTGGGCTGTCACATCGGCGAGTGCCACTACGACAACGGCAATCACCGCGCCGCCAAGCGCATGCCCGTCCTGCACGAGTTGATGACGTTCGCCGGGCTGGAGCCGGAGCGTCTGCGCCTGGACTGGGTCTCCGCTTCCGAAGGGGAGCGTTACGCCAAGCTGGTCACCGAGTTCACGGCAGCGGTCGCGGCGCTGGGACCCTGCACCTGGCGGCAGAACGGCGGCTCGCTGGTGGGCGCGCTCAAGACGATGCCGGCAGAAGCGGGAGACTGACCATGAGCCATACGTTAACGATACAGGACAAGGCGCGCGACCTGCTGGCCAGCGGCCA
This sequence comes from Anaerolineae bacterium, assembly GCA_034430555.1. Lineage (GTDB taxonomy): Bacteria > Chloroflexota > Anaerolineae > Aggregatilineales > Ch27 > DAOTXK01. The sequence goes on along the minus strand of DAOUEM010000164.1, from coordinate 12,965 downwards.
GGTGGCCTGTGTGATCGGCTACGAGGTCGGCCCGCGCGGTCGCACGCGCCCGGCCTTCATCACCCGGGCGGAGGAGACCGAGCGGCTGGTCTGGAATTCGTCCTGCACCCACAACCTGACGACCTATCTGCGCGACCGTCTGCGCCACATCAGCCATGAAGAACCGCCGCCGGTGGCGGTGGTGGTCAAACCGTGCGACAGCCGCGCCATCAACATGCTGCTGGCCGAACACCAGATCACGCGGGACAAGGTGCACGTCATCGGCGTGGCCTGCGACGGCATCCTGGAAGGAGCCGGCTTTGGCCGAACCGACGGTATCACGCTGCAAGCCCGCTGCCAGCGCTGCGACGAACGCACGCCGGTCGTCTACGACACGCTGGTCGGGGAAGCGCCAGCCGTGGAAGCCATCGACGACGATACCGACCTGGCCGCGCTGGACGCCATGTCGCCCGCCGAACGGGCCGAGTTCTGGCTGAGTCATTTCGACCGCTGCCTGCGCTGTTACGCCTGCCGCCAGGTCTGCCCGATGTGCAACTGCCCGACCTGCCTCTACGAGCGCGACGACTCGCTGTTCGTGGGGATGGGCATCGGGCTGAACGAAAAGCGGACCTTCCACCTGGGGCGGGCCTATCACCTGGCGGGGCGCTGCATCGGCTGCGACGAGTGCACGCGCGTCTGCCCGGTGAACATCCCGGTCGGGCTGCTGAACCGCAAGCTGGCCCAAACGATGCAGGAAACGTTCGGCTACCGGGCCGGGCTGGAGCCGGTGCCATCGCCCATCACGACCATCTTAAGCGGGGAGGAGGGCTGAACCAATGCAGATCATGAGTCCCGATCAACTGGCCGGCTGGCTGGATACCCTGGCTGCCGCCCAGACCCTCATCGCCCCCAAAGATGTCGACGGCGTGCTGCTCTACCAACCGGTGCAGGGGGCCGCCGAAGTCGTGCTGGACTACGTCCGGCCGGTGCTCTCCGCCAAGGACGTCTTTTTCCCGGCCACGGAGCGCCTGCTGACCATCGCCATAAACGGGGGGCAGGTCCAGGTGGAAACGGTCCTGCCGGCGGGCAAACGCGTGCTGTTTGGCGTGCGCCCCTGCGACGTGGCCGGCATCCGGGCGCTGGATGCAGCCTTCATCCAGACCGAGCCGATGGACTGCTATTACGCCCAGCGGCGGGCCGATACGACGCTGGTCGGGCTGGCCTGCACGCAGATGGGCGAGACGTGTTTTTGCACCAGCGTCGGCGGCGCGCCGGATGACAGCACCGGCATGGACCTCATGCTCACGCCCGTCGACGGGGGTTACGCCGTGCAGGTCATCAGCGAGAAAGGGCAGGCGCTGCTGGCCGATCTGCCGCTGGCAGAACGACCCGGCGAGCCGCCCCCGCCCCTCCTGGTGGAAGATATCCCCGTCCCGGCGGCGGAAGCCTGGCCGGCCCTGTTCAGCGACGACTACTGGTCGGAGATGGCCGAGCGCTGCCTGAGCTGCCGCATCTGCGCTTACGTGTGCCCGACCTGCCGCTGCTTCGACGTGCGGGACGAGCACGCCGCCGCCGGCAACGGCTACTTCGATAGAGTACGCTGCTGGGACAGCTGCGCGGGCGAGGTCTACCGACGTATCGCCGGCGGGCACAATCCCCGCGCGGCCAAAGGCGACCGCCTGCGCAACCGCTTCTTCTGCAAGTTTAATTACTACCCGGCGCAGTACGGGCCGCTGGCCTGCACCGGCTGCGGTCGCTGCATCGACTCCTGCCCGGTCAACATCGACATCACCGAGGTTCTGTCCCATGTAGCGGAGGTGACGCCGTGACTCTGGTTCAGGATACCATCCACCTCAACGGCAGCAACGCCATGCTGCCCAGCCTGGGCCGACTGGTCGAGGTGCGGGACATGGCCCCGGAGATCAAGCTGTTGGGCGTCGAGCTGCTCGACGGCGGCGAGCAGTTCGCCGATTACCGGCCGGGCCAGTTCGCCTTCGTCTCCGCATTTGGCGTGGGGGAAGCGCCCTTCGGCATCGCCTCGACGCCGGGGCGCGGCAGCGTGCTCCAGTTCGCCGTGCAGCGCTGGGGCGCGGTCACCACCGAGCTGCACGAGATGGGCGAGGGCGACATCGTCGGCGTGCGCGGCCCGCTCGGCAACAGCTTCCCCATGGACGACTTCCAGGGCAAAGACCTGCTGGTGCTGGGCGGCGGGGTCGGCGGCGCGCCGCTGCGCCCCGTGCTGCAAACGGTATTCGATCACCGCGCCGATTACGGCCGCCTGACCATCCTGTGGGCGGCCCGCCACCCATCGCTGCTGCTCTTCCGCGAGGAGTACGAGTCCTGGCGCGGCGCGGCGCGCACCGACCTCCACCTGACAGTTGACGAAGCCGACGAAGGCTGGCAGGACGACGTCGGCCTGATCACCGACCTGCTGGCCCGTCTCGATCCCTCGCCGGACGACACCGTGGCCATCACCTGCGGGCCGCCGATCATGATCTACTACGCGGACCGGCTGCTGGATAAGCTCGGCTTCGAACCGGAACAGCGCTACGTCACGCTGGAAGCCCGCATGCACTGCGGCATCGGCAAGTGCGGGCGCTGCAACCTGGGCGAGAAGCTGATCTGCGTGGACGGCCCGGTGTTTTCCATGGCCGAGGTCGGCAACTTCCTGGAAGGCTACCTCTGATTCACCCCCTGGGTGCGGGCGTACAGTCATCCCGTCATCCGCACGCCTGCACCTGGGGTTTGCCGCCGCCTCCTGACAATACACCATCCCTTATGCCTGATCTTACCGGCAGGCATTTCGTTTTGTGAATTTTTCCTGAAAAATATAAAGCAAACCGAAATCCTGTACTTTAGGGCGTACAATAAAATACATGGGCATAGGCGCGGGTCGCGGCAACCATTTCAGGGCTTAACGGACAGGATTATCGCTACTCCAGGCTTCTTGTGACCAGGGTAGAAGCGCCAACCAGGTGAGGGACCTGTCGCCGTAAGAGATCACCGCGCGTCAGCGTCTATGCCCGATTCAGTGATCATGGCCTGAAACCAGCCGTTTTTACGCAATCCGTGTGATCCCGATCAGGCCGCGGGCCACGCGGTTCTGACCCCAAGAAACCCAAACGACAAACACCACAAATCGACTCCGGTTATTTTTGTTATTGGGCCATCGCCTGCTCGTCCCGCGCACCCTGTTCCAGGGCGGCGGCATAGGTTAAACTCTGGCAGCACCAAAATCGTCCCTACACCTGCCCAGGGGAGCCTCATGAACATCGGCTTTATCTCGACGCGGCTGGCCGGCGTGGACGGCGTCAGCCTGGAAACTGCCAAGTTGGTTCGGGTCCTGGCGGAGATGGGGCACCGGTCGTTTTACTGCGCCGGCGAACTGGACCCGGACGGCCCGCCGGGCCAGCTGGTCCCGGCCATGCACTTCACCGACCCGCGCGCCAGGGCCATCCACGATGAGGCCTTCCGCGACCCGAACCCCTCGCCCGACCTGTTCCGGCGCATCTACGCCGACGCCGACAGCCTGCGCGAGTCGCTCGACGCCTTCATCGACGAGTACGACATCGACCTGATCGTGCCGCAGAATGCCTCCTGCATCCCGATGAATATCGCCCTGGGTATCGCCATCGCCGAGACCATCAAACGGCGGCAGATCAAGGCGCTGTGCCACCACCACGACTTTTACTGGGAACGCGACCGGTTCGTCAACAACGGCATCCAGGACATCCTGGACGAGGCCTTCCCGCCCCGCCTGGGGACGGCCCAGCACATGGTGATCAACCGCGTGATGCAGCGGCGGCTGTACGCCTGGCGCGGCCTCCAGGCCTTTTATCTGCCCAACGTGTTTGACTTCGCCACGCCGCCCCCGCCGCCCGACGACTACGCCAGCACCTTCCGGGGGGAGTTGGGCCTCAGCGACGACGACCTGATCGTCCTGCAGCCGACCCGCATCATCCGGCGCAAGGCCATCGAAAAAGCCATCGAACTGATGCGCAAGCTGGACGACCCACGCCTGGTCTTCCTGGTCACCGGCTACGAGGGCGACGAGCCGACGGCCTACGGCCCCTGGCTGCGAGAAGAGGCCGACCGCGCCGGAATACGGTATAAGTTCATCGGGCCGTACGTGGGTTCGGGGCGGGGCAGTGTGGACGGGCACCGGGTCTATACCCTGTGGGACATCTATCCCCACGCCCACCTCATCACCTACCCCAGCGTTTACGAGGGCTTCGGCAACGCCCTGATCGAGACGCTGTACTTCCGCAAGCCGCTGGTGGTCCACACCTATCCGGTGTACCTGTCCGACATCAAACCAGCGGGCGTGCAGGCGGTGGAGTTTTACCACGACATCACGCCGGAAGTCCTGGCCCAAACCCGCGCCATCATCGATAAGGCCGGCCCACGAGAAGCCATGACCGCCCACAATTACGAAGTAGGCCTGCAGCATTTTTCCTATACCGCCCTGCGCCGGACGCTGACCGAGGCGCTGCACACCATCACTGGATGATATGACCGTTCAAATCAAACAGACCCTGACCAAGATTTATCCTGCCGACCAGGCGGCTGCCGTTTACGAGCGGCTGAAAAAACGACTGGCCGAATTCCAGGCCGATCTGCCGGATCGCATGCCTGCCGAGGGGCCACCCTTCGCCGCCGCCGACGTGGTGCTGATCACGTACGGCGACTCGCTGCGGCAGGCGGGCCAGCCGCCGCTGCAAACCCTGGGCGACTTCGCCAGGAACAGGCTGTCCGGACTTATCTCGACCATCCACATCCTGCCGTTTTTCCCCTATTCCTCCGACGACGGCTTCTCCATCCTCGATTATTACGCCGTCGACCCGGTCCTGGGCGATTGGGACGACATCCAGCGGCTGGGCGCGGACTTCGGCCTGATGGTCGATGCCGTGTTCAACCACATGTCCGCCCAGAGCGAGTGGTTCCGGCGCTTCCTGGCGGACGACCCGGCCTACCGCGGCCTGTTCCGGGCCGAATCGCCAGGCGCCGACCTGAGCAGCATCACCCGGCCCCGCGCCCACCCGCTGCTGACGCCCTTCCGCACAGACAGCGGCGAGACGGTGCACGTGTGGACGACCTTCAGCGCCGACCAGGTCGACCTCGACTTCCGCCAGCCGGACACCCTGCTGCGTATGCTGGACGTGCTGCTCTATTACGTGGGCAAGGGGGCGCGTATGATCCGGCTGGACGCCATCGCCTACCTGTGGAAGACGGTCGGCAGCAGCGGCATCCACCTGCCGGAGGTGCACGCCGTGGTCCGCCTGATGCGGGCCGTGCTGGACGTGGTCGCGCCGGGCGTGCTGCTCATCACCGAGACCAACGTACCCCACGACGAGAACGTCGCTTACTTCGGCAGCGGGGCCGACGAAGCGCAGATGGTCTACAACTTCACGCTGCCGCCGCTGCTGTTCCACACGCTGCTGGCCGGGGAGGCCGCCAAGCTGCGGGCCTGGGTCAACACGCTGACGACGCCCTCCGACCGCACTACGTTCTTCAACTTCACGGCCTCGCACGACGGGATCGGCGTGCGCCCGGTGGAAGGCATCCTGGACGCGGAGGAACTGGCCGCCTTGATCGCGCAGGTTGAAGCGCGCGACGGACGTGTCTCCTACAAGCGGGACAGCGACGGCAACCAGAGTCCGTACGAATTGAACGTGACCTACGTCGACGCGGTGGCCGATCCCGCCCAGCCGCTCGAGGTGCAGGTGCGGCGGTTTATGGTTTCGCAGGCCATCCAACTGGCGCTGGCGGGCGTGCCGGGCATCTACCTCCACAGCCTGCTCGGCTCCCACAACTGGGTCGAGGGACGGGCACAGACCGGCCACAACCGCACGATCAACCGCGAGAAGCTGGCCTACGAGGCCGTCACAGCAGATTTGGCCGACCCGGAGTCGTTCCGAGCAAAGGTCTTCGGCGCTTATACCGCCCTGATCGCGACGCGAATCCGGCAGCCGGCCTTCCATCCCAATGCCGCGCAGCAGGCGCTCGACCTGGGCAACGACGGGGTATTCGCCCTGTTACGCACGGCGGTTGACGGCGCCCAGCGTTTACTGGCGCTGTTTAACGTCACCGGGCAGCCGCAAACCGTCGACCTGGGCGAGTACGTGGCCGGCTCCGCGCCGGACCTGCTCGGCGGGGCCGCGGTGACTTCCCCGGCAGAACTGGCCCCCTACCAGGTGCTGTGGTTGGACCTGGATTCCGCGTAACCACCCTCTTCGATCTCCTTCGGGTTGTGCCGTCCGGCGGGCAGCCTATAATCAAGCACGGGCCGTTACGGATCGTGCCTGGACGTATTGGTGAGCGCTTTCACTGGAGCTTCCTGCCCCCATGACCCGCGATGATACCCCGCACGCCTTACACGAGGCCTCCGTCAAAACATTCAACGATCTGCACATACCGTCGCCAGCACGGTGCGCTTTCGCAAGCTTTCCAGCCTGCCCCTGCCGGAGATCGAGCACCTGGCGGACGAGGTGGCGCGCGTCGTGCCGGCGGGCAACGTGCCGGCCATGATCCTGACCGGGCTGGCCAACGTCAAGGGGCGGCGCGTTTCGGTTGGCGAGTCGCGCAAACACATCGACCTGCTGTTCCGGGGCGTGCGTCACTCGCTGGACGAGGTGGTTTACGCCGCCTTTTTCGCCGGGCCGGCGGCCGTGCTCTACGCTTACCAGCAACTGCTGCGCCTGGCCGGTAAAGACCTCGACGCCGCCTTCCCGGATGGCACCTGGCAATTTTACCTGGAATTCGCCCTGCGCGAAGACAGCGCCCGCCGCGCCCGCCGCTTCCCTCGCTGGGTGACGCTGGTCGTCTTGATCGCCGTGGTCGCGCTGATCGCCGTGATCGTGCTGCCATCTGCGCCATCAATGATAGGGAGTAGCGCCCCCACCCCCGCGCCGGGCTTCTGGCTGCCGGTCGAGTTCGTCTACGACGCCGATGCGTTTTACTGGGTCAGCCAATCGGACCGGCGTATCACGGTCGGCCCGATCGTGTTCGAGCGGGTGGGGGGACCGGATCGCTTCGAGGGCCGCCGCTGGATTTACCAGACGCTGGAGCCGTACACCTGTATGGAGATCGTGTTCATCGACGTGGAGGAGCCAGCCAGGCCGGGTGGCTGCCGCTCCAGCGCCACCTTCGTGCTGGCCCGTGGAGAAACCAAAGCCTTCTGGACCGGGGAGGGGCAGTTCCGCGTGCTGTGGGACGGCCAGACGATCGCCGCCTGTGACATCGTCGCCGGGCGCTGCCAGGCCGCCGTACCCCCCAACTGAAAACCGCCCCCGGTGGTGGTAAGAGGGCACGTGGTAGCACTACCTAGCGATCTGTAGGATACTAATAACCAAATTCGCGGAAATCCCCTATAATCGGGCAGGGCCGGTAGTTCGCGCAGGGTCACCCGGGCACTCAGGCGAAGGATGGCGGCGGGCACACTGGCCTGGTGGCTGCCATACCTATAAATGAAGGCCTGCAAAGATTCATGGAATTTTCACAACTGTTCGCAAATTATCAGTTATCATAGAGATACAGGGTTTGGACTGTATTTCAGTCACGGGGGTCATACAAGATGCAGATCGTACACCTGGAAGATGATGGTCCACTGCGGGAAGTGCTCAAGTTCGTCCTGACGACCGCCGATCCGACAGTGAACGTCCAACAGTTCATCAGGAGTGACGACGCCGTCACTCATATTACCGACCATTCCAAAGAGATCGACCTCTTCATCCTGGATATCCGGGTGCCCGGTACCATGGACGGCATGGAAGTCGCGCAGAAAATCCGCGACCTGGGCTGCGATGGCGCCATCGTGATCACGTCTGCCTATCGCCGGCCCAACCCGGCGCTGCTGGCTAACCTGGGCTGCAAGTGGATGCCCAAGCCCTGGCATGTGATGGATGCCATCCAGAAACTACTGCCGCTGGCCAAAGAAAGTTACGAACACCGGACCCAGGCCCACTGAGTCATGTATCGGCATCCGTGTGGCAGCCCTTCTCCTGTAGCCGACAGGACCGGTCATGGAAACCAGCAGCAGGCATAACCGCCCAGACAGCAGCGGCGCGTGAGCGTCTTTCTGTCTGATAGCAGCGATGGAACCCATCCTCCTTATTGTCAGCGCAAACGAGTGTGGCGGCTGAATGGCTAGGCAAGGGCAGATCACCAACAAGGACTTTTATAAGCGTTTTTATCCCCGTATCTCCGCTCGAGTCACGGCACCCTTCCTCCTGACCATTGTGCTGATCGCCGGAGTTGGCGTTTTTATCGTGACGCGCCTGGTCGCCGGCAGCATCCAGGAACGCCTGAACAACCAGCTGGTGGACAGCGCCATCGCCGCTAAAAACGCCGTCGTCGAGATCGAAGATCAGCAGATCGCGACGCTGCGCCTGATGGCCTTCACGGATGGCGTGGCCGAAGCGTTCACCAACCGTGATGCCGCCGCGCTGGATCGCCTCCTGCGCCCGCTGGCGGCCAACGCCGGGGTCGACTCCGTGCTGGCCTTTGACCTTGAAGGCCACATCATGTACCAGATTCGCCGTGATCGAAATGCTTCGATCACGGCCTATGATGCCAGCCCGCACCTGACCAGCGTGCAAAGCTGGCGCAGCGTGCAAAACTTGTTCGGGGCCGTCGATGCACAGGGCGATAAATACACGGATATCATCCAGGACCCGCTGTTGAACCACACGGTTTACATCACCGCCCCGGTGATCGATACCAGCCGCGACGGGGTGCCGGTCGGGGGCCTCAGCATCGGCATCATGATGGACAGCCTGACCGTCCGTATCAGCCAGCAGTCGCTGTCCGAGCTGAACATCTACAGTAATGACGGCCAGGTCCTGGGCACGACCTTCCGGTCGCTGAACGTGACCTCGCTGGCCATCCCCCCCACTGAAGCGGAAGAGACGCGCGTCCAGATACAGGCGGGCCTCACCCCGGTGGTAGAAAAAACCATTGGCGAGCTGGATTACCAGTCGCTTTTTGCCACCTTCGATTTGCGCAGCGAGCCGTTTGGCCTGCTGATGGTAGCCCTGCCCAGCGACTTCGTGGCCGAACGAATCGGCGTCAGCCGCGATACCTTCGCGCTGTTGTTCGCCCTGCTGTTCGCCATCGTGGCCGGCACGGGCATCCTGGTGACCCGTTCCATTGTCCGGCCCGTGGAGCGCCTGGTAGATACCACCCGCGCCATCCGCGCCGGCGACCTGTCGCGCCGGGTCGGGCTGGATACGCCGGACGAACTGGGCGAGCTGAGCGTGTCCTTCGACCACATGACCGACCAGCTGGTGGCCCGCAGCCGGGAAATCAACCGGCTGTATGTCGCCCAGCTGGAGCAGACGGCCCAGCGCGAGGCCGTGCTGACCAGCATCAGCGACGCCGTGATCGTGATGAATCCCACCGGCAAGCCCATCCTGCTGAACCCGGCCGCCGAGCACCTGCTGCAAAAGGTGCAGGTGGACGCGGAAGCCTTCAGCCTGTTTAACTCGCTGGCCCGCCGCCCGGATCAACTGTCCGAGCCGCAAACCATCGAGCTGGTCGGCGGCTTCTACAATACCCTGGCGACGCCCGTCAACATGCGCAGCGGCGAGCTGCTCGGTTACGTGCTGGTCTTCCACGACATCACCTCCATCATGGAAGTCGAGCGCGTCAAAGACGAGATGATCTTGCAGCTCTCCCACGAACTGCGCACGCCGCTCACCGCCGCGCGCGGCTACGTCGAGATGGTGCAGATGGTGGGCCAGAAACAATTGAATGAGCAGAGCGTCGGCTTCATCGGCAGCGCCGTCGATCACCTCTCCACGCTGGAACGCATGGTCAACCAGGTGATCGACGTGAGCGCCATCGTCTCCAGTAAGTTCACCATCGACGTGGACAAAATGGTGCTGTCCGACATCCTGATGGAAGTCATGGACAAGATGAAGCCCCAGATCGCTAACCGTGACTTAAAACTCTGGTCGCAGATTCTGGCCTCAGCCGACCTGCCGATCGATGGCGACGCCATGCGCCTGGGCCAGGCCTTCGAGCATATCCTGCGCAACTCGTGGAGTTATACGCTGCCCGGCGGCTGGATCGAAGTGCGGGCGAAGATCGAAAATGGGCAGGCCATCGTCATCATCGTGGACAGCGGTGTCGGCATTGACCAGGACGAGTTGGAGAAGGTATTCGAGCGCATGTATCGCGGGCGCTCGGCGGATGCAGGACCGACCGACGCGCGCGGGTTAGGCCTGGGCCTTTACCTTGCCAAACAAATCATTGAGGCTCACAATGGTACAATAACACTGGAGAGCGAGCCCAATCTAGGGACGACGGTGACCCTTCAGTTGCCGACTCGCCAGAGGAAATAGCTGTGCAGGTACCAGAGGCGATGCCCTATTCACCCGAACAGGACCCTGAAGAAGAAACCCGCCGTCATCGCTGGATTCTCCTGCTTCCCCTGGCCCTGATGTTCGCCTCGGTCTTCTGCTGCGCGCAGGCCGGGGTATTTTTTTCGCGCCCGGCGGCCCTGGATACCCAGGTCGAGCCGCTGCACACCGCCGACTACCAGCCCTGGCCGTGGGAGCGGTACGCGGCGGTCGATCCGTCCCTGCTCACCGCAGTGGCCGCAGATGAATTTGGCGTGTCTTTTGGCGAACTACCGGTCGGCACAGCCGTCGCCGACAGCGGTACGGCCCCGGCCACTGCCGCGGCGACCGCCGAACCATCGCAGCCGCCCGATCTGGTGGCGACCGAGACGCCCACCGTTCCGATCCCGGTGATCAGCTACACGCCGTCGGTAACGCCCACCCCGACCCTGACGCCCACCTTTAACGGCTCCGAAACGCCGACGCCCACCGCTACCGAAGCACAGCCGCCGGAGGCCATTTTCTCGGCAGCACCGACCTCCGGCACTGCCCCGCTGACGGTGACCTTCAATGACCTGTCGACAGGCATTATTGACTCCTACCTGTGGGATTTTGGCGATTCGTTCGGCTCCAGCACGCTGCCCGCGCCGATCTATACCTTTAACGCGCCGGGCACGTACACCGTCAGCCTGTTCGTGACCGGCCCCCTGGGCAGCGACACCGCCAGCGTGACCATCACCGTGGCCAGCGCCGTCGCCTCGCCGGGCAGCGCCGACCTGGCGCTCAGCATGTCGGCCAGCAACCCGGCTCCCCTGGAAGGCGCGACGGTTTCCTTCAATATCACGCTGACCAATACCGGCCCCAGCGCGACGACCGGCGTGCAGGTCACCGATCTGCTGCCGGCTGGCCTGACGCTGGCATCCGCCATACCGGGCCAGGGCACCTACGACCCGGCTTCGGGCCGCTGGTCGGTAGGCAGCCTGACCAACGGGATCGGCGCCACCCTGACCCTGAACGCCGTGGTCGGCGCAGGGCTGGGCGGCAGTTCCGTCACCAACACGGCGACGGTGACCGCCAACGACCTGGCGGACTTCAACACCGGCAACAATACCACCAGCCTCACGCTGAATATCCTGGCCCCGCCGCCGCCCAGCGCCGACCTCTCCCTGAGCAAGTCGGTGAACAACCCGACGCCCAGCGAGGGCAACGGTATCACCTTCACCATCACCATTGCCAATAACGGCCCGGACGCGGCGTCCGGCATCGTGGTGAGCGATGCGCTGCCGCCCGGCCTGACCTACAGCGGGTCGGCGGCCAGCCTGGGCAGCTACAACAGTGGCTCCGGTCAGTGGAACGTGGGCGGCCTGAACAGCGGCGCTTCCGCCACGCTGTCGCTGTCGGCCTGGGTGGATGCGGGCACCGCCGGTAATACGATCACCAACGCAGCCAGCATCACGTCCGCCGCGCCCGCCGATCCCAACGGGGGCAACAACAGCGCCAGCCAGGCGATCACCGTCGCCCTGCCGGCCCTGCCCAGCACCGATCTCATCGTCAGCAACACCGTGGACGACCCTGCGCCGCGCGAAGTGGACCCGGTCATCTACACGATCACCGTCGTCAATACCGGCCCGGACGACGCCACCAACGTCGGCCTGCTGGACCTGCTGCCGGCGGGCCTGACCTACAGCGGCGACCTGCCCAGCCAGGGCATTTATGACAGCGTATCCGGCCAGTGGACCATCGGCAGCCTGCTCAACGGGGCCACCGCCACCCTGACGCTCAACGCCACCGTCAACGCGGGCACGGCGGGCCAGTCCATCACCAATATCGCCAATATCAGCGCCGTGGACCAGGTCGACCCGAACGCCGCCAATAACAGCGCGGCCGCGCTGCTGCTCGTGCAGAGCGCCGACCTGGGCCTCAGCCTGGGAGTCGATGACCCCGCGCCGCTGGAACTGGGGGCGGTCAGTTATATCCTCACCGTGACCAATAACGGCCCCAACGATACGACCGGCATCGTGGTGAACGACCTGCTGCCCGTCGGGCTGACGCTGGTCGTCAGCACGCCCAGCCAGGGTACCTATAACGGCGGCAGCGGCGATTGGGCCGTCGGCGCGCTGACCAGTGGGGCCAGCGCCACCCTGACGCTTGGCGCGCAGGTCAACGCGGGCACCGCCAGCTCAACGATCATCAATACGGCAACCGTCACCGCCAGCAGCCTGGGTGATGGCAATCCGGCCAACGATACCGCGAGCGTGGCGATTGTCGTGCAGGCGGCGGACCTGGCCATCAGTATGCTGGTCGATGATGCCACGCCGAACGAAGGCGCGACGGTCAATTACACGGTCACGGTCATCAACAACGGCCCACACAATGCCACCACCATCAGCGTGACGGACCTGCTGCCCCCCGGTTTGACCTATATCGGCGCGGCAGCCAGCCAGGGCGCCTATACCAACGGCTCCGGCCTGTGGGATGTGGGCGCATTGAACACCGGGGCCAACGCCGTGCTGACCCTGACGGCGACCGTCAATGCAGGCACGGCAGGTTTGACCATCGCCAACAGCGCCAGCATCACCGCCGTCGACCAGGCCGACCCGGTCCCGGCCAACGACAACGCCAGCGCCGCCCTCACCGTGCAGAGCG
>DAOUEM010000163.1:0-14877 GCA_034430555.1 Anaerolineae bacterium | reverse complement strand
TGGCCAGCCGCCGGGCAGCCAGCGGTACGCCAGGCGCGAATCGAGGATCAGGTTCACGCCAATCAGAGAGAGCGGCAGCCAGGTCCAGGCCAGTTGTCGGGTTACTGCCGCTGGTTCGCGCGCCGCCCACCGGGCGACGAACAACCCCGTGCGCCGATGCAGCCACCGGAAAATCACCGCGCCGACCAGTCCACCCACGACCGGCCACAAACCTCCGCTAAGCGGAAAGGCCGCCATCGGCCAGGTGTGCCCGATCAACGGCGTCAAGCCCAGCCCGGCGACAAAACCGGCCAGCACGGCTGGTGGATTCAGGTGGTTAAATACAGTCATGTGGACTTCCCACGGCCCTGCGGTGGACATACAGCTCCCGGTTAACCTTGGGGAATCTAACCGAGGAGCAGTGAATCCGCAATCGGCGCTTACCTGATGCCTGCTCGACGGTTGAAAGCACGTTTCCGGCCTTTGGCAGACGGGCTGCCGTGCGTTAGAATCCTCTGCCACGACAAGCTGCCAGCCGAGACCATACTGGATCGCTGATGACGCAGAATAAATCCAGGGGTACGGCCACCCTGACCTACCGGAAAGAGACGTTCGAAGTCCCCGCCAGGATGACCATTCGCGACGCCATCAAACGCTGCCAACTCAGCCCGGAGGCTGTCCTGGCGGTCCGGGAAGGCCAACTGGTTACGGACGACGTTTACCTCCAGGCAGGCGACCACATCAGACTGGTCGCGACGATTTCCGGCGGCCAGTGAGACCATGCCTGAACCTTATTCCCACCGCCCCCGTTCCTACACAATACCACCGTCGATCAGGGAGTCGCACACACTGTGAAATGCCGTAAATGCACGTTGCAGGCCGCCATCAATATGCGGCAGCACAAGCTGGCCCTGTGCCCGAATCATTTTGTAGCCTGGGTGCAGGAACAAACCGAACGCTTCATCCACAAGTACGAGATGTTCACGCTCGAGGACCGCGTGCTGGTGGCTGTCTCCGGCGGCAAAGACAGCCTGGCGCTATGGGATATCCTGCTGGCCCTGGGCTATCAAGCGGATGGCCTGTACATCGGCCTGGGCATCGATGGGGGCATCGCCTATTCCGACGAATCGTCACGCTGCGCCCGCCAGTTCGCCGAAGCCCGCCATCTAACGCTGCACACCGTCGACGTGGGGGCGGTTTACGGTACGCCGATCCCGGTGGCCGCCCAGATCGTGTCGCGTCGTAAGTATAAGCCGTGCTCGGTCTGCGGGCTGACCCGGCGTCATGTCATGAATCGCGTGGCCCGGGACAGCGGCTATGATGTGCTGGCGACCGGGCACAACCTGGATGACGAAGCGGCCACCCTGTTTGGGAACACGCTGCAATGGTCGGTCAGTTACCTGGAACGGCAAGGCCCGGTGCTGCCGGCCAGCGAAGGCGGGCTGGCGAAAAAGGTCAAGCCGCTCTTCCGTTTTTACGAGCGGGAAATGGCCGCCTACGCCCTGCTGCGCGGCATCGAATACATGTACGAGGAATGCCCGTTCTCAGCCGGCGCCAAGAGCATCCAGCATAAAGAACTGCTCAATCAACTGGAAGCACAGAGTCCTGGCGCAAAACAACAGTTTTACCTGCGCTTCTTACACGCCCGCGAAGAACATGGTATCTTCACCGCCAGGAGAGCGGCATCTGACCTGCACGCTTGCGATAGGTGCGGACAGCCGACCAGCAGCCCGGACAGCTGCTCCTTCTGCCGGACGTGGGCACGCATCCAGGCCAGCGAGGCCAAGAAAGCGACGGAAACGACAACCGCATGAATGACCAACCAGACACCAACCCGATCGACCTGGGCCCCAGCCCGCTGGAGGATATCCCGGCGGATCATCGCTCCGGCTACGTGGCCGTGATCGGGCGGCCAAACGTCGGCAAATCGACGCTGATCAACAAGCTGCTCGGCCAGAAGATTGCCATCGTCTCCCCCCGACCGCAGACGACGCGGGTACGCCAGCTGGGCATCCTGACGCGGCCTGACACCCAGATCGTGTTCGTCGATACGCCCGGTCTGCACAAACCACGCCACCAGCTCGGCCAGTTTATGGTGGACGTGGCCCGGCAAGCTCTGCAGGACGCCGACATCATCCTGTTCGTGGTGGAAGCGCAGGAGGCCCCCGGCACGGGCGACCGTATGATCGCGGCGCAAATCGCCGAAGCAGCCTCCCAGGCGACCGTGCTGCTGGGCATCAACAAGATAGACCTGGCACCGCCGGACAAACTGCAAAACCATATCGATGCCTATCTGGCGCTCGTCAACCCGGCGGACTGGGTCGCCATCAGCGCTTTACGCGAACTAGGCGTCGACGATCTGCTGAAACGCCTGCTGGGTATCCTGCCGGAAGGCCCGCGCTACTTCCCCCCGGACCAGGTGACGGAGACCTATCAACGCGACATCGCCGCCGAACTGGTCCGGGAGCAGGCCCTGCTCAATACCCGCGAAGAGATTCCGCACGTCATCGCCGTCGAAATCACCGAGTTTAAGGAACGCAGTGAAGATATGACCTATATCGGCGCGACGATTTACGTAGAGCGCGATTCGCAGAAGGCCATCGTGATCGGCAAACACGGCAAACGGCTGAAGAAGATCGGGTCGCGCGCCCGCCCGGAGATCGAAGCCCTGCTGGGCACCAAGGTTTTCCTGGAGCTGTGGGTCAAAGTGGTCTCGAACTGGCGCAAGGACGAGCAGGTACTGCGCCGCCTGGGCTACCGCATCCGGTAGATCGATCAGCCACAGCAACCCTCAAGCCTTTTCTTTCATCAGCGAATACCTAACCTGCTGGAAAGAAACAATCTGACCATGCCATTTGGCCGGAGAATGTGATACCCTCGTAGCAGAAACCGTTAAATGTTTACAGGTACCTATCATGAACGATCCCATAACCTCGACCGACGAACGGCCCTCGCGGGCCGCCATGCTGGACCGCATCTACCGGCGCATCAGCCGCCTGGACGATAACACCCTGGCCCAGCTCGACCGCCTGACCGACACCGCCGGATCCATCGAGTTCGCGGAAGACCAGCCGGAGCTAGCCCGCGCCATGGTGAATCGGCGCGCCTTCATCATCACGCTGCTGCTGGGCAGCATCGCGGCGGCCGGCGGGGGCGGGACGGCCCTGCTCCTGAACCAGCGGTCGCCTGCCGAGCCGGCAGTCAGCGCGCTATCGACGCCTACGCTGCAAGGCGGTCCGGAACCGACCCGATCCCCGTCCCCGACGCCCGGCCTGCCGCCGGATGTCTTGATCGATGACCTGGAGGGCCAGCTATCATCCGTGCAGGGTGAGCGCATCGCGCTGCGGGTGGAGCTGGAAGCCGCTCGTGATACGATCGCCCAGTTGGAGAACACCTTGCAGCAGTCGCAGTCGGACGCGACCTATTTGCAGCAGGTCGTCGGCCTCTACCGGCAGCTGGAAGACACCGGCCTCGACGCGGCAATTCTAGCCGGGATGGGCCCGGTCGGGCTGGCGCTGCTGGCCATAGGCAGCGGATCTGCCACGCTGGAAACCGGCATTCAGGAGGCAGCCCGGCTGCTGGCAACCGTCGAGGTGCAGTCCCCGACCATCGCCAACGGCCTGCTGTGGCTGGAGGAACAGGTCAACTATCTCTCGCAAACATTACAGGCGCTGGAAGATGCGCTCAGCGATGTGCTGGACCCGGTGCGGCCTATCACCGACCAGATCGGGACGTTCATCGGTCAGGTGCTGGACGCGCTGCCCTTCGGCGTGGGCGCGCACGTCCGCAGCGGCCTGGAAGCAGTGGCGGCCATTCTCAGCCACGTGCCCGAACTGGTCGCCAGCATCAATCCCCTGGTGCTGACCCCGCTGAGGCAGTGGGTCAGCCCGGACGAGGACAAGGGGCTGGTGGCGGAAGTGGTGCGTCCCATCAGCGAAAACCTGATCAGCCCGGCCCAGGGCATGGTCGACGGCACCAACACGTTAGAAACCGCCTATCGCGATCAACTGGAGACGCCCGTCCAGAACGCGCTGGCCGCGCGCAGCCAGATACGGCAGACGCTGGACGCGCTGATCGGCGCAACGTGAAGATCAACGGTAACTGGATTGGTGCATGATGGGCAGCGACTACCGGTGGGAGCCAGCTTGCGTCAAAATAGCCCGCCTGGTAGCGACATCCCGGCTGATCTGGGCGACCAGCGCATCGACCCCATCAAAGCGCATCTCATCGCGCAGGCGCTGCTGGAAGGTCAGTTTGAGATTCTGGCCGTAGATGTCCGCGTCAAAATCCAGCAGGTGGGCTTCGACCAGCAGGCGATCACCGTCAAACGTGGGCCGCACGCCGATATTGGTTACCGCCGGGTGACGCACGCCGTCCGCCGTGATGGCCCAGCAGGCATACACGCCGTTCGCCGGCAGCAGTTGTTCCGCCCACACATCGATATTCGCCGTGGGGAAGCCGATCTGGCGTCCTCGTCGGTCGCCCAGGACCACTTCGCCGGCCAGGGCATACGGACGGCCCAACATGGCTGCCGCGCCGGTCACGTCGCCCTCAAGCAGCGCATCGCGGATACGGCTGCTGCTGATAACCATCCCCGGATTGTCACCCATTTTGAGGTCGACGGTCTCCACTGCGAAACCGGACTGCTCACCCTGGGCGCGCAGGAAATCGACATTGCCTTCCCGCTTGTAACCCAACGCAAAATCCGGCCCGACCCACAGTGCCGCCATGTTCAGGTGCCGGCGCAGCTGCTCGACGAAAGTGGCGGCCCGCAGCTGGCGCACGGATTCGTTAAATTCGTGAGTGATCACCAGGTCGACGCCAAAATCGAGGATGCGTTCCGCGCGCTTTTCAGGCGAGGTCAGGTAATAGCGGCCCGAGACGCCCTTGATGACGACGTCCGGATGGGGGAAAAAGGTCAGCACCACGCTTGTCCGGCCGCTTTCTCGTGCTTCCTTGACCAGCCGATGGATCAACCGCTGGTGGCCGAGGTGTACGCCATCAAATACGCCGATGGTCACAATGCTGGGTTCGGTGAGCTGTACGTCTTCAAGCGCGCGAATATGGCGGGCCAATCGACTGCCTCCACGTGTGATGAGACCGGAAACGCCAAGACGATACCGCACTTCACCGGTGGATACAACCGGCCAGGATCATCCCTCCACCGGAAAGACCTTGACCGGCTGCCAGAAGCCGCCTTTTCCATCGAGTATCGCCAGCAGGTTGCCCGCCGGATCAACTGCCCTGACCTGGCCGGTGGCTGCCGAAGTTTCAATCGCATTGCCGTTGGCAACGCGAAGCGCCTGCGCGGCATCCAGCTCTAGAGCAGGCATATCACCCAGTGCCAGGTCGGGCGGCAGCAGATGGGCGCGCCAGGTACCCCCGGCAAACGAGTCCGCGAGGGCAGCCAAGGGCACCGCGTCTTCCAGGCGAAAAACGCCGCTGCCAACCCGCACCAACCCCGTCAGGTGGCCGCCCACGCCGAGCGCCTCACCCAGGTCATAGGCCAGGCTGCGAATGTATGTCCCCGGACTGCATTCGATAGCCAGGGTCAGGAAAGGCAGATCGCACCCCACCATGTCCAGCCGGAAAATGGTCACCGGACGGGGATCACGCGGCACGTCTTGCCCGGCGCGCGCCAGGTCATAAAGCTTTTTACCGCCACGCTTGATGGCGCTGTACATGGGCGGCACTTGCAGAATATCGCCACGGAACGAGTCCAGGGCCGCCTCGACCTGCGCGGCTGTCAGGTGTGCTAACGGGCGCTGCTCGACGATCTCGCCCTCGGCGTCGTAGGTATCGGTGGTGATGCCCAGGCGCAGGCGCGCTTCGTAGCGCTTCGGCGAGCGCATGACGTACTCGCTCAGACGCGTCGCCGGCCCTAAACATAAAACAAGCACGCCGCTCGCCATCGGATCCAGCGTGCCGGCGTGCCCTACTTTTGACACCCGAGTCCCCCGCCGAACCTGAGTGACGACGTCGTGACTGGTCGGGCCGGGGGGTTTGTGGACGTTCAACAGCCCGAATACCCGCTCAGGTGACAACCCGAGTCCCCTCTCTTGCCACCTGGCGAAGCAGCTCCAGGGTGCGGTCGACCGCGTCCGCCAGCGGGCCATCGACGGTTGCGCCTGATGCCGCCGGGTGACCCCCACCACCAAGCGTCATGGCAACCGCAGAGACATCAAAACCGGGCACCGTGCGGAACCCGATCTCGACTCGCCCGTCATCCTGCTCCCGGAAGACCGCCGCGACGTCGGCCTCATCAGCCGAGGCCAGCAAGCTCACCAGGCCACCATCACCGGAATCGACGTAATCGGCGGCCTGGCGGGCCTGGCGGTCGATGACGGCCCAGATGACCCGGTCCTCCAGGCGTACGGTTGGCATCACCGAGGCCCACAAGCGCAGAGCGGCATAGGGCTTCCGCATCACGGTGCGCTGGGTAATGGCCCCAAGGGAAGCCCCGGCGGTCATCAACTGCTGGGCTTTACCCAGCACGTCGGCTGTCACATTATGGGTGCGGAAACACAGGGTATCAGTCACCAGACCGGTCAGCAAGCAGGCGGCAATCGTCGCATCAAGTTTCACGCCCAGGCGCGGCAGCCAGTCAAAAATACCTTCAGCCGAGGCAACTGTATCCAGGTCGACCAGATTGGCCGTGCCAAAGCCGGTATTGGTGACATGATGATCGAGGTTAATCAGGGGGGCGCCACTGGCCACAGCCGCCGCGCCTACCTGGCCCATGCGCGATTCGTCGCCGCAGTCGACTGCCACGACGAGATCGGTCGCTACCCCATTCAGGTGCGACTGCACCTCATCAGCGCCGGGCAGAAACCGCAAGTTCTCCGGCACACCATCATCGACAGCAACCGTAACCTGCCGGCCAATCTGGCGGAAAGCCCAGGCCAGTCCTAACAGGGAACCAATCGCATCACCATCTGGCTTGACGTGAGTCACGATCACCACGTCCAGCGCCTCGGCCAGCAGCGCTGCGGCCTTGTCCCATTCCAGCGCCATACTGTTATTCCTCAGAAAATGCGTCCGAATCATCCGGCGAAATGTTTAGGTCATCCAGCAAACGATTCATATGCTCACCATGCGCCAGGTTCAGGTCCCAGTGGAAGTGCAGTTCCGGCGTCTGGCGCAGGCGCACCCGCGAAGCCAGCTCACGGCGCAGGAATCCTTTGCCGCTCTCCAGGCCGGCCAGCACCTCGTCCTGCCGCGATTCGTCACCCAGGGCGTTGACATAAACATCCGCGAACTGAATTTCACGATCCAGCAGTACGCGGGTGATCGTGAGGTTTTTCAGCCGCGGATCACGCACCTCGGAGCGTAACAGTTCGCCGAGGATAGCCCGAATACGCTCCTCCATCCGCGCTTGTTTAATCGACATCCTTCACGCCTTAATTCACTCGCTCTCGTACCGTAAATTCGATGAGGTCGCCCGGGCGATAATCGTCAAACCCGGAGATGCCCACCCCACACTCAAAGCCATGCCGCACCTCACGGACGTCTTCTTCAAAACGCCGCAACGACCGGACACTGCCGCCGGGGAAGATGATTTCCCCGCTCCGGCGCACCCGCGCCTGGGCATTACGACGGGCTTCACCCTCACGGATAAAACAGCCGGCGATGTTGCCAACCCGTGGGATATGAAAGATCTGGCGTACCTCAGCTGTTCCCACGACCACATCTTCGTAGACCGGTTCCAGGAGGCCGTGCAGCGCCAGTTCCACATCCTCGATCAGCTTGTAGATAATGTTGTAAATGCGAATATCCACGCCGCTGTTTTCCGCCATGCGTCGGGCAGCCTCGTCGGCCTGCACGCTAAATCCCAGCACAATCGCCTTGGAGGCGCTCGCCAGCATGATGTCGTTTTCGGTAATATTGCCGACGTCCGCATGGAGCACGCGAACGCCCAGCTCGGAATCGCCAAGGTTATTCAGCGAGCTGACCACCGGGTCAAGCGATCCCTGCACATCCACCTTGATGATCAAATTCAGCTCTTTGGCCTCACCGGCCTGGAACTGGGCGAAAATATCATCAAGCGTCATTGCGCGCGGGCCAGAACGGGAAGCCACCTGCTCCACCTCCTGGCGCTGCTCAGCGATCGCCCTGGCTTCTTTGCCTTTCGCGACGACTCTAAAGACATCACCCGGCGACGGCGCTTCATTAAGGCCAGTCACGGACACAGGGCGAGAAGGCTCGGCTTCTTCAACCTTGTTGCCTTTTTCGTCAAACATTGCGCGGATGCGGCCATATGTGGTCCCCGCCACCACGGTGTCTCCCAGGCGCAAGGTGCCATTCTGGACGAGCAGCGTGGCGACCGCGCCCCGGCTGCGATCCAGCTCGCCTTCCAACACCGTGCCGGCAGCCAGCGTATCCGGATTGGCGACGATCGGCATATCCTCGACCACCAGCAAGATGGCTTCCAACAGGTCTTCCAGGCCGGTCTCCAGCTTGGCGGATACAGGCACGACCAACGTATCGCCATCCCACTCGTTCGGCACGAGACCAATCTCGGCCAATTCCTGTTTAACACGCTCGGGGTTCGCGTTGGAGCGGTCCATCTTGTTCAACGCGACGACGATCGGCACAGCGGCTGCCCGCGCATGGGCAATCGCTTCACGCGTGGTCGGCATCACGCCGTCGTCGGCGGCTACGACCAGCACGGCGATATCCGCCCCTTGCGCCCCGCGGGCCCGCATTTCGGTGAATGCCTCATGACCAGGCGTATCCAGGAATGTGATTTTGCGCCCTTCATGCGTCACCTGGTAAGCGCCGATATGCTGGGTGATCCCACCAGCCTCGCCTTCCTGGACATGGGTTTTGCGGATAACATCTAGCAGAGAGGTTTTACCGTGGTCAACGTGACCCAGAACGGTGACGACCGGTGGTCGAGGTTGAAGTTGTTCCGGTGTCTGATCATCGTACAGGTGACGCCATTGGGGGATATCTGGGCCTTCCTCGCCGGCCTCGGCTTCTTCCTGGATCGGCTTTGCCTCAAAGCCCATTTCCTCGACAACGATGGCAGCCGTATCAAAATCGATCTGCTGGTTGATCGATGCCATAATCCCGTTATTGATGAGTTGTTTCATCACGTCAATGGGGCTGGCACCGATCAATTCCGCCAACTCACGGACGGTCACGAAGTCCGGGATTTCAAATAGTTGCTTCTCTTCAGCCATTAGCACCTCCATGCCAGGGGGCAGGTCATGGATGAGCGGCTTACAGCGAGGTCATGACATGATAGTGTCCCTCACAGATCGCTGTATACAGGCCAACATCCAACTCTGCCCGGCAGTCAAGTCACATTGCGCATTCATTGCGGGCGTGAGTCTTGCAGGCGCGCTCTGTCTTCACCGGACAGCGGGGTACGCAGGGCGCGCTCCAATACGTCGGTTGTTAAAGCTTGCTCCCAGCAAGCGTTTTTGCTGCACAGATAGGCACCGCGCCCATTGCGTTTACCAGTAGGGTCTAGCACCACCCCTTCTTCCGGGTCAAATACCAGGCGGTTCAACGACCGTTTATCCATCGTTTGGCGGCAAACCATGCAGGTTCGCTGCGGCTTGTGTTTCTGGCGAGCCATGATATACCCCTAAAGATCGAGGTCCTCATCTTCCCAGAAGTCGCCCCGTTTACGGCTGCTCTTGCGCTTACGACGGGCAACAACCTCACCAACCTCCTCATCGTAAACGAGCTGACGACGGCGCTCCTTACTCTTACGGAGGCGAGTCTCGCTGTCCGGCTCATCGAACTCGCCCTCGAAATCAAGCGCTTCTGGCGCAACTTTAAGCGTCGGTTCAGATTGGACCACAGGCTCCGGTTCAAGCTCAGGCTCTGGCTCTGGCACTGGCTCCGGCTCCGGCTCAATGATCGCCGGGGGCACTTCTTCCTTGACCAGCGGCTCGGTCAGCTCAGGTTCAACCACAGCCGGCGGCGCTTCAACCTCAAGCTCGGCAGCCGGTTCGGGTTCAGGCTCAGGCGCGGCTTCGTCAGCCACCTCGGCGACGGCTTCAGCTTCCACATCCTCTTCGGCCACTGCGGCTGCTTCCGCCTCCAGTTCAGCCGGTTCAGGAAGCTCGACCGCCGCCAGCGCTTCCTGAAGGAGTTCAAGCGCATCATCCTGAGAAAGCCGGACCAGCGCTTTCTCGACTCGAGCGCGGTCCGCTTCCAGGTAAGTCATGATAGCGCCCACCGAATCAAAGCGGGAAGACAGCACCCGGATAAACGGTACCGGTAGATTCAGGCTGGAAACCGGCAGATCAAAAGCAGGAGCCGGCAGCGTATCACGCACGACCTGCAGCTCTTTCTGGTAAGCCTTATTCACCTTGCGGCGCTCATCCAGAAGGGCCTTTTCGACCAGGCGGGCGTACTGGGTAATAATCTGGAATTCCTCCGGCATTACCGGGCGGCCCGTCTCGCGTTTAGCCAGGATACGCATGACTTCAGCCACCATCTCTTCGTTGGCGGCGTTGATGGAAGCCAGCGGCTCGGAATCAGCCTGGGCAATCGCTTCGCTGGCGGCTTCGGTCACGCTCTTGATGTCGATGCGCCAGCCGGTCAGCTTGGCGGCCAGGCGGGCGTTCTGTCCTTCTCGCCCGATGGCCAGCGATAACTGGTCATCCGGCACGACAACGGTCGCCGTGCCATTACCGCCCCGACTACTGTCCGCGAATTCGTCGAGGAACACGCCGCTCACACGCGCCGGGCTGAGCGCTTTGGTAATAAACGTAGCCGGGTCGTGGTTCCACTCGATCACGTCGATTTTTTCTTCGCTCAGCTCACGCACGATGTTCTGGATGCGAATGCCCCGCATGCCGACACACGCGCCCACCGGGTCCACGCCTTCCTGCAGGGCGGCGACCGCCACTTTGGAGCGGTGCCCGGCTTCCCGCGCGATGTTTTTGATCTCGACCTGCCCGTTGTAGATCTCAGGCACTTCGTATTCCAGCAGTCGACGCAGCATGTTGCGGTGGCTGCGGCTGACGATAATCTGCGGCCCGCGGTTGCCCTTTTTGACTTCCAACAGATAGGTACGCACTTTGTCGTGCGGCTTGTAGTGCTCGCCGTGCATCTGCTGGGTTTTGGGCAACAGCGCCTCAGCCCGGCCCAGGCTGATGGTCACGCCCTGCGGCGTCACGCTCTGCACCGTGCCGGAAATCAGGTCTCCTTCACGCTCGACATATTCAGCATAGAGCGCTTCGCGTTCAGCCTCGCGAATCTTCTGCAAGATGACCTGTTTGGCCGTCTGGGCGGCGATGCGCCCGAACTTGCGCGTGGTCGTCTCCCAGGGGACCATCAGCGTATCGCCGATTTCCACGTCGGGATCGATCGCACGCGCATCATCCAGCAGGACTTCGGTCCGCATGTCCTGGACATCCTCGACGACTTCTTTTTCCACCAGGATGGTGGTGGTGCCGGTCGTCATGTCGATATCGGCTTCTACCCGCTGACCGGAACTGGCACTCGCGTCACGCCGGTAGGCCGATACGAGCGCCGTGCTTAAGGCGTCCAGGATCACTTCACGCGACAAAGACCGTGCTTCGATTATTTCATTTACTGCCAGGACAAATTCACTTTTCATCCTGTTTTTCACTCCCGCTTGTCACCCGCGGTAAGGCCAAGCAACATGTGTTCATGGTTTCGATGGATAACAGAAAAGTATCCTATAGAAAACGAAAAGTGGGGTTCGCCCACTTTTCCCAACAAAACTCAAACTCCGGTCTAAGTATACCATGCTGCTTATCGCGCGGCAAGAGTTATTCGCGCGCGCCTCATCACTATGCGGCTGGCTTACCCCCGGATCAACCGCAGCACCTCGGTCACCACATCATCCAGGGCGATGTCAAAGCGCTCGCTGCTGTGCCGCCACTTCGCTTCGATGGCGCCGCGCTCCAGGGCGCGCTGGCTGACGGTAAGGCGTAATGGTACGCCGATCAAGTCGGCATCGGCAAACTTGACGCCCGGTCGTTCCGCCCGATCGTCCAGCAGGACTTCCAGCCCTACCGCGCGTAACCCGTCATACAGCGATCGACCGCGCTGGCGGTATTGATCCTCCTTACCAAGGGTGACGATGTGCACGTCAAAGGGCGCCACACTCTGCGGCCAGATGATGCCAAATTCGTCGTGGTGGGCCTCAATGATGGCCGCGATCAGGCGATCCAGGCCGATGCCATAACTGCCCATGACCACGTAGGGCGCGTCACCGGTCTCATCCTGGTAAGTGACGCCCAGCGACTCGCTATAGTGCGTGCCGAGCTTAAAACAGTGGCCCAATTCGATAGCCCGCTCGATCCGCAAATGGCCATCCCCGCATCTGCCGCAAACCGCGCCGTCGAAAGCCTCGGCGATATCGGCCAAAATCGTCGCCGGAAAGTCGCGCGGGTAGTTGACGCCGGTCAGATGAAAGCCCTCGTCGTTGGCCCCGGCAACAAAGTTGGCGCCGTTTTCCGCCGAACGATCCACCACGACAGTAACGCCGGTGGTCATCTCGCCGGTTCGCACCGCCAGGCCCAGCGGCGAGGCATACCCCGGCACCGCCCCGGCAGCCAGGATTTCCGCCTCCGTGGCATCACGCAGCACGCCGCCGCCCAGCGCATTGGCCAGCCTGATCTCGTTGACGTCGAGATCGCCCCGGATCACCACAAATACAAATTCGGCCTCGTCCCACATGAAAAACACAGCCTTCAAAGTCTGCCCGGTGGGCACGCCCAAATAATCGGCCACCTCCTGGATGGTCTTACAATGCGGCGTGGCAACCTTCTCTACCGGCTGAAGATCGCCCGTCACACCCGCCGGCGGGAGGAATTCGGCTACCTCGATATTGGCAGCATAGCCGCACGACTCGCAGCGCGCGAACCGATCTTCTCCCTGGGGATGGAGCATGGCGAACTCGTGCCCGCCCAGGCCGCCCATCACCCCGACATCAGCCTCCACCGGCACCACCGACAGGCCAACGCCGGCAAAGATGCGCTGGTAAGCCTCGTAAATCCGTTCATAGGCAACATCCAGGTCTTCATAGTTGCGGTCCAGGGTATAAGCATCCTTCATGGTGAATTCACGCAGGCGCACCAACCCGCCGCGCGGCCGCAGCTCGTCACGGTACTTGGTGTGAATCTGGTAGACGGCTTTCGGCAGGTCGCGGTGACTTTCAATCTCGCGGGCGGCCAGGGCGGCCACGATCTCCTCGTGGGTAGGGCCGAGCACAAAATCACGCCCTTCGCGATTTTGCAGCTTGAGCATCACCGGGCCGTACGTCTCCCAGCGACCGGTCTGCTGCCACAATTCCGCCGGGTGGACCACCGGCATAATCATCTCCTGCAGGCCGATGCCGTCCATCTCGCGGCGGATGAGATCGGCCACCTTACGTTTGACCCGCGTGCCCAGCGGCAGCCAGGCGTAAATGCCCGCCGTCAGCGGCCGCACGAGTCCCGCCCGCAGGGCCAGTTGATGACTGATCAACTCGGCGTCGGACGGGGCATCACGCAGCGTGCGTCCGAATGTTTCATGTAAGCGCATTGGTTCCTCCCACAAGTTTGGCCGATAAAAACGAAAAACCGGCGTCAGGAAGACGCCGGCTCATGTTCATTACGTTAACCCAGGCAGCGCTAATCAACCCTTCCTGACGGACGGTCACTATGTACACTGCTAGGGGCGGGATAAAAGACTCTCGTACTCATGCCACTCATGGTAGCAGAATTCGCCGGGGGGAGCAATGGGCAAATCCCCCCGCATCCGTCATAATAACGCCTATGCCGATCTCGTTCACCCACCCCACCACCGGCGAGAAGGTTACCGCCAATCTCCAGCCGCAGGCCATCGTGCTGTCGCCGCGCTACGGCGAATCGTACAGCTTCGACCGCGCCGGGCGGCTACTCAGCCTGTTTGTCGATGGGCGGAGTTTGCAGCACACGCTGGATCATCGCCTGCTGGAGCGCCATCAGTGCGGCCCACAGCGCCGGGTCGAACTCCCACCCGACGAACGAGACGCCGCCCTGGCATCGGTATTTGAAAGGCTAGAAAACCTGGCCGATGTCATCCCGCACGCCGGCTTACCCGCACCCGACCGGACACGCCTGTCAGCAGCGCTGGCGTCCATCCTGTCGATGGGACCGGAAGCGCTGGCCATCGATGGGGCGGCTTACCGGTCGCTGTTCCTGCCGGTGACCATCCTGCCGCCGGACCAATACCTGGCGCTGGTTGTGCAGGCCACTGAGGGCTGCTCCTGGAACCGGTGCACGTTTTGCGGGTTGTACCGCGACCGTCCCTTTATGGTGCGGGACATAGACACGTTTCGCACACACTGCCAGGCCGTGCGGGACTTTTATGGGGCGGGCTTGAGCCTGCGCCGGGGCATCTTCCTGGCGGACGCCAATGCCCTGACCGTGCCGCAGCCGCGCCTGCTGGCCCTGGTCGACGCTGCACAGACGGTTTTCGGGGAACCAGGCCACCCGCGACCGTTATTCTCGTTCGTGAGCGCCTTCGACGCCCGGCGCAAAGGCCCCGCCGCCTGGGCAGCCCTGCACCAGCGCGGCCTGCGGCGCGTCTACATCGGGCTGGAAACGGGAGACGACGACCTGCTGCGCTTCGTGCGCAAACCCGGCACAGCAGGGGATGCCATCAGCGCGGTGCAGGACATCAAAGCCGGCGGGGTATCGGTAGGCGTGATCGCCATGGTCGGCCTGGGGGGCACGCGCTTCGCGGCACAGCACGTGCAGCACACCATCGCGGCCATCCAGACGATGCGGCTCAATGCGGCGGACGTGGTTTACCTGTCCGCCTACCGCCCCGCCCCCCATACCGAGTATCCCGACCAGGCGACGGCAGCCGGGATCACGCCGCTGACCCCAGCGCAGGAAAAGGCACAGCAGCGCGCCTTGCAGGAAGCCCTTCGCAGCA
>DAOUEM010000162.1:0-8869 GCA_034430555.1 Anaerolineae bacterium | reverse complement strand
TGTTCGGATACCATACGTTTCCGGAATCATCAAGAGGCCACGGCTCCTCGAGCGTCTGAAGGCGTCGTCACGACACAAGCTCACGGTTATCTGCGCCCCTCCTGGTTACGGCAAGACCACCGTTGCCGCCCAATTTGCCCGTCAATCTGAAATACCGGTTGCCTGGCATACCGTTGAGGAGCGCGAGCGCGACGTCCCCAATCTATTTAGCCAGTGTCTGACGGCACTGGAGGCGATTGTCCCGTCCATTAAAGACGTCACCCCGGTGCCCGGATATACGCCGGCTGAACTGGCCTCGCTGGTTACTGATTTCCTCCGTGAACATGTAAAGTACGACATCATTTATGTGCTGGATGATGTACACCATCTATCCGGGTCTCCGGCTGCCGAGACGTGGCTGCGCACTCTGGTGGATTCGGCACCTGCCACCTGTCACCTGATCCTGATCAGCCGCCTGCTGCCCGCGCTGCCGCTGACCGAGATGATCGCCCGCCGTGAGGTGGTCGCCATCGGCCAGGAACTGCTGCGCTTCACCTCGGAAGAAGTGCACAGCCTGGTCTATGAAGCCCGCGGCACCTCCCCGGCCATGGAAGAGGTGCAAGAACTGGCCGCTCGTCTGGAAGGATGGCCGGCGGGCACCGTACTGGCCTTGTATCCGCTGCCGACCGACCTGGAACGCGCCATCCTGAGCGGCGGTCAGGGGCCGGAAGCCTTGTTTGATATGCTGGCCAGCTCCATGTTGCATGCCCAGCCGCCCGGTTTGCGTGATTTTCTGTTGGCGTCTTCCACGCTGTCGCGCATCACACCCGAGTTGTGTACGTTTGCACTCGGCTTGCAGGAAAGTACCTATTGGCTGTCCGTCGCTCAGCGGCGCAACCTGTTTCTCTCGAAGGTATCTGGTGGTCTGGTTTACCATCGGTTGTTTCGCAATTTCCTGCAAAGCCATCTCCGCCAGGAAAGCCCGGACCTGTTTGAAGCCCTGCATTCCCAGGCAGCCCGCTGGTTTGATGCGAACGGCCTGGTGGATGATGCTTTTGATCACTACATGGTCGTCGGTATGGTGGAACAGGCGGCGGCCATTGCGGAGCGCGTCGCGCATACCTATCTGGCACAGGGCAAGGTCGAGACCCTGCTCATATGGGGCGAGGAACTTCGTAGTAATTCCGATTGCGCCCCCCGATTGTTGTATACGTGCGCCCGAGTCCAAACGGATCGTTACGATTATGCCGACGCCGAAGCCGACCTGGAACGCGCGGAACAGGGTTTTGAATTGTGGCAGGATACGACCGGTCTGGCCGAGGTGCGCTTGCAGCGCTCGATGATTAACTTGCAGCGGGGTGAGTATCAACTGGCCGAGCGCCAGGCCCGCCGGCTGGCCCAGATGCCGGACAGTTCTGCCAACTTGCGCGGGCGGGCGCTTCGCGTGCTTGGGGTGGCCCGGTTGCGCCTGGGTGAGGTGGAAATGGCTGCCGCTGTGCTGCAGGAGGCGCTGCCTCTGCACCAGGCCAACGGCGATACCTACACCACGTCGCAGGTCCTCCAGGATTTGAGCGTGGCTTACCTGCGGTTGGGGCGATTTACGGAAGCCAGTGCCTGCTTGCAGAAGGTCGTGGCTGCCCATCGATCCTTGGGCAGCACGGGAGCGTTAGCGTTGGCCCTTAATAACCTGGGGTATACCTATCACCGGGCCGGTGAATACGAGCGGGCGATGGCAACCTTCCAGGAAGGGCTGGGTATCGTCGCCAAAGTCTCGGATCGACGGGCTGAAAGTTACCTCCTCTGGAGTATGGGCGACGTGCTGCGTGATCTGGAAGATTACGAGCGCGCCCTCCAATTGTATGACAAGGCGTTGGAATTGATTGGGGACAGCGAGCCGCATTTACGGTGCAGCATCCTGGTGAATGCCTCCACACTGCGGCGCTGGCAGGGTATGCTCAACGATTCTGCTTCACTGGCGGAAGAAGCCTTAGCCCTGGCCCATGCCCACAATGTCGCCCTGGAAAGCGCCACCGCCCAAGGCGCGTTGTGGGCGGCCCGCGCCCAGTTGGGGGATACGCAGATCGCCTTGGAGCATCTCACCCAGACCGCTGATGCCCTGCGGGAGCAGGGCGCCGGGTTTGAGCTGGTGCATATGCTGGCGCTGAGCGCCCATGTGGCTTTGCTGGCCTCCGATCCGCCTACCGCCCGCCGGATGTTGGGTTCAGCCATCGAGGTGGCGGATAACGGCGGCAGTTTGCAGCCGCTGGTGCCGGAGGTTGTTCATAGCCCGTTACTAAACACTTTTGTGCATGAGCATGAGCGGCAGTATCCCGCTCTCCTTGGCGAGGTGAAGCGTTTGCAGGTCATGCAGGCGAAAACCAAGGGCCAGGGTAATACCGCCAATCGCGTGGCTGTGTCGATCACCTATACGCTGGACGTCGTAACCTTTGGGCAGGAGCGCATCGAACGTGATAACCGCCTGATTCGACCCTCAGAGTGGCGGGCTACGGCGGCGCGGGAGTTATTTTTGTACCTGCTGTTTATGGGGCCCAAGATTCGTGAGCAGATCAGCCTGGTATTCTGGCCGGACAGCTCCTCGAAACGGGTGCGATCTAATTTCCATACGACCCTGTATCGCGCCCGGCAGGCGGTCGGTGAGAACGCCATTACCTTTAGGAATAATTCATACCTGATTGACCCCTACATCGATTTGCGGTGTGATGCGCACGAAATGCAGTCCCTGGTGCAACAGGCTCGACTCCTGTCTCCCCGTGATGCCCGGACCGAAGATTTGTGGCGCAAAGCGGTTGACCTCTACGGCGGTGACTTCCTGCCCTCTTTTGACACCGAATGGGTGCTGTTTTATCGCGAGACGCTGCGGGAATCCTACCTGGAAGCCTTGATCGGGCTGGGGGAGTGTGCGCGCGCCCGCAGCGCCCATCGAGAAGCCATTACGACCTTCAAGCGGGCGTTGGACGTCGACCCGTACCGGGAAGATGGGCATCGTGCCATTATGAACTGTTATGCCGACCTGGGTGAGAAAAACCAGGTGTTACGGCACCTGAAGAAGCTGCAGAAACTGCTGTGGGAAGACCTGGCAATTGAGCCTTCCGGCGAGACAATGGACTTAGCCAAATCGCTTCTGGCCTGACCACCCACCGAACTACCTCCTGAATCATGCATTAGCCGCCGACAAAGGCGGTTTTTTTATTTTCCGGGCTTTTGGTAAGCACTTTGTTGCGCGGTCTCCTTTATGGTGTAAGCAACATTTTGCGTATTCTATTACAAACAAGGAGACATAAACATGAAGTCCCGTCTGATCTTGGTCACAAATTGGTTTAATGCCGATCCGCAGCGCATCCGTGTCTTCACCCTGGGCCTGGGCCTGATCATTGCCATCGTCGCGCTCATCAGCCCGGAAGCCGCCGCTCTGGCCGGCGAAGCGACCGCAGGCAGCTAGCACTTTCAACCATAAAACACCCGTTCGTTTCAGATGCAGCCTTCAGGTTTATCCATGAGTAGGTTTGCCATCAGATTTCTGAGGAGTAAAACATTATGTCGTTGATGGACCAGACACCTGTAATGGACGTTTCACCGTGGCCCCACGGACACGGGTTTACAGGTGCGCGATCATGGTGGGAGTACATTATTAGCAAGGAAGAACGGCAGCGCCTGGATAACTTGATGGGCATCGCTCTCCTCGATGAAGATGTGTGCGAGCGCCTGGTATGCAAGCGTGACGATGCTCTGCTATCGGCGTTCGGGCTATCGGAAAAGACCCGGAGCTGGCTGCATGCCATCAATGCCAATTCGCTGGACGAACTTGCCAAGGCGATTGTTGCCGGTCAGTAGCCTTACCGCGGTAGGCTATTCGGAAGTCGTCACGGCAGGGAGCAATCTGCTTTCCAGATCGCTCATATTACAAACCTAGAGTTTGTGGTCCCGAGCCCAGAAGAGCAGGTCTGGGCTCGGGGAAGTTATAGCTCGACTGGTTATTGTAATGACTGTTGGTGAGGGGGTGCGGCTCAAATGAGTAAGGCTATTATGGTAGTTGATGATGAGTTGGGTATTTTGACATTGGTAGAGATTATCCTGAAGCGGCATGGCCTCACTGTGATCAAAGCACGTGATGCCTTTGAAGCGCTAGATCGCCTCGACGCCAGCGCGCCGGATCTGTTCGTCCTGGACCTGATGATGCCCGATATGGATGGCATCGAGTTGTGCCGGCGGATTCGTAACCGTCCCGAAACGGCGAATGCTCCCATTATTATCTTATCCGCCCGGCATGATGCCAAGAGTGTTGAGCGCGGAATTGCCGCCGGAGCCAATGTCTACATTCCCAAGACCATGCTTCACAGCGATCTGATGAAGCAGATTTATACGTTGCTGGACGCCGGGTCCCAGGCAGATTCGGCGAGTAGCATTGCCTGATTACCATCCAGTGAGCGGGATATTGACCCGGGTCGCACAACTGGTAGCTGGACAATCGTTTTACGGTTAGACCAACACCGACTGATGGGAAGCATCGCAGCGCCGCGACCGGCCACCAGACCAGCCACTCCGGCAATCGCTCTGTCCCTGACCTTGTCCTCGCCAGGGCGAGCGTCAGGGTGTTTGGCATTGGGGCTGCTTTCGTGTGTTTGCGCCGGTCGGTATGGTGCGATCCCGGCATGGCTCCACCTTTTTATTGATAGCTGCGCGTGATTTTGACACCGGTAGCGGTGGCGAGTTCCATAACCAGTTGGGAAGGTTACCATTTCCCCTTGATGTTGTTTTGTCCTCAGTTCCTATAGTCAAAATGGTTCAGCAGGTCAGGTTACACGAAGCTGGAGGATGTCGCCCGGAAAGCCGGAGTCTCGCGGTCAACCGTGTCCCGGAGGATGTGGCTGTCGTGGGTTTTGATGATCTGCCGATGGCCTTGCAGGTTACACCCCAACTTACCATGATCGGGCAGCCGGTCGGCGAAAAGGCCACACGGGCGGCGACCCTGTTGTTCGATAGGATCGAAGGTAATGCCACCAGGCCGACGAGCATCACCTTGCCGACGCAGCTTGTAATCCGCGGTTCATGTGGTTACCGCGATTCGCTGGTGCAGCCTGCGGCGTAAGCACCCCAGATGAGGGCTTGCCGACGGCGTGAAGTACAGGCGCAGCATGGGTGAGATACCGGCTGCGCCTGTTGTTATTCTGGTTCTGGACTGCTGGCCGCAACTGCGGGCTGCGGCTATCGGCTGCCTTTGCGCCCAAATCGGTTCACGCTCTGGAAAACGGGCGGCTTTGTCAAAGATTCTACGTCAAGCGGTTGGGCCGATTCGATGGTGAAGGTCACGGACTGGCCGGGCAGCAGGGTGACCAGTTGATCGCTGATGGTCGCTGCCGGGTCGATCCGGTCGACAAAGATGGCGGCGTCTCTCAGCAGGTGCTCTGCCGTGAGGATCAGCTGGTAGGTGTCGCCGCTGCCATTGAGCGTCGCCCTAAAAGCCGGTTCGGGATAATCCAGGTTTTTGTCGATGTCGAAGAACCAGATGGCCTGCACGCCGTCCATCTGGGCGACCAGCAGTTCGCGGCTGGCATCGCCGGGCGTGGCCAGGTCCGCGCTGAGCACGGTGGCGCGCGTATTCGTCCTGGCCGGGACCTCGATCGTGATCGAGTCGGATGCCAACACTTCACCGATGAAGGTTAATCGCTGGAGGATGATCGTCCCCCGCCACGCTTGGCCGGTGTCATTGTTGGCGAAAAGCTCCAGGCCGCTGCCCTTCTTTGCGCTTTCCGGCTGGAATGTCAGTAGGCGGTCGGCGTAGAAGCGTTTAGTCGCGTACCACAAGGGCTTGGGCCGCCCATCGCCGTCGATGCAGGCCCAACTGGTGACCGGCCAGCAGTCGTTGATCTGCCAGTAGAGCGTGCCCATGCAGACCGGCTGGCGTGACCGGAACCACTCGATGCCGGTTTGCAGGGCGCGGGCCTGGTTGATCTGCATCAGGTACAACCAATCGTCGAAGTCTGTCGGCGTCTCGAAGTAGTCCGCCAGAAACTGCGCGTTTTTATCGTCGCCGCCGGGCGACTTCTGCCGGTGCGCCAGCCCCGCCGAACCGGGTGCGAGTTGCTCCGGCGGCAGCGCCCGTTGTAGCGTGGCGTAGGTCGGCGGGGCCTGGAAGCCGAATTCGCTGCAAAAGCGCGGGTTGTGATGCCGGTAAATGTGATAGTTACCGCCGTGCCACACACTCCAGATATGCGTGTTGCCGTGTTCGTCGTAGTTGGGTGGGATATCCATCGAGCCGCTGTACGGGCTGGCCGGCCAATAGGGGCGGCTCGGGTCGCGCTCTCCGACGATGCGGGGCAGCAGGTCCAGGTAGTAGCCCAGTCCCCAGGTGCGGCCTTCCAGCCGGGGCTGCCAATTCCAGTCGAAGTAGCCCCAGATGTTCTCGTTGTTGCCGTTCCAGATCACGAGGCTGGGGTGTCGACTGAGCCGGGTGACCTGGTAGCGCGCCTCGGCTTCGACCAGCGCGGGGTAGGGTGGTTCTTCCGGGTAAGCGGCGCAGGCGAACAAAAAATCCTGCCAGACCATCACGCCCATTTCATCGCAGATATCATAAAATGTCTTGTTTTCGTAGATGCCGCCGCCCCAGATGCGCAGCATGTTCATGTTGGCGGCAGCGGCCTGCTCGATACGCTGCCGGTAGCGCCTCTCGTCCACGCGGGTGGGGAAGCAGTCGTCCGGTATCCAGTTGGCCCCTTTGCAGAAGATTGGCTGCCCGTTGACCTCGATGGTGAACTGCGAGCCGATCTCGTCCGGTGTGGTATTGTGCCGTACCGAACGCAGGCCCACCCGGCCCTCCCAGCGGTCGAGTTGTGTATCGTCCTGATCGTGCAGGGTGACGGTGAGATCGTACAGGGGCTGCTCGCCATAACCGCGCGGCCACCA
This sequence comes from Anaerolineae bacterium, assembly GCA_034430555.1. Taxonomy (GTDB): domain Bacteria; phylum Chloroflexota; class Anaerolineae; order Aggregatilineales; family Ch27; genus DAOTXK01. The sequence goes on along the minus strand of DAOUEM010000162.1, from coordinate 1,969 downwards.
CAACTGCGGCTTCTCGACGGTGATCGCCAGACCGGTACTGACGGCTTCGTCTGCCGCTGCGGCTTCCTGTGCGAGGACGCGCCCATCCGGGGCGGTGAGCGTTGCCGTAACCTTCAGCGGGCCGGGTGCCGCCCGATCGAGGTCGACCAGCACGTCGAGCGTGGCGCTGTTGGGATCGGCCTGGGCGACCAGCGGCCGTACCGAGTCGAAACGCGCGGTATCCCAGCCGCAGAGGTAGATCGGCTGCCAGATGCCGGCGGTGATGAAAACAGGGCCCCAATCCCAACCGAAATTGCACGCCATCTTGCGGATGAAGTTGAAGGGATGCCCGTAGGCAGCAGGGCGAGGCAGGTCGCCCATCTCGTCACGTTTGGCTTCCGCATAACGCTGCGCGGATAAAAACGTGATCGTCAATTCGTTGGCGCCGGTTTTCAGCAGCGATGTGACGTCAAACCGGTAGGCCACGTGCATATCTGCCGTCTCGCCCACGTGATGCCCGTTGAGCGTGATGGCGGCTATGGTGTCCAGGCCTTCACATACCAGTTCCACGCGCTGGCGGGACAGCAGGCTGGCTTCAACTTCGAATGAAGTGCGGTACTGCCAGTCGGCCAGGCCGATCCACTGCAAAACCAACTCGTTCCGATCCAGGTATGGATCGTCGATCAGCCCGGCGGCCAGCAGGTCGGTGTGGATGCAACCCGGCACGGCAGCGGTAATAAGCTGCTGCCGGATGCCAGCCGGCATGTCCGATGGCAGGTCGCCTGCTGCCTGGGCCGTCCAGTTCTCATGTAGCTTTTGTATGGTGATCATACTTGCCCCTTTCAAGGTGCGGGGAAATTGAGTCGGCGAGATTCACTGCGGGAGGCGGCCTTCGTTCACCAGGGACAGCACCGCCGGCGCGACCAGATCGCGGTACTGCCGGGCGCCTTCTGGCGTGAAGTGTACCGCGCTGTCGGTGAATTCAGTCTGGGTTATGCCGTCCCACAGGTCCAGCAGGTACCAGTCGTTCTCCTCGGCTAGCTCGTGCAGCAGGTCACGGAAGGCGTCATACGCCCAGCGCGGATAAAAGAAGTTGTAGCGCAGGTCGCTGTTGTCCCCATCGCTGATGAACATCGGCTCGTTGATCAGCAGTACCGGCACGTCTCCAGCGCGAGCGACCCCGGCGCTCAACACGTCGAAGGCCAGGTCGTCCGGGGTCAGTGTCTGTGGCTCCGCGAATTCCTGGAAACTGACGTCTTCCTCGAAGTCCTCCTGGCGAGCAGTGTAGCTCTCCGGGTAAAACTGGTCGATGCCCGTCGTTGCCCAGGCGAACCCATAGAGCTGCAACCGCAGCCAATCGGCCAGCTCCCGCCGCTGCCCCACGATGGTCCGCGCCAGGAAATTGGGTGCTGCGAAACGTTCATCGGTGGCGTCCAGGTTGAGATCGTAGGCTTCGATCAGGGGGCGCACGACGTCCGGGTTGTGCTGTATGATGGGTGGGAAGAGCTGTTTGCTCGGCGGGAAGGATTCGAGCGTCAGCGGCCAGATGATCAGGTCCGGCTCGAGCTGCATGGCGTAGTCCAGCAGCATCAGGTCTTTGGTGAGCGACATGATCGGGTAGCCGAGGTTGTAAAAACGCAGTTGACGGCCATCGTCGGTGATGAGGCCCTCGGCATCAAGCAGGCCCGCCAGTGTATCTCCCGGCTGGAGCAGGAATCCCCAGGTCGCCGAATCGCCGATCAACACCACGCGGAATTCGTCGTCTGACTTTGGGCGCGCCACCGCGTGGGAAGCGAACATCGCTTCCAGGCTGTCCAGGCTGAGGTTGTAAGACTGCGCCGGGTTCTCCCCGTAAGGCAGGCGCTCCCGGCCCGGCACCAGCCCGTTGTAGACCGAAACACCTCCCAGCGCCGGCAGCGGATCGACCAGGGCAAATACGATGTTCAGGATGATGAACAGCACCGCTGCTTTGACCACCACGCGCAGCGCG
>DAOUEM010000161.1:0-3624 GCA_034430555.1 Anaerolineae bacterium | reverse complement strand
TCCTCACCAGCCCGGGCGGCTTCGATGCTGGCATTCAGGGCCAACAGCTTGGATTGCTCGGCAATCTCGTTGACCGTGGTGATGATTTCCCCAATCTGCTGCGTTCGCTCGGAGAGCAGCAGAATAGTCCCGGCGATCGCTTCCACCCGGTCGCGGATAATCGTCATGCCCTCCACCGTATCGGCCACGGCATCCTGTCCAGCGCGGGACACCGCCACCGATTGCTGAGCCACACTCGCCACCCCCTGGGCTCGGTCTGCGGTTTGTGCAATAGTCGCCTGCACCTCCTCCACTGTAGCCACCGTTTGTGTGACAGCAATTTCCTGCTCCACCACACTGCTGGCTTGTTGGGTGGCTGCGGCCAGAATCTCGGCTGCCAACGTATTCAGACGACCAGCGGCCTCCCGTATTTGAGCCACCATCGTTTCCAGGTGCTCGAGCTGCTCCTGTTCCACCAGCAAGAGTCTTTCACGCTCCATCTCGGCCTCCTTGAGGGTCGTTATGTCGCGGTTGATGCCCACTAACCCCATGAGAGTGCCATTACTGTCCCGAACCGGTATCTTGGTCGTCAGTTGCCAGCGCGTTTGGTGGGTCTCCTGCTCAACGACTTTTTCTTCTTTACCGATTAGCGGCTGCCCCGCCTGCAAGAGCCGCTGTTCGTCGGTATAATACTCTTCCGCCAGGTCCGACGGATAGAAGTCGAAATCGGTTTTGCCCACAAGGTCATCTGGTTTTGACGCCCCCATTGTTTTCGTGGTGGCTACATTAGCCAGAATGAAGCGTGAGGCTGGATCCTTGAAAAAGATCAAATCGGGCACGTTGTTGATTAGCATACTCAGCAGCCCACGCTCATCCGCCAGTGCCCGTTCATAACCCATTACGATCTCGCGGCCCACCCACATGATCCCCAACACAACAGGCACATTGCCCAGCACGGCGAGCCCGAGCATCCCTGTTTCGTCTGGTACCACCGGGAACAGGCCGAACGACCAGGCCTGAGCCAGAACCGTATCGACGGTCACTGTTAACAGGCACGCCAGCATGAACCCGGCTCCGCGTTTGGACCCGAGAAGCGCATACCCTGCCAGGGCCAGAACAACCATCGCCCCGATCGCAGCCGGTAACACAACCGGAACGACCAGCGGCGCGAGAAAAAGACCGAGCAGCACCAGGACAAACATCAAACCGGTGCCGAGTTGTGCTCGATTCAATCTGTCCAAAACAAGCTGCAATCCTGCTCCCACGATGATCACACCCGCCACGCCAGCAAGCGCCAGCAACTGCACGTATTGGGTTGAGGATAGCCAGAGGCCAAGGGCGCCTACGCCCCAGATCGCTGCAACAATGACAAAAGTCTTACCAATCCTCGCCGCCACCTTAGCGCCACGCTGCCGGGTCGTGGTATCCGCCGTAGCTTCCTGTTGTCGGTTGGTGCGTCGTGACTCTGTCATTGTCTGCCTCCTCAAAACAAGCAGTATGCTTTGGGTTTGCCAAGGTGAGGTCTGTTTCTCAAGGCCGGATAACAATCATAATAATCCTACACCTACATTATCATCGAAAACTGAGTCCAGGTGGGTAAAAACCATATAAAATACCAATGGGTCCAACCAGCGATCACTCACGCCGGCCCCCAACAGCCCCGCGAGCCGAATTCATCCGAGGCAGACATATCAGACTCTTTGTATCTTTCCTTCCGCGTCGGCGATTCCCAGGGCCATCGTGCCCAGGGGCGCGAGCACCTCAGCCGCTCATAATGTCGTGGCGAGGAAATGTGGCGTGCAATGAGGCCTATCACACTGGTATCGTCGAAACCTACTCTGTTACTGCCGATAAAACGGAGTGGGGCTCTGCGCTCAATAGCGATACAATGCTGTGCAGTCCCCAACATGCTAAGCCCACGGAGTTGCGTACTCATGCGCAGCATGGTTGCCAAATCCCTGCTCATTTCTATCCTTGGCGTTGCGATGGTGCTTGTGTTTCGATGGCTGCTAGGCCTTGGAGCTGACCTAAATGATCTGGGTGGATTAGGTTCTTTCGTAACCGCCTTTGGCACTGTATACGGCGTCACGATCGGCTTTGTTGTCGTTGAGGTTTGGGGGCAGAACATTGCTACACAAACCTTGATCGACAAAGAAGCCAAAGACATTGAAGCGCTGTTTGAACTGACCCAGCATTTCACCGACAACCCGACGGTGCAGGATGTCGTGGCCAAGATATCGGATTATCTGCAGGCCGTCCTGGCAGATAGATTCGAGCATCTTGCCCAAGGGGAACGCAATAGACAGGCGGAGACGATGTTTCAGCGCATCCATGACGCCATTGCCCTCATATCCTGTGACTCAGATCGGGATTCCATTGTATTTGATCATATGCTTGGCCAATATTTGGTGCTAAGAGCGACAAGAACCGAGAGAATCAGTCAAGGCCTCAATCGACTGCCGTTACCAATAAGTATTTTTTTGTACTGCGCCTCACTGCTCACGATTATCTCGTTTATCTTTATGCCTTTTGCCAATGTATGGTACAGTGTTTTTACGGTCGCCACCCTGGCTTTCGTGATTGCATTTGTTCATCAAATCATCCTGGATCTGGATAATCCATTTGCTGGCTACTGGAACATCTCGCCTAATTTGTTTGAATTACTCACAGATCGAGTGTCTCACTTTGGGACTTAACACCTAGCCAACTGGGGAACGACATAGCCTGAAAGGTGAGATAGTCACAATGACAACTGGAAGGTTTAACCAATATTGGCGACAGACAACGGAGAGTCTGGTCAGCCAGTTCAACAGCGCTCTCAGTGGTCTAACCAGCGATGAGGCCCGGCGGCGCTTGGAGCAATCGGGTCCTAACACGCTCAAAGTGAGCCACCGGGACACCCCTGTCATGTTGTTTCTGAGACAGTTCAAGAGCCCCATCATCATCATTCTGCTCTTCGCAACTATCGTCTCGGCACTTCTGGGGGATTGGGTTGATGCCGTCATCATCGCGGTCATTGTCATTGGCAGTGCATTGCTCAGTTTTTTTCAGGAATACAGCGCCAGCAACGCCACTCAAATGCTCATGCAACAGGTGCAAGTCACGGCCACCGTCATACGTGATGGGCAAGAACATTCCGTTCCTGCTGAAGAGATTGTCCCAGGCGATGTGGTCGTGCTCTCCGCGGGCAGTCTGGTCCCGGCAGACGGCATCTTATTGCAGGCAAACGACCTCTATGTCAATCAGGCAGTGCTGACTGGCGAGACCTTTCCAGTCGAAAAGAAACCCGGGCCGGTCACTCTTGACGGCCTGGCAGACCGGACCAATACCGTGTTCATGGGCACAAATGTCAGGAGTGGCAGCGGTCAGGCACTTATTGTCCAGACGGGCAAAGGAACCGCCTTCGGCCAGATCGCTGAAAAACTGACCCTCCGTGCGCCTGAAACGGAATTCGAACGGGGTATCAGGCGGCTCGGTAATCTACTCACCGAAGTGATGCTGGTGCTCGTGTTTGTGATTTTCGCCTTGAATGTGTACTTCCAAAAACCTGTACTGGACTCGCTCCTCTTCTCCGTGGCGCTGGCCGTTGGCCTGACACCACAGTTGCTGCCGGCTATCATCAATATCAACCTGGCTAAAGGTTCA
>DAOUEM010000160.1:0-8379 GCA_034430555.1 Anaerolineae bacterium | reverse complement strand
TACGCCATGGCCCCTTCCGACGCACGCGCCCGCTATATGAAGATGAAGGGCTACAACGTGCTGTTCCCGATCGGGTTTGACGCCTTCGGGCTGCCAGCCGAAAACGCGGCCATCAAACGCAAGGTCCACCCCAAGACGTGGACTTACCAGAACATCGACAACATGCGCCGGCAGCTGCGCAGTATGGGCACCATGTTCGATATGGAACGGGAAGCCATCACCAGCGACCCGTCCTACTACAAGTGGAACCAGTGGTTCTTCCTGCAGTTTTACAAGAACGGGCTGGCCTATCGCCAGGAAGCGGCGGTGGACTTCTGCCCGAACTGCAACACCACCCTGGCCCGCGAGCAGGTGTGGGGCGACGACCGGCACTGCGAGCGCTGCAACACGCCCGTGATCAAAAAAGACCTGGCGCAGTGGTTCTTCCGTATCACCAAGTACGCGGACGAACTGCTGGACTTCCAGACGATCACCTGGCCGGAGCGCGTGGTCACCATGCAGACCAACTGGGTCGGGCGCAGCCCAGGCGCGCACGTGGTCTTCCACACCGCCGACGAGGACCCGATCGAGGTCTTCACCACCCGGCCGGATACGCTGTGGGGGGCGACCTTCATGGTGCTGGCCCCGGAACACCCGCTGGTCGACAAGGTCACGACGGACGAATACCGCGCGGCGGTCGCGGCCTACGTGGAAGAAGCCAGCCGCAAGTCCGAGATCGACCGGACCGCCGAGGGCAAGGAAAAGAGCGGCGTCTTCACCGGCGCGTATGCCGTCAACCCGGTCAACCAGGAGCGCATCCCGATCTGGGTGGCCGACTACGTGCTGATGGGCTACGGCAGCGGCGCGATCATGGCGGTGCCGGCCCACGACCAGCGCGACTTCGAGTTCGCCCGGCAGTACGGCATCGAAGTGCGGGTCGTGATCCAGTCGGAGGACGAGCCGCTGGACGGCGCGACCATGACCGAGGCCGCTCCCGGCTCCGGCGTGATGGTCAACAGCGGGAAGTTCGACGGTACCCGCGTCACCGAAGACAAGGGGCGCAAGAACCCCGGCATCAGCGCCGTGATCGACTGGCTGGAGGAAGAGCAGATCGGGCACGAGGCGGTCAACTACCGCCTGCACGACTGGCTGATCAGCCGCCAGCGCTACTGGGGCGCGCCGATCCCGATGATCTACTGCGATGAGTGCGGTATCGTGCCGGTACCGGAAGAAGACCTGCCGGTCCTGCTGCCGGACGACGTGGAGTTCATGCCGACCGGCGAGTCGCCGCTGAAGTTCCACGAGGGCTTCCGGAATACGACGTGCCCGCAGTGCGGCGGCAAGGCCGAGCGCGAAACCGACACCATGGACACCTTCATGTGCTCCTCGTGGTACCAGTACCGGTATCTAAGCCCGGACTACGACGACGCACCGTTCGATCCGGAGGAAGGCGCCTACTGGCTGCCGGTGGACCAGTACACGGGCGGCATCGAGCACGCCACCATGCACCTGCTGTACACGCGCTACTTCACCAAGGCCATGCGCGACTGCGGCGTCTTTAAGGACACCGAAGCCGCCATGAAAAAGATCGGGCGCGACCCGCAAACCCTGTTCGACGAGCCGATGGCGGCGCTGTTCAACCAGGGCATGATCCTGGGCGAGGACCGCGAGAAGATGAGCAAGTCGCGCGGCAACGTGATCGATCCCGACGACCTGGTGCAGGCCTACGGGGCAGACGCGGTGCGCGGTTACCTGATGTTCGCCTTCCGCTGGGACCAGGGCGGCCCCTGGGACAGTAAGGGCATCCAGGGCGTGATCCGGTGGCTGAACGACGTGTGGGGGCTGTTCGCCGAAACGCCGGCGGTCAAAGGCGAAGCGAGCGAGACCCAGGTCGCCGGCCTGCGCCGCAAGGTGCACCAGACGATCAAACGCGTCACCGCCGGCCTGGAAGGCTTCACCTTCAACACGTCCATCGCGGCGCTGATGGAGCTGAAGAACACCCTGCAGGACGCCCGCAAGACGCCGGTCGTTAACAGCGAGGCCTGGGATGAAGCACGCCACGTCTACCTGCGGCTGATGGCGCCCTTCGCGCCGCACATGGCCGAAGAACTGTGGGAGACCAACGGCTACGGCTACAGCGTCCACCAGCAGGCGTGGCCCGAATATGACGAAGCCATCGCCGCCGAGGACATGATCACGCTGGTGGTGCAGATCAACGGCAAGGTGCGCGACCGGGTCGAGGTGGCGGCGGACATCGGCGAGGACGAGGCCAAGGAGAAAGCGCTGGCCACCGAAGGCGCACAGCGTCACCTGGACGGGAAAGAGCCGCGCAAGGTGATCTACATCGCCGGGCGGGGCATGGTCAACATCGTGGTGTAGCGGCACACGCGCCACCAAACAGCAACCAACAGAGGTCGACCGCAGTGGTCGGCCCCTCTGTTTTGGACAGTGACGGGTCAACCGGTGGGTAAGAAGCGCGTGCGTTACCTCATCCATGATGAAGCCCCATCATAGATGGGGTCCCATAAATGAGGCATCATCCACATAAGAAATTGGTGAATTTAGGGTAGACACACAACCAAAACGCGGTATGATACCCGGCGGCATAAATTATTCTTGGCGGGCCGCAACCCGGCGGCCTATCCCGCCGTAGTATTCACAGAACGTGGTCGGGCACTTCTCCCCGACCGCGAATTTTGACAGGCAGACAGCTTTATGAACGCGCGACTCAACACCAAAACCGAACTGGAAGCGCTGCTGGCCGCCAACGGCATCGACACGGCCGTCTGGGGTACCGGCACGACCAAAAGCGTCGATAACCTGTGGCACGAAGTCCAGCGCGGCGAGAGCGTCATCCGGCAGGACCCGCTGCGGCGCGTGCTGAGCGGCGTGGTGCAGGTGATCATCCGCCGCCAGGGGCTGCTGCTGCTCGATGCGGAGCAAATCCTGCTCAACGGCCAGAAACGCGTCCGCAACATCCCCCCTTCAGAGAAGATGCATCCGCACGAGACGTACCTCGAGGCAGCCATCCGCTGCCTGCAAGAAGAACTGAGCATTCCACGCGAAAATATCTGCATCCTGGAAGAAACGCACCAGGAAGTCCATGAGTCGCGGTACTCGTGGTCATTCCCCGGCTTGCTGAGCGTCTACCCCGTGCATAAAGTCGAGGCGCTGGTGAGCGGGTTGCCGGCCTATGACTTCTGGACATTGGAGCACGCCGACTCATCCGACGACACGGTGGGCCGCCACTACTGGGTCTGGAGCCGGCAGCACGCCAGCGTCTTCTAGAGCGCTGCCCCCGCCCCGCCGCAATACAGTTGCCCGGCCTTCAGCCCGAGTCTACACTACGCACCATCACCAACCCACTCACCGCTAGGAAGGAGACACACCGTGCGCCTGGCCGATCTCAACTGGATGGACGCGGAGCGCTACCTGGAGCAGGATGACCGTATCTTGCTGGTGACCGGCGCGACCGAGCAGCACGCTTACCTCAGCCTGCTGACCGACATCCGCATTCCGGAGGCCATCGCCGCTGCCGTGGCCGAGCGGGAAGGCGTGTTGGTCGCCCCGCCGCTGAACTTCGGTTGCTCCCAGCACTTCATGGAATACCCCGGCACGATCACGCTGACGAAGGAAACCTTCGACCGGGTGGTGGTCGAGGTCGTGCACAGCCTGGTCCAGCACGGCTTCCGCCGCCTGATGATCGTCAACGGGCACGGCGGCAACGTCCAACCTGCCGGGTTGCAAGCGCTCCCACGTGACGTGGACGGGCTGCGAATCGCCTGGTATTCCTGGTGGCAGGGCGGAGCGGTGGGCCGGCTGGCGGCGGAACTCGGCGCCGAACCAAATCACGCCAACTGGCTGGAGAACTTCCCGTTTACGCGGGTGGGCGAGTCGCCGGCGGGCGAAAAACCGGCGGTGGACTTCGGCGAGTCGCTGAAACCGACGCGGGAGGTGCTCGGCGACGGCAGCTTCGGCGGCGCCTACCAGATGCCGGACGCGGTCATGCAGCGGCTGTTCGACGCGGTAGTGGACGAAGCCGCCGCCCTATTACGGGCGTTATAGGCCGCACCCGATCAAACATTTGGGCGGTCGCCAGGTGAATCACCCGGGACCGCCCCTCTCCCCGTTCCCCCCAAAAAACCGGGTGCGCGCTCAGTGCAGATGCCGCAGCTGGTGCTGGAAGGTCACTTGCAGGACCAGCCGCCCTAACCGCAGCTCGTCGCCATCACGCAGGACGCGCACTTCGTTGGCGAGCAGGCGCTGGCCGTTGATAAAGGTATGGTTCACGCTGTCGAGATCGGTAATGGTGACCGTGCTGTCCTGGTAGTGCAGCTGGGCGTGAATCCGGGAAACGCCATGCCCCAGTGCGTCATAAGGCGTCAGGTCGATATCCGGCTGGGCGCTGGACGTCATGCTGGCCCGGCCCAGCGTCACTTCGTTCTTCTGATGAATGGGCACGGTAAAAGGACGCTCCGCGCCGCGCGCCTGCATGATCAGCACCGATGACTGGCCGAAGTGGCTCTGGCCGACCTGCTGCAAATCGTCGGCAATCGGCTCCAGGTTGCGCGTTTCCATGCTGACCACATTGAGCATTTCCCCGCAGGCATAACAATAAGCATCGCCCAGGCGGTTGGCCGATCCGCAGGCGGGGCAGTAAAAGGTCTCGCCGGGAATCGTTTCGGGCCGCCCCTGCACGGAGGGGTGCATCGGGCCTTTGAGCACGCGGTCCTCACCCTGGCGGCCATTGCCTTCGGCCTGCGGAAGCCAGCTCAAGTCTTCATCAGGCCGGGGCGCAGCCATCCAATCCTTTTCATGGACAAAGGCCGTGCGCGCCTCGGCAGGCTGGTACTTGCGGCCCTCGCGGGCTTCCCAACTACGGATGAGAGCCGACAACTGCTGGCGGGCGTCATTTCGCAACCGCTCTAAAATCGGCCGGAGTAAGGTCAACACCTCCTGCTGGCTGTTCCCCTGCTGGCGCTGGCGTACGTATTCGCTGAAGATTTCGGTAACGCCGGTCGGTTTTGGCCGTGTTGACCCCATAGGAGCCGCTCCCTGCTAACTACCAGACCCATTTCTGCACAATACACTACCTGAGAATATTGTACATCGAAATGCGCGCCCTGATATAAAAATAATCGAAAAAAGGTCAGGCGCCGCCCGGCCCCCCAGATGAGGCCCAGACTGGGTATAATACCAGATAGTAGGCACCTGTCCAGGCCCCTTTCCCACCTGGGGTGCGCCTGCCACGGCATCCATCCGACACGATCAGGAGTGTGTCATGTTACAACTGGCAATCACCCTTGAATACTGCGCCATGTGAGGGTACACCCCGCGCGCCGTCAGTCTGACGGACGAGATCCTCAGTAATCGCACGCTGGAAATCGATATCGCCAGCTGGGAGCTTATCCCCAGCAGCGGCGGCACCTTCGAGTTTACCGTCAACGGCGAACTGCTGTACAGCAAAAAAAACCACCGGACGCTATGCCAACCCCGGCGAGATCAAGGGCCTGCTGGAAGCCAAGATCGCGGCGCTGCAAGCGCGCTGAGCACACAGCGGGCTGATCGCACCGCCGGCCAGGCCGTCAACGGTTGGTGGGAAACCACCCTCTAATATTATCGGATTAAAGGAAATCACGATGTCTCTTCTCAACCAGTACTCGTTCGTGGTGTTTGCCGTCGTCTTCGGCCTGATGATGGCGGGCGTGCTGTGGCGGTGGCAGGACCTGCCGCTCAGCCCGGCGCTGCGGGTGGTCGCCCTGGCGATCTACGCGGTCGCCGCCGTGCTGGCCGGGATGGCCCTGCGCTACCCGGCGGCGGAGCAGCCGCTCACGCAAAGCAGCGCCGACGCGACCATCGGCAACGGCCGTCCGACCTTCGTGATGCTGTATTCCAACTACTGAGTGGGCTGCATGGCTGCCCTGCCCGCCGTGCGCGTGCTGTCCGCCGAACTGGAATCCGTCAACGTCGACTCACTGCTGGTCAACATCCACGAAGAGCCGGGCCTGACCCTGCGCGAGCGCTTCAGCTTCGAGTATTCGCCCACCTTCCTGCTGCTGGCGGCAGACGGCGGCGAAGTCCTGCGCAGCAATACCACCCCATCCCTGGCCGACATCCAGGCGGCGCTGGAGTAACCGGCGTGGCTGGAGGGGCCGGGCCAGCGACCCGGCCATTTTGCTTCCCGGCCTGGCGCGTTATGATAGGGGCAGCAACGAACCGTCTGAATCGATCGGGCTGAACCGGCATGCAGCGCTCACTCACCACGATCACACTAATTACCGCCGCCGTCCTGGTGCTTGTCCTGCTCCTCACGAGCGCGGGCAGCCTGCTGCTCACGACCTTCAGCACCCGCTTCCTGGGCATCTTCATCGAGGCCGCGCCCTTTTTGCTGCTGGGCACGGTAACCTCCGGGCTGATCGAAGCCTTCGTCAGCCGGGAGATGGTGGCCCGTATCCTGCCGCAGAACCGGTTCCTGTCCACGATGCTGGGCGGCCTGCTGGGCTTCGCCTTCCCGGTGTGCGAGTGCGGCGTGGTGCCGGTGGCGCGGCGGCTGCTGACCAAGGGCCTGCCGGTCTCGGTGGCGATCAGCTTCCTGCTGGCCGCGCCGATCATGAATCCCATCGTGCTGGGCAGCACGCTGGCGGCCTTCGGTTGGGGACCGGTGTTCGTAGGGCGCTTCGTGATCGGGCTGCTGGTGGCGGTCGGCGTGGGGCTGGTATTCGCGCTGAGGGCCAGACCCAGCGAAGTGCTGCGCCCGGCGGCGCTGGCTCCAATCGGCGGCGGCTCCGGCCAACCGGTCGTTTTACGGACCGCCCTGCCCCGCCGCACCATCAGGTCCAGGCTGGCCGACGCCCTGCGCCTGGCCGGGGACGAGTTCTTCGAGATGGGCCGCTACCTGATCATCGGGTCGCTGCTGGCGGCGGCGCTGCAAACGCTGGTCGACCAGGACGTATTGCTATCGCTGGGGCGCGGGCCGGTGATCAGCGTGATCACGATGCAGGTGCTGGCCTTCGTGCTGAGCGTGTGCTCGACGGTGGACGCCTTCCTGGCGCTGGCCTTCGCCGGGACCTTCACCACCGGATCGATCCTGGCCTTCCTGAGCTTCGGGCCGATGGTCGATATCAAGAGCACCATGATGTTCCTGGGCGTCTTCCAGCGCAAGACGGTGCTTTACCTGATCCTGCTGCCGCTGTTGATGACGATGCTGGTCGGCGTGTGGCTCAACCTGAACGTGGCGTTTTAGACATTTTGCCCGGAGACTCGACACGATATGCAGACCCCACAAGCTGATCACTCGCATGACGAGCACGATCACCACGATCACGGTGACGACCGCCTGCAAGCCTGGCTGAAGACGGCGCTGCTGGCCGGGCTGGGCCTGTACTTCGGCTACAACATCGTCAGCGGCAACCTGAGCAACTACATCAACGCGCGCTTCGCCTGGCTGTCCTGCGTGGCGGCGGGAATGTTCTGGCTGCTGGCGGCGATCAGCGCCACCGACCTGCTGCGCAAGCCGGCGACAGCGGACGATCATCCCGATCACCACCATCACGCGCACCTCACCTGGCCGATCCTGGCGGTGGTGGCGGTGCCGCTGGCATTGGGCACGCTGGTACCCTCGCGCCCCCTGGGGGCCAGCGCCGTGACCGGCAGCCTGAGCGCGGGCGTGGTCAGCCTGGAGGATGCGGCGGTCTTCACCACCAACAAGCTGGAATGGAACGTGCTGGACTGGATGCGGGCCATCAACAACAGCAGCGACCTGAGCGCCTTCGACGGCGAGCCGGTGGACCTGATCGGCTTCGTGTACCGCAACGAGCAGTTCCCGCCGGAGCACTTCATGGCGGTGCGCTTCGTCATCAGCTGCTGCGTGGCCGATGCCACCGCCGTCGGGCTGCCCATCCACTGGGCGGATGTCGGCGACCTGCCCAACGATACCTGGGTGCAGGTGCAGGGCGCCTTTTTACTGGGCGAGTTCGGGGGCAACCTGGCCCCGATCGTGCAGGCCGGCGCTGTGACCGTCATCGATGAGCCGGAGCACCCCTACCTTTACCCATGAGCGACCATAAACCGTTTTCCTTGCCGGGCCTGACCCGCTTTGATAGGCTGGTGCTGCTGATCGCGCTGGCCCTGCTGGTCGCCATCCTGCTGACGGTGCTGCTGGGCGATCACGTCGGCGTGCAGCTGCTGCGCTTTACGCCGGTGGGCGCGGCGCACAGCACGAGCTGGATCACGATCCAGTTCAGCGAAAGCATGAACCGCGCCAGCGTGACCGAACGCCTGCGCCTGGAGCCGTCCGTGGCGGGCGACCTGAGCTGGAATGGGGCGACGCTGATCTTTCGCCCGGAAGCGGCGCTGGTCCCCGGCGAGAGCTATGCCGTGGTGCTGGCGTCCGGGGCGGTC
>DAOUEM010000159.1:0-1963 GCA_034430555.1 Anaerolineae bacterium | reverse complement strand
GGAGGAGATTCTTCGTTTCACTCAGAATGACGATGTTGGGAGGGGATGCTTCGCTCCTTCAGAATGACAGGTTTCAGAATGATTGGTTTCTAAACCTTATACATACTTAAAACAACTCTTTACACCCAAACAATCAACTTTACAGGAGGCATTACAAACTAATATGAACGACAACTTATATTCAGCAATGGCCCAATCGATCATCGATGGAGAAATCGAACAGGCTGCCGAACTGGCAAACCGTGCCATCGAACAGGGTATCGAGCCGTTAGATGCGATCAACAAGGGTTTCATCCTGGGGGTAAACACCGTTGGGGAAGCCTTCAGCTGCGGCGATGCCTTCCTGCCTGAACTGGTCATGGCAGGAGAAGCGATGAAAGCAGCAGTCGAAGTACTAGAACCTGAACTTGCCCGGCGAGGGGAGAAGCGCGAAGTGCTGGGGGTGGTGGTCCTAGGCACGATCGAAGGTGATATCCATGACATTGGAAAGACCCTGGTGGGCACGATGATGTCCGCAGCCGGATTCGAGGTATACGACCTGGGGGTGGATGTTCCAGTGGTGACACTGGTGGAAAAAGCACGTGAGGTGAAGGCAGATATCGTCGCCGTCAGCGCCTTACTGACTACCACGATGGTCAGACAAAGTAACTTGGTTGAGGCTTTGGAAGATGCCGGGTTGGGGAATGTCAAGGTAATGGTTGGGGGAGCACCGGTCACCCGCAGTTGGATGGAGGAGATCGGTGCAGATGGTTACAGCGAGGATGCCATTGGTGCGGTCTCTGCCGCCAAGGAATTGCTGGGGAAAGACTGAGATGACACAAAAAATCAAATCGATCAGCAACCCGAAATTAAGCTTACAGATCCTCAGCCCGGAGGATGTATACAAAATCCATGAAGCCACCCTGGAGGTAATCGAGCATACCGGTGTCCGCTTCCCTTCTAAACGAGCCCTGGGTCTCTGGGAAGAACACGGCGCCGAGGTCGACCATGATAAGCAGGTAGTCAAGGCACCAAAAGCCTTAATTGAAGCAGCCTTAAAACACTGCCCACCGGCTTATCCCCTGGCAGCCCGCAACCCTGCCCAGGATCTGGCTCTCGACGGCAACCATGTCTACGTTGGCACGGATGGCTGTGGAGTGCAAATTCTTGACCTTCACAGCGGTGAATTACGTCGCAGCACCCTACAAGACGTCGCCGACATCGCCAGGATTGCAGATGCGACCCCTGAAATCACTTTCCACTGGGTACCGGTCTCCGCCCAAGACCGTCCACCAGAAACGCGCGGCCTTCACGAACTGCTGGCGATCTGGAGGAATTCTACCAAGCACGTCCAAACCGAGAGCATTTACAACGAGGTAGAAGCCCGGGCAGCGGTGGAGATGGCAACCTTGATCGCCGGGGACAGCGCCAGCCTACGGGAACGCCCGTTGCTGTCGATCATGCAGTGCTCAGCTCCACCCCTGGGGCATGACGGTGGCAGCCTCGATGCCGCCTTGATCGCAGCCGAGGCAGGCATCCCAGTCGGTTTCATGACCATGACCGCCTGCCTGACCACCGCCCCTGCCACACTGGCAGGCAACCTGGTGGTGGGGAATGCCGAAGTGATCAGCGGCGCGGCTTTGATCCAGTTAGCTCATCCCGGAGCGCCATTCTTTTATGCAGCAGCCCAAACCGCATCCGACCTGCGGACTGGAGCCTACACCGGCGGTGGACCAGAGGATTTCTTATTTGGTGCCGCAACCAATGTCCTTTCCGATTTCTATGACGTTCCGCTCTCGATGGGCTCCTTTGCCACCGGGGCAAAAGAACCCAACTGGCAGGCGGGGGTGGACAACAGCCTGTCGACCTTCATGGCAAGCCTGGTGATGTCCGATATGCTGCTCGGGGTGGGTCTGCTGCATGGGAGCAGGATCTGGTCTTACGAACAGATGATGATGGACTGCGAAATATTTGATATCGTGCA
>DAOUEM010000158.1:0-2030 GCA_034430555.1 Anaerolineae bacterium | reverse complement strand
CCCAGGCTCACGCCGGACGCGTCTTTGTCGAGAGCATGCTTGACGACGACGGCAGTCGTTTTGTGATCGAGCTGCCGCTTCTGCGTGAGATGTAGAACGTAAGACGGGAGGCATCACCCGGCCTCCCGTCCCTAGCTCTGCGTTTTAGGTCTCACCACTCTACTCGTGGATGTTGACCAAAGTCCCCACGTCTGCGAAACCGAACAGCCATTCCGCCTGCTCTGTCGGCAGGTTCACGCAGCCGTGGCTCATCGGGTGGCCAAAGTTGCCGTGCCAGGTGACGCCGTGCAGCCCGTACCCCTGGTGAAAGTACATCACGAACGGGACGTCCTTGATGTAGTAGCCAGCGCCGGCCATATCGTCGGTGCGTAGTTTGATCCAGATACGGAACTGGCCCACGGGCGTCGGCGTGGCGGGCAGCCCCGAAGATATCAGAAAGGAGTGCACGGGCGTGTCGCCCTCGTACGCTGTCAGCCTTTGATCCGAAAGGTCCACGTCGATCCACCGTTCCTCGTCTATCCCCTCGGGTGAGGCGGGCGCCGGAATTGGCGTTGGCTGGTCGGGAATCTCTGTCGGGGTGGGGGAGCCGGGTTCCTGGGGCGATGTCGCGGCTTCGGGGCTGCCATCCGGAATGACGAGCGTCCAGCCGACGTAGAGCAGGTCAGGATTGGTGATGTCGTTGGCTGCGATTAGATCCTCGACGCTGACGCCATAGGCGCGGGCGACACCGCTCAGCGTATCTCCCTCTCGGATGGTATACGATAGTTGGTTGACTGATTCCGTGGTTGATTCAACGGCTGGTTCGTTGACGGGAGGCGTGGTGGGAACGGTGTGTGTCACAGTGGTTGTGGGCTCGGGAGTCGTCAGCGAGGTCGATAGAGGAGGAGACGACTCGGTGTCTGGTTTTGGTGTACCATTGGCTGGGGATTCCTCACCCGGCGCGGCAGCCGATGCGCTTTGCACCAGACGTTCTCCCACCCATACGACTGCCGTGGACACGAAGCACATCGCCAGCATTATGGTCCGGAGCAGCTTTATCAGACCCATCAAGGAAAGGCTGTGGTTTTGAGTTCTGTCGCTCATCGTGATCTCCTTTTGCCGTCTGCTACGAGCCTTTTCTCGTTTATTCTTGCTCACAGTATAGCAAAAGCGACTCCCCGGCGCATCGGCCAGCCGGGGGGTCTTTTGCCTGTCCGCGTGGGCGGTTTTTCAACTGGTCAACAGTACGAGGATCATCCTGGTCACATGGCCAGGTAAGCGGGAGACATCGGTCTCAGCGGAAAAGCAAAACGCCTGACCTGTGGCCGGGCGTTGGGTTCACCGTTAAATTGGACTCGTTTCAGAGGAGCGTGGAGACACCTTTGTGATTATGGCACATTTGTCCGCAGTGACCGGTGGAGGGCGCTATCTGGTTTTTCAGTATCCCCGATTATCTATGTGTTCCACACTTCGTCATAAGGGTGAGGAAGAAGATCCTTTAATCTCACAACGCGGTCTTCACCCAGAATGACAACAGTGTTTGAAAGATTCGTATTGTCGATTTGGTACATGAACTCGCGGCATCGGCCGCAGGGTGGAAGCACCACGCCATCCCCCCAAACCGCAACTATCTTTGAGATGCTGCTTTCTCCAGCGGTTATCATTGCCGCGATTGCGCTGTGTTCTGCACAGAATCCTATGCCGCTCCCAACGTCAATGCAAACGCCGAAGTAAAGATTGCCTGTCGAACTGAGTAAAGCACAGGCAACATCACCAGCAGTGTTATCATTCGATAGCTTTCTGGGGCGAAGCACAGCCTTCGCTTTTTCGATCATCTGAAAATTGGTGAGTTCTCTCATCATATATTGCACCTTGTGAAACCGCACAAACACTGATTATGCCGAGTTTCGGTTATCATACCTGAAGCCTGAATGGGCACCCTGGTTGCGCTGCATGTCCGGCGGTGACGTTATGACGTTATTGTGCACCCAAGAATCTCTTTTGTCAAACGGAGGAGTCAGTCTACGGAAGAGCATCATCCCAAGGAGCTA
>DAOUEM010000157.1:0-27884 GCA_034430555.1 Anaerolineae bacterium | reverse complement strand
GCCAGGCTTCGCGCACCTGTTCCAGCGAAGGCCGGGATTCTAATGCCACCGAGATGGCGACCAGGTGCCCGTCGAGCACCGGCACGCGGTTACACTGGGCGCTAATGACCGCATCTAGGGGAGTAATACGCCCCCCTTGCAGGGTTCCCAGCATCTTCACCGTTTCGGTCTCGACCTTGTCTTCCTCGCCAGAGATAAACGGCACGACGTTGTCGAAAATGTCCAGCGAGGCGACGCCCGGATAACCGGCCCCGCTGACGGCCTGCATACTCACCGTGCTGACCTGCTTGATGCCGAACGGCTTCAAAGCCGCCAGGGCCATCACGATGGGCGTGGCCGTGCAGTTGGGGCTGGTCACGAGCGCCCCACCACTCCAACCGCGGTTCCGCCGCTGCACCGCGACCAAATCAGCGTGGTCGGCGTTGACTTCCGGGATCAACAGCGGCACATCTTCGGTCATACGGTGCGACTTCACATTTGAGCAGACCACTGCCCCGTCGGCGGCCAATGCCAGTTCACGATCAAACGCGACCGTCGCAGGCAGCGCCGAAAATACGAGCGGCGTGCCGGGGTCGGCGTCCAGCGGCAGCACGGTCAGATCGGCGACCTCGGTGGGCGGAGTGCCGGTCAACACCCAGTTGGCGGCTTCGCGGTAAGTCCTGCCCGCGCTCCGGTCAGAGGCAACCACGGCGGCCACCCGCATCCAGGGATGATTCTGCAAAAGCTGGATGAACCGCTGACCGACCGCGCCTGTCGCCCCCAGAATGGCGACGTTGATCCGCTCGTTCATGGCACGTTCCTCACTCAGTTGTTGTTACCATTCAGTACTGGCGCTGACGCCGCGGGATACGACCCCAGCATCTTTACAAAAGACGCGCGGCGCAGCAGGGCAACCAGGGCGGACTCGCACGTCTCGTCCTGCCAGTGTCCTTCAAAATCCAGGTAAAAAAAGTATTCCCAGGGACGATTACGCCGGGGGCGCGATTCGATCTTGGTCAGGTTGATGCCGCGTTCGGCGAAGTCGCCCAGGCATTCGTAGAGCGCGGCGGGGCGATGCCGCGTGGCAAACACCAGCGATGTTTTGTTGCGTTCAGCGCGGGGCGGATCGTCCATGCCGATGATGAAAAAGCGGGTATAGTTGTACGGCACATCTTCAATATTCGGCTCGATGATGTCCAGGTTATACAGCTCGGCGGCCAGGGTGCTGGCCACCGCGCCGACGCCGGGAATGGGCGCCGCGGCCAGGTCGCGGGCTGCACCGGCTGTATCATACCAGGGTTCTATCTCAAGTTCGTAACGGCGCAAAAACTGCTCGCACTGGGCCAGCGCCTGTGGATGGGAGCGCACGCGCTGCAAATCCGGCAGTTTGGTGCCCGGTGGCGCCAGCAGGGCATGGCGCACACGCAGGATCACCTCGCCCTGGACGCGTAGATCGTGTTCCATCATCAACTCATACGACTGGGCGACCGTGCCGGCCTGCGCATTCTCCACCGGCAGGATGGCATGTTCCGCTTCCTGGTCCATGATCGCCTGGAATATATCGGCAAACGAATGACACGGGACAACGTCGACCGCATCACCATAGTACTGGCGAATGGCCTGTTCGGAATACGCGCCCTCTATCCCCTGAAACGCGACACGCTCAGCCAATTGATCCTCCTATCCTGGATGCCGTCATGCTAACATATCGCCAGAGCCTCTACCAAGTATATAAGACATCAGGCGTTTTGTTCATTTTATCTAACCAGACGCGTTCTATTGACTGTCAAAATACCCGTTGACAGTACGCCATGGCCTGCCGTATTATTCAGACATGATTACACCAGCATCTCTCCTCCACAGCCGTTTGCGCCGTCGCAGCCGCTCGATCGAATATCGGTCTGGCGGGAATTTTGGTATTGGCTGACATTCCCTAACGCAAGCGGTGTATGAAGCGTATCCCCCAGACCACCAGCGGTCTGGGGGCTTTTTTTGCCACAATACCCTTACCAGAAGGAGCTTTTACAGCATGACCGACCAGCCTATCAACAAAGTCGTCCTGGCCTACAGCGGTGGGCTAGACACCTCGATCATCGTGCCGTGGTTGAAGGAGAATTACCACTGCGAGGTGATCTGCTACACTTCCGACCTGGGCCAGGAGGAAGAACTGGACGGCCTGGAAGAAAAGGCCCTCAAAACCGGGGCCAGCAAACTGATCGTGGAAGACCTGCGTGAGGAATTCCTGACCGACTTCGTTTTCCCCACGATGCAAGCTGGGGCCGTCTACGAGCGCACCTACCTGCTGGGCACGTCGATGGCGCGACCCTTGATCGCGAAGCGACTCGTCGAAGTGGCCGTTGCCGAAGGGGCGCAGGCCATCTCGCACGGCTGCACGGGCAAAGGCAACGACCAGGTCCGGTTCGAACTGACGGCCATGGCGCTCAACCCCAAGCTCAAGGTGATCGCGCCCTGGCGGCACTGGGACATCCGCAGCCGGGAAGACGCGATTGCCTACGCCGAAGCGCACGACGTGCCGATTACTCAGACCCGCAAGAGCATCTACAGCCGTGACCGCAACCTTTTTCACCTCAGTCACGAGGGCGGTCCACTGGAAAACCCGTGGAACGAGCCGGAAGAAGATATGTTCATCCTGACCACCAGCCCCATGGACGCTCCAGACACGCCGGAATACGTCGAGATCCAATTTGAAAAGGGGAACCCGGTAGGCATTAACGGTGAAAGACTGGCCCCCTTTGCCTTGTTCAGCCAGCTCAACCGGCTTGGCGGCAAACATGGCATCGGGCGGGTGGACATGGTGGAAAACCGGCTGGTTGGCATGAAGAGCCGGGGCGTATACGAGACTCCCGGCGGTACCATGCTGATGGCCGCTCACCAGGCGCTGGAGAGTATCTGCCTGGACAAGTACACCATGCACTTCAAGGACTTCATCGCGGTCAAGTACGCTGAACTGGTTTACAATGGGCAGTGGTACATGCCGCTGCGGGAAGCCTTCGATGCCTTCGTGAAGGTCACCCAGCGGAAAATCACCGGCACG
Source organism: Anaerolineae bacterium (assembly GCA_034430555.1). Classification (GTDB taxonomy): domain Bacteria; phylum Chloroflexota; class Anaerolineae; order Aggregatilineales; family Ch27; genus DAOTXK01. The sequence goes on along the minus strand of DAOUEM010000157.1, from coordinate 24,850 downwards.
GTCCGGCTCAAGTTGTACAAAGGCAATGTCATCGTCGCCGGACGCAAAAGCCCCTACAGCCTCTACCGTGAGGACTACGCTTCCTTCGGGCAGATGGATATCTACGATCAGACCGATGCCGAGGGGTTCATCCAGTTGTTTGGCCTGCCGTTGAAGGTGGAAGCGATGCTCAAGCTGGAGGGTGGTGGTGAGAGCGACTACAATCAGATGGATTACGCGGCTTTCAAACGTGATTAGGCATTGTTGAGTGGAGATTGACTACACGAAGCGAGATTAATCGATGACTCTGTGGGGCGGCGTTTTTCAGGGCGACACCGAGGATGCTGTGCGGCGGCTCAACGACAGCCTCCCGTTCGACTGGCGGCTATACGACGTCGATATCACTGGCAGCCAGGCCTGGGCCGGCGCCCTGGCTGAAGCCGGCATCCTCAGCGCGGATGAGCATGGCACCATCGTCGCCGGGCTGGAACAGGTGCGCGCCGAGTTTGGCGCTGCCCTGGCGGAAGGCCGTTTCCAGCCGGCCCCGGGTGACGAGGACATCCACACGGCGGTCGAACGCCGCCTCACGGAAATCATTGGCCCCACTGCCGGTAAGCTGCATACCGGACGCAGTCGCAATGACCAGGTCGCCACCGATATGCGGCTGTGGGTCATGTCGAACGGGCCGTTACTGGTCGAACAGGTTGAGGCCGTACAGATCGCGCTGCTCCAGCAGGCGACCCGTCACACCCACAGCGTCATGCCGGGCTTCACCCACCTGCAGCCCGCCCAGCCGATCACGGCGGCGCACTGGTTGATGAGCTTCGCCCAGATGCTGGAGAGAGATCGCACGCGGCTCGGACAGGTGATCGTTGCCACTGGCACCTGCCCGCTGGGATCGGGGGCGCTGGCCGGAACGCCCTACCCCATCGACCGGGAAGCGCTGGCCCTGGCGTTGGGATTCCGCCAGGCCAGCCCGAACAGCCTCGACGCCGTCGCCGACCGCGACTACATCTCTGGTTTCCTGTATGTGTGCAGCCTGTTGATGACACATCTGTCACGGCTGGCCGAAGACCTGATCCTGTACAACACGCCCCAGTTCGGTTTTGTCACGCTGGATGAAGGCTACAGCACCGGCAGCAGCCTGATGCCGCAGAAGCGCAACCCCGACCCCCTCGAACTGGCCCGCGGAAAAACGGGCCGCGTCATCGGGCATCTCACCGGCTTTCTGACGACCCTCAAAGGGCTGCCGAGCGGCTACAACAAAGACTTACAGGAAGACAAAGAACCGGTGTTTGACACCTTCGACACCCTGATGACGCTGCTGCCCGCCCTGGACGGCCTGCTGCAAACGATGACGCTGCATCCCGAAACCATGCGCGCTGCGCTCGACGAATCCATGCTGGCGACCGACCTGGCCGATTACCTGGTCCTCAAGGGGATGCCATTCCGGGAAGCACATCACACCGCCGGTCAGATGGTCCGGGAAGCGGAACGACTGAAGGTGAAGCTTTCCGAGTTGCCACTGGGCGACTACCGATCGGTATCCGAGTTGTTTGCGGCCGATGTTTACGAGGTCTTCAATTTCGATGCCGCCGTGGCGCGCCGTCTTGTGCCGGGCGGCCCGGCCCCGGAAGCAGTTGAGGCCCAGATTCGCGATCTGGCCGCAGAACTGGGGCTAAACGTGGAAAACCTTGGCTAACTTGCACAAGCGCAGTCAGCTACAAGCGCTGAAGTTTTCTGAAATACCTCCGCAAGTAGTTGACATCAGGTTAAAAATTCAGTACCTTGACGTACAAGTGAGACATACCAGGTGGGAATAACCCACCCAAAGGCAGCAGGCATCACCATGCAGGCACCGAAAGCTCTCCACACCCTCATCCTTATTATCGTCGTACTTTTGAGCCTCGTAATTACCTACGAGGTTTCGGTGGTTGGGGCGAGGACGGTGCCCGCCGCATAAGCGGCCAGCACATCTAGCGCAAAGACAAGCCCCCGGCCACCGGGGGCTTTTTTATTACGAGTGACCATTCGAGTTAGCAACGCCAGGACTGGGAGAACACATCAATGACCACACCACAGCATCCCAAACAGCAGCGACAGCGGCGCCACCGGGCGACTACCAGTCCGTGGACGGAGCCGTTCCGCACGAGTTTCGATAACCAGCAGCAGGATCAACCATCGAAACCGGCGCAGACCTCCGACCCCAGCCAGGCCGCTGCCCATGCTCGTAACGCATTCGCCAACAGCTACTCGTTCAGCCCCAACCGCTAGGTGTGGGGCTGCTACTTAAGGGGAGTTTAATGCGCTCAGACCGGATCAAGAAGGGTATCGAACGCGCGCCGCACCGTGCTTTGCTGAAAGCCACCGGCGTTAGCGACGAAGACATGGCCAAGCCCTTCATCGCCATCTGTAACAGCTACATCGACATCATTCCGGGTCACGTGCACCTGCAAAAGTTCGGTGCGCTGATCAAACAGGCCGTGCGCGAAGCCGGCGGCGTTCCCTTTGAATTCAACACCATCGGCGTGGACGATGGTATTGCCATGGGCCATGCCGGGATGAACTTCTCCCTGCCCAGCCGCGAATTGATCGCCGATTCGGTGGAAACTATGGTCGCGGCGCACGCCTTCGACGGCATGATTTGCATCCCGAACTGCGACAAGATCGTGCCCGGCATGTTGATGGCCGCCGTCCGGCTGGACATCCCCACCATCTTCGTCAGCGGTGGGCCGATGCCCGCCGGCCAGACGCCGGACGGCCGCACGGTCGACCTGATCACTGTGTTTGAAGGCGTAGGCGCTTACCGGGCCGGCAAAATCGACGAAGCCGAACTCAAAATACTGGAAGATTATGGCTGCCCATCGTGCGGATCTTGCTCCGGCATGTTCACCGCCAACAGCATGAACTGCCTGATGGAAGCGCTGGGCCTGGCCCTGCCCTACAACGGCAGCGCCCTGGCCGAAACCGAAGAACGCCTCGAACTGGCGCGCCAGGCTTCCCGGCAGATCATGACCCTGATCGACATGGACCTGACGCCGCGCCAGATCGTCACGCCGGAGGCGATCGACGACGCCTTCGCCCTGGACATGGCAATGGGCGGCAGCACGAACACGGTGCTGCATACGCTGGCCATCGCCTACGAGGCCGGCGTGGAGTATCCCCTGGAGCGGATCAACACGGTCGCCTCGCAGGTGCCGCACATCTGCAAGGTCAGCCCGGCCAGCAACTGGCACATGGAAGACGTGCATCGCGCCGGCGGCATACCTGCCATCCTCAAAGAGATCGGGCAGGACGGCCATACGCTGCACCTCGACCGGCCGACCGTGACCGGCAAAAGCCTGCGCGAAAACATCGCTCATGCCGAAGTCAAGGACCGCGAAGTCATCCGCAGCCGCGACAATGCGCACTCGGCTACCGGCGGACTGACCATTCTGTTCGGCAACCTGGCCCCGGACGGGGCGGTTATCAAGTCAGGCGGCGTCGGCGGCAAGCGACAGCACCGCGGTCCGGCCCGGGTCTATGAATCCGAGGAAGATGCCTCGCGCGGTATCCTGAACGGCGAAGTACAGGCCGGCGAAGTGGTCGTCATCCGCTATGAAGGTCCGCGCGGCGGCCCCGGTATGCAGGAAATGCTGGGCCCTACCGCCCAGATTCAGGGCATGGGCCTGGGCGACAGCGTGGCCCTGATCACCGACGGTCGATTTTCAGGCGGCAGCCGGGGTATGTCCATCGGCCATGTCAGCCCGGAAGCGGCAGCGCGCGGCCCAATCGCCATTATCCAGGAAGGCGACGTGATCACCATTGACCTGGACGCCTGTACGCTCGATTTGGAACTATCCGAAGCAGATATCCAGTCCCGCCTGGCAGCGCTGCCCCTGCACCAGATGCAGATCAACAGCCGTTGGCTGCGGCGATATGCCAGGCTGGTCAGCAGCGCCAGCACCGGCGCGGTTTTTCTCGACGATTGATTCTTGCATAACAGCGTAGCAGAAGGAGAAGCTTTACTATGAAACTCAAAGGTGCCGAAATCATCTGGGAATGTCTGCTACGGGAAGGCGTAGACCTGGTCTTCGGTTATCCGGGCGGGGCCATTCTGCCGACCTACGATGTCATGACCAAGTACCCACAGATACATCACGTGCTAACGCGCCATGAGCAGGGCGCGACGCACATGGCGGATGGTTATGCGCGGGCCACCGGCAAGGTGGGCGTCGCAATCGCCACCAGCGGCCCCGGAGCCACCAACATGGTCACCGGCATTGCCACAGCCATGATGGACTCGTCACCCCTGGTCTGCATCACCGGTCAGGTCGGGACGCCGACGATTGGCTCCGATGCCTTTCAGGAGACCGACGTCACCGGCGTCACGCTGCCGGTCACCAAGCACAATTACCTGGTAACCAATGTCGACGAGCTGGCCTATACCATCCGGGAAGCGTTTCACATCGCGCGGACCGGGCGGCCCGGGCCGGTGTTGATCGACATCCCCAAGGATGTCCAGAACGCCACGACCGAGTTCGTATACCCCGAAGACCCGGTGGTGCTGCCCGGCTACCATCCTGGCGAAGCCGCCTCGGAAGACGAACTGGCCGAAGCCATGGCGCTCATCGGGCCGGCCAAGCGCCCGCTGATCCTGGCCGGTCACGGCATCATCATGTCCGGCGCGATGCGCGAGCTGCAAGCCTTTGCGGAACGCGCCCGAATCCCGATTGCCCTGACGCTGCTGGGCAAAGGCGCGATGCCGGAAAGTCATCCGCTGGTGCTGGGCATGATGGGCATGCACGGCGAAGCCTACGTCAACATGGCGATCCAGGAAGCCGACCTGCTGGTGGCGCTGGGGATGCGCTTCGACGACCGGGTAACCGGCAACTTAGCCACCTACGCCCAGAAGTCCCGCAAGATTCACGTGGACATCGACCCTTCGGAAATCAACAAAATCATCCCGGTGGACCTGGGCATCGTCGGCGACCTGAAGACCGTGCTGGGCCAGCTCACCCCTCGCATGGCCGCCCAGCAACACGACGATTGGGTGGAACAGATCGATGAGTGGCGCGACGATTCGCGCAAGCGCGATATCGTGAACCGCGATTCCGGCGGGCATCTGTATGCCGCCCACGTGATCCATGACCTGTGGCGGTTCACCGGCGGGGAAGCGGTCACCGTCACCGACGTGGGCCAGCACCAGATGTGGGAAGCGCAGTATTACCCCCACACCCGCCCGCAAACCTTGATCACCAGCGGCGGCCTGGGCACGATGGGCTTTGGCTTGCCAGCGGCCATTGGCGCCAAGATGGCCGTGCCCCAAGAGGAAGTATGGGCCATCGTCGGCGATGGCGGATTCCAGATGACGCTGGTCGAACTGGCGACGGCCGTGCAAGAAAAAGTCGCCATCAACATCGCGGTGATCAATAACGGGTTCCTGGGCATGGTCCGGCAATGGCAGGAGTTCTTTTACGAAGAACGCTACAACGCCACGCCAATGTTCAGCCCGGACTTCTGTAAGCTGGCCGAAGCCTACGGGCTGCCGTCCATCCGCGTCACCAGTCGCGAAGAAATCGAAGATGCCGTCAAGCAGGCGCAGGCCTATACCGACGGGCCGTTCCTGATTGAATTTGCCGTAGAGAAACACGACGTTGTGTATCCGATGGTGCCCGCCGGTGCGGACCTGGACGCCATGATCCGCCGACCGGGCGTCACCCCGGACATGGTCTGACCCGCCGGGTGACCACGAAAGAGAGAACCGGACATGAAACATACTTTAAGCGCACTTGTCGAAAACAAGCCCGGCGTGCTGAACCGCGTAGTCAGCCTCTTCCGCCGGCGCGGCTTCAACATCGACAGCCTGACGGTTGGCCGCACGCAAATTCCCGAGGTCTCGCGCATGACCATCGTCATGGAGGGCACCGACCTGGAAGCGCGCAAGGTCGAGATGAACCTGTATAAGCTGGTCAATGTCATCCAGGTGGACCAGCTCAGCAACAAGCCGGCAGTGACCCGTGACCTGGCGCTGATCAAAGTCGCGGTAGATAGCAGCACCCGCTCCGAAGTGATGCAGCTGTGCGATATCTTCCGGGCGCACATCGTCGACGTCTCCCAGAACTCGGTCATGATCGAGGTCACCGGGGACGAGGGCAAGATCGAGAGCCTCACCCAGATGCTGCGCCCGATCGGCATCAAGGAGATGGTGCGCACCGGCGTGGTGGCCATGGGCCGCGGCGACCACGAGTTGACGACCAACGGCTACCAGCCACACCCGGCAGCCAACGGCAACGGCCACACGAATGTGCTTTAGCAACTTCCGCCTGATAAGGAGATATCATGGCCAAGCTCTACTACGATCAGGATGCGGACCTCGACCTGCTGAGCGGCAAAACGGTGGCCGTCATCGGTTATGGCAGCCAGGGACACGCCCATGCACTTAACCTCAGGGACAGCGGCGTTTCAGTCGTGGTCGGCCTGCATGACAGCAGCAAAAGCAGGACCAAGGCGGAAGCCAACGGCCTGACGGTGCTGTCCGTCGCCGCCGCTGCCGAACGAGCCGACGTCATCATGATGCTGGTGCCGGATACCAAACAGGCCGCCATCTACCAGGAAAGCATCGCACCGCACCTCAAGGCAGGCGATACCCTGATGTTCGCGCATGGCTTCAACATCCACTTCGAGCAGATCAAGCCGCCGGACTTCGTAGACGTCAGCATGGTCGCCCCGAAGGCGCCCGGTCACCGGGTGCGCGAAGTCTTTATCGAGGGCGCCGGTACGCCGGGCCTGGTCGCCGTCCAGCAGGACGCCAGCGGGCAGGCACTGGCCCAGGCGCTGGCTTATGCCCGCGGTATCGGCTGCACGCGGGCCGGCGTCATCGAGACCACCTTCGCGGAGGAGACCGAGACCGACCTGTTTGGCGAGCAGGTCGTGCTGTGCGGCGGCGTCACCGCCCTGGTCCGCGCCGGGTTCGAAACGCTGGTCAAGGCCGGCTACCAGCCGGAAATTGCCTACTTCGAATGCCTGCATGAGCTGAAGCTGATCGTGGATTTGATGTACCAGGGCGGGCTGTCCTACATGTGGTACAGCGTCTCCGACACGGCCGAACATGGCGGTTACACCGCCGGCGAACGCATCATCACGCCGGCTATTCAGGAAGAGATGGATGGCATCCTGGCCGAAATCCAGGATGGCACCTACGCCAACGCGTGGATCGAAGAGAACAAAGCCGGGCGTCCCTGGTTCAATCAGCGCCGCCAGCAGGAGCACGAACTGCTGATCGAAAAGGTCGGCAAAAAACTGCGCGCCATGATGCCTTTCCTGGACGCCAAAGAGGTTGAGTGATGCACCTGGACCTGATCGATGTCACCCGGCATGGCCGGCTCAGCCAAGGGAAAGGAGGTGATCCTTTATGTCGGAAGATGGCCTTAGCGACCTTACGCGATTGAACGAAAGCAGCTCGACCGATAAAAAACTGAAACCAACTCTGAACTTGAAAGGACACCTCAATCATGGACACGAAAGCTGTTGAACCCGCGGTAGATGTCGTACGCATTTTCGATACCACGCTGCGCGACGGCGAGCAAAGTCCTGGCGCCAGCCTGACCAGCGCCGAAAAGCTGGAGATCGCGCGCCAGCTGTCACGGCTGGGCGTCGACATCATCGAAGCCGGGTTCCCGGCTGCCAGCCCGGATGACCTGCTGGCCGTGCAGCGTATCGCGCAGGAAGTCGGCACGCCGGACGGCCCGATCATCACCGGATTGGCCCGCACGCATAAGGGCGACATCGACAAGGCCTGGGAAGCGGTCGCTCCGGCGGCCAAACCGCGGATTCACACGTTTCTGGCAACGTCGGACATTCACATGGAGCGCAAGCTGCGGATGAGCCGCGAGGAAGTCGTGGCCCGCACGCGCGAGATGGTCGCCTATGCCAAAGCGTACTGCGACGACATCGAATTCAGTCCGGAAGACGCAGGCCGTTCCGATCCCGACTTCCTGATCGAGGTGCTGGCCGTCGCCATCGAAGCCGGGGCCACCACCCTGAACATCCCGGATACGGTAGGCTACCTCACGCCTGACGAATACTACGACCTGATGCACAAACTGATCACCGAGACGCCGGGCACCGAGCAGGTGATCTGGTCCGTGCACTGCCATGACGACCTGGGCTTCGCCACGGCCAACGCGATTGCCGGTGTGAAAGCCGGCGCGCGCCAGGTCGAATGCACGGTGAACGGAATCGGCGAAAGAGCCGGCAACACCAGCCTGGAAGAAGTCGTCATGGCCCTGCACACCCGCCGGCCGTACTACCACCTGGCGACCAACATCGACACCACCCAGATCACGCGGGCCAGCCGGATGGTCAGCAACTACACCGGCATGATCATCCAGCCGAACAAGGCCATCGTCGGCAGCAATGCTTTCGCCCACGAGGCCGGCATCCACCAGGACGGGCTGCTCAAAGACAAGCGCACCTACGAAATCATGACGCCGGAAACCATCGGGCTGAACCAGAGCCGCCTGGTACTGGGCAAACACAGCGGACGCCATGCCTTCCGGGTACGTATGGAGGAACTGGGCTTCGAGCTGAGCGATGATGATTTGCAGACGGCGTTCGAGCGCTTCAAGGAGCTGGCGGACAAAAAGAAGACCGTCACCGATGCCGATCTGGAAGCCCTGGTGGCCGACGAGTTTTACGGGCCGCACGAAATCTTCGGCCTGATGGATTTACAGGTGGCCTGCGGCACGACTGGCATGCCGACTGCTACAGTGCGTCTGCGCGGACCCGATGATGAAGAATTCGTGCAGGCGGCCATCGGCACCGGCCCGGTTGACGCTTGCTTCCAGGCGATTGACAAGATCATCCAGGCTCCTAACACCCTGATCGAATACAGCGTCCACAGCATCACCGAAGGCATCGATGCGATGGGCGAAGTCACCGTGCGCATCACCAGCGAAAACGGCAGCTCGCGCACATTTGGCGGCTACGGCGCAGATACCGACATCATCATGGCCAGCGCTAAAGCCTATCTGGCAGCCGTGAACCGTATGCTCACCGTCAAAGGGGGCAAATACGGCAAACCGGAAGGTGAAACATCGACCATAACGGTCGCTGCAACCGCTTGATAGCCTTGATCAAAACCAGAGATTATTGGGTAACCGAGGAGGTAGCTCACCATGAATAAGGACACAGAAAAACCCAACGGTCAGGATCGCGACCACGACATCTTCCCGTCGTTCCCCGCACCGCGGGTGTGGAATCTAGGCTGGCAGGGGGAAGCCCTGTCGGGTCACGCGCATGACGAGAGCACCAGCGACTTCATGCCGCCCCAGGCCCCGATAGACATCACCATTATTTACCCACATGGCCGCCGGTAGCCCGGGCATCTCTTCAGCACGTTATGAGTGGGGGAGCCAGGCGCTCCCCCATAGTTTTGCCTACACCGAGAAGGACGTTGATGATGTCATCCAACACACCACGTACATTGTTTGAAAAAGCCTGGGAGGCGCACGTCGTCACCCCGCAGCAGGTCGATTCGCCGGCCACACTTTATATCGATCTGCATCTCGTCCACGAAGTAACCTCGCCGCAGGCTTTCACCCAACTGCGCGCGCGTGGCCTTAAGGTGCGCCATCCGGACCGCACGCTGGCGACCATGGATCACAGCACGCCGACCACACCGCGCAACGCCGCCGGTTTCATCCCGGTGGTGGACACGATGGCCGCGGCCCAACTCGACCAACTGCGCACCAACTGCGCCGACTTCGGCATTCCCTTGTATGAGCTGGGCACCGAGCACCAGGGCATCGTGCACGTCATCGGGCCGGAACAAGGCCTGACCCAACCCGGCATGACCATCGTCTGCGGGGACAGCCATACCAGCACGCATGGCGCGTTTGGGGCGCTGGCCTTCGGCATCGGCACCAGCGAAGTCGCGCACGTGCTGGCGACGCAGTGCCTGCTGCAATACCGGCCCAAAACCTTTGAGGTGCGGGTCGACGGACGGCTCAAACCTGGCGTCACGGCCAAAGACATCATCCTGGCAGTCATCGCCAAGATCGGCGTGGATGGCGGCACCGGTCACGTCTTCGAATACACGGGCGAGGCGATCCGCAGCCTCAGCATGGAAGCCCGCATGACGGTGTGCAACATGTCAATCGAGGGCGGCGCGCGGGCCGGCATGATCGCGCCGGACGAGACCACCTTCGAATACCTGGCGGGACGGCCTTATTCGCCGCAGGGCCAAGCGTGGGACCGCGCGGTGGCTCAGTGGCGCACCCTGCCCAGCGATGACGGGGCTAGCTACGACAGCCGGGCCACCATTGACGCCGACCATCTGCCGCCGATGATCACCTACGGCACCAACCCCGGCATGGGCCTGCCCATCACCGCGCGCGTGCCCGACCCCTCGACGGTCAAGGACCTCGGCCAACGCAAGACGTTGGAAAAAGCGCTGGGCTACATGGGGCTGCAGCCGGGCGCTTCGCTGCTGGGGCAGGAAGTAGACGTGGTATTCATCGGAAGCTGCACCAACTCGCGGATATCCGATCTGCGGTCCGCCGCCGACGTGATACGCGGGCGTAAGGTCGCCGACGGCGTGCGTCTGATGGTGGTGCCCGGCTCCCAGCAGGTGAAACAACAGGCCGAAGCCGAAGGGCTGGACCGGGTCTTCCGTGAAGCCGGCGCCGAATGGCGCGAAGCGGGCTGCTCGATGTGCATCGCTATGAACGGCGATCAACTCCAGCCGGGCCAGTACGCCGTCAGCACCAGCAACCGCAACTTTGAAGGGCGGCAGGGCAAGGGGGGACGGACCTTCCTGGCCAGCCCACTGACCGCCGCCGCAGCCGCCGTGACCGGCCAGATCACCGACGTAAGGGAGATGCTCTAATGTCCGCATTTACGAGACTGACCGGCACCATGGCGCCCCTGCCCATCGACAATATCGACACCGACCAGATCATTCCGGCCCGTTTTTTGAAGGTGACGGATAAGGCCGGCCTGGGCGAAAGCCTGTTTGCCGACTGGCGCTACGCCGCCGATGGTAGCCCGAAGCCGGAATTCGTCCTCAACCAGCCGGACTATCAAGGCGCGCAAATCCTGGTCACCGGCGACAACTTCGGCTGCGGCAGTTCGCGCGAACATGCGCCGTGGGCGCTGGTCGGATATGGCTTCCGGGCCGTCATCAGCACGCGGTTTGCGGACATCTTCCACAACAACGCGCTCAAAAACGGATTACTGCCAGTCATCGTCGACAAAGCCACCTTGCAGCAGTTGTTCAGCCTGATCGCCGAAGAAGCCGATACGAACGTGTCTATCGATCTCGAGTCGCAGACCCTTATCTTGCCGGACGGGCGCGCCGTACCGTTCCCGATAGACGGGTTTGCCAAACACTGCCTGCTCAACGGAGTCGACCAGCTCGGCTACCTGATGCAGCAGGCGTCGACCGTCGAAGCTTACGAAGCCGCACACCCGGCCCGCGTCAACACACTTGAACCCGTCATATAACCTGAAGCACTAAAGGGGCGCTCATTATGACTACAATCGCCGTATACGACACGACACTCCGCGACGGGACCCAGAGTGAGGGCATCTCGCTTTCGGTCGAGGATAAGCTTAAGGTCGCCCGGCTGCTGGACGAGCTTGGCGTTGACTACATCGAAGGCGGCTGGCCCGGTTCCAATCCCAAGGACGAGGCGTTTTTCCAGCGCGCCAAGGACATGGTCTTCCAACACGCCCGGGTGACGGCTTTCGGCATGACCTGCCGGGCCGGCGGCGACCCGGCGGAAGATGCCAATATTGGGGCCTTGCTCGATGCCGAGACCCCGGTCGTGACCGTGGTGGGCAAAACCTCCATGCTGCACGTCAAGGAAGTGATCCGCACCACGCCAGAAGAAAACCTGCGCATGATCCGGGAGAGCGTGGCTTACCTGAAAGCGCAGGGTAAAGAGGTCGTCTACGACGCCGAGCACTTCTTCGACGGCTTTAAGCTCGACCCGGCCTACAGCTGCGAGACGCTGCGAGCAGCCGCGGCGGGCGGCGCCGACAGCCTGGTGCTGTGCGATACCAACGGCGGCGCGATGTACTGGGAAGTCGAAGCGCTCACCCGCCAGATGGCCGCGGAGTTTCCGGGCATGGTGATCGGCATTCATACCCACAACGACGGCGAACTGGGTGTCGCCAACAGCCTGGCCGGGATCCGCGGCGGCGCTACCCATATCCAGGGCACGATCAATGGTTATGGCGAGCGCTGCGGCAACGCCAACCTGTGCTCAGTCCTGGCCGACCTGGAGATCAAGATGGGCCTGCAATGCCTGCCGGAAGGCGGTCTGCGCAACCTGAGCCACATCGCGCGCACCGTGGCCGAGATCGCCAACGTCGCCCCGGATACCCACCAGCCCTACGTCGGCAAAAGCGCCTTTGCCCATAAAGGCGGGATCCATGTGGCCGCCATGCGCCGCAACCTGGACAGCTACCAGCACATCGACCCGAACCTGGTCGGCAATGAAATGCGTTTCCTGCTCTCCGATCTATCTGGCCGCGGCAACGTGCTGCACGAGGCCGAACGGATGGGCATGGATATGTCCTCCGAAAAAGCACGGGGTGCCCTGGAAGAAATCAAAAAGCTGGAGCACGAGGGGTACGTCTTCGAAGGGGCAGAAGCCTCCGTGCAGATGCTGCTGCGTCGCACCGATGACGGCTATCAACCGCCGTTCGAACTCATCAACTTCACCACCACGGTCGCGCGTCACCGGGACATCGACCTGGACACCGAAGCCACGATCAAGGTCCGGGTAGGCGACCAGGTGCTGCACACGGCAGCGGCCGGCAACGGCCCGGTGAACGCCCTGGACAACGCCCTGCGTAAGGCGCTGACGCCGGTATATCCCCGGCTGGCCGAGTTTCACCTGGCGGATTACAAAGTGCGTATCCTGGATGGCGATAAGGGCACAGCCGCTTCGACGCGCGTCCTCATGGACACCCAGAATGGGACTGACCGCTGGAGCACCGTCGGGGCCGGTACCAATATCATCGACGCCTCCTGGCGGGCACTGGTGGACAGCGTGGAATATGGACTTTCACTCACAAAGGAATAACCTGATATGCAAGCAACGATAGCGGTCCTGGCCGGTGATGGCATCGGGCCAGAAGTCGTCCACGCAGCCCGGCGGGTGCTGAGCCGTGCCGCCGATATCGGTGGTCACTCGCTGACCTACCAGGAAGGGCTGATGGGCGGCTGCGCCATTGACGCCACGGGCAACCCGCTGCCGGATGAAACGATTGGCGTATGTGAGGCAGCCGACGCGATCTTGTTGGGTGCGGTCGGTGGCCCCAAGTGGTCCGACCCGACGGCCGCCGTACGACCGGAACAAGGGCTACTCAAACTGCGCCAGCACTTCGGGCTGTTCGCCAACCTGCGGCCGGTGAAAGTCTTCCCGGCGCTGGCTGCCCACGCGCCCCTGCGTGCCGACCTGCTGGATAACGTCGATATCCTGTTCGTCCGTGAGCTGACGGGCGGCATTTATTTTGGGGACCGGCAGGAACAGGGCAACGGCGACAGCGCCTTCGATACGCTGCGCTACACCCGTGAAGAGGTCAGCCGGGTCGCCCACGTCGCTTTCCAGGCCGCGCAGCAGCGGCGAGGACGCCTGGCCTCGGTGGACAAAGCCAATGTGCTGGCCTCCATGCGGTTGTGGCGGCGCACCGTGAACGAAATCGCCGCCGACTATCCGGACGTCACGCTGGAGCACGTGCTGGTCGACGCCTGCGCCATGCATCTGCTGCGCCGTCCGGCCACATTTGACGTGGTTCTGGCGGGCAACATGTTCGGCGATATCCTCAGCGACGAATCGGCCACGCTGGCCGGCTCGCTGGGCATGCTGCCTTCCGCCTCGCTGGGCGAGGGCACGAAGGGTCTCTACGAACCGATCCACGGCTCCGCGCCGGACATTGCCGGGCAGGGTATCGCCAACCCGATCGGCACGATCCTCAGCGGCGCGATGCTGTTACGTCACAGCCTTGGCCTGGAAGAAGAAGCCAGCCTGGTGGAGAGGGCGGTCGCCGCCGCGCTCGACCAGGGCCTGCGCACGGCGGACATCGCCGGCGATAGTAAAGCCGCGACTACCAAAGAAATGACCGATGCCATCCTGGCCAACCTACCGGCATAAATCAAGCAGCGCCCGGTTGTCAACAACCTGCCGGGCGCCGTCTTGTTGTTTTCAGGCTACAGCTTGAGATTGATGTCGGTGGCGTCGATATCCGGGCTGGAGGGTGAGGTCCCATCCCTGACCGTGGCGGACGCCATTGCCAGCGCGGACACCAGGAACAGCAGCCGCCGGCCCTTGACCGGGATGGCCGTCCAGCGCAGGGTGCGCATCGTGCACAGCGCCAGCGCCACGAAATACTCGCTCCAGTCGTTGGGGTCGGCCAGGCACTCGGCCACAATGCGGCGAATGGTTGCGATATTGAACAAGGCACGTTCCACCGGCAGCCGGCTGGCGGGCGCTTCCAGGGTCATGCCGATATCGGCCAGCAAAGCGATGACCGGCCAGATGCCATCCCAGTTATCCGTCTCCAGGGCGGGTGCAATCACCTCGGCCAACATGCTGGTTTCCAGTACGGCCCAGTCAAACAGGGTGTGACCTTCGCGGGTGGTGGCGAAATCAATCAGCCAGGCATTACCGCCGGGTCCCACCAGGATGTTGCGCAGGTGCAAGTCGCCGTGAATGATCGAAAGGGAGCCGGACAGCCGCCGCTGTAACAGGTTGAGGTAACGGGTCAGCGGGTTGGGCAACTGCACGGGAAAACTCGCATGCTCCGGCAAACGATCGGAGTCGAGATCAAAGTAGGGGTCCAGCCTGTCCGCCTGCTGACGCAGCAGATCATCACGGGTATACAGCACCTGGCCGACCAGCCGGTCCGCTGGCCCGCCCCGGTAATACTCCGCCGAGGGCAGCTTGATACCCCGCACCTCGATCTTACCGGCGCGGTTGGCCGCATCAGGCCCGGCACCAGAGGTCAGCTGGATGGCATTCCGATCGGGATAAATATCCTCAACGGTGAATCCTTCCAGCGCAACGACTTCACGATGGGCAAAACGCCCCCGTCGGCTCCACTGGCCCAGCGGGGTCAGTTTGCGGCGGGGCGGTGATAATCCCGGACTGACCTCGACCACGATGGCCGGCGGCAGCACCAGCTCATACTCCTGCCACACGCCAAAACGATACGGCTGGCGCTGCGACCACCACGTCTCGCCAAAGAACCGGTACAAGCTGTTCCACAAGAGATCGCTCAGCGCTTCCGGATCGTTTTCCCGAGCATAGATCGCCAGGTCAATTGGAGCGGACTGGGCGGAACCGCGCACGAACGTGTACTTCAACCCACCCAGCGGCGAACGGTCCGGCACGATGGGATTATCAACCACGCGCGCCGAGGTCGGCGGTAAAGTATACTGGACAAAATCGTTATAGCGCTGCTTCTCATAAAGAATTGACTGCCGGTCATCGAGCTTGACCACGACCGAGGCATCGGCCCGCCCATCGGCGTGGTAAGGGGTAGCCACCAGCACCCGCGCGCCCGTATAACCGGCGTCCAGCTGGCGCTCGATAAACACGTGGGCATGGCCGCGAAACATCTGCTGCAACACTTCGATTTCGAGCGTGTCCAGCTCAAGACCTTCGGCCATCTTAACCGGCACGTTGGGCGTCTCGACGTGGGTATCGGCGGACCAACTGGCTATCGCGTCGACCAACCGCTCAAAATCCGCGCCGATATTGTCCAGCACCCGGTAGGGCAGACTATCGCCTTCCTGGAGAATGGCCAGAAAGAGGTCACGTTCGGCGGGATGCACGCGCCCATGGGAGGCAGCCAATTCCTTGGCCAGGCGAACCACCGTCTGCATGCGGGGAGTTTCGCGGAATCCCGGCCAAAACCGCCGGTTGTCCCCCTGCCCCAGTTCCTGGCGGACCATGTATCGGGCAAAACGCGGCGCTATGCCATGCTCCTCCAGGATGCTGGCTGCCACGCCACCTTTGAGCTTGGTGAGGGCAATAAACAGGTGCTCCACGCCGATGTAAAAATGGCCGGCGCGGGCGGATTCGTTGCGCGCCAGGCTGAGGATGTCATCATATTCGATGCCGGTGCTCACCGATCCATGCTCTCCAAACGCAGCCAGGTCCGACCAATCCGAAACAGAATGCCTTCCTCCAGTTGGGCAGTGCCTTCGATTTGTTTTTTGCCGATGAACGTCCCGTTGCGGCTGCCGCCGTCTTCCAAAAACCAGCCTTCCCCCGGCAAATACTTCAACCGGGCATGCAGCCGGGATATCTGCGTGTCAAACGGCAGGCACAGATCGCAGTCATCGCGCCGGCCCAGGGTCAAGACCCAGGCATCGTTAACTCCGGTATCGCCATCGCCGTCGATTCGCTGGAAGCGCACCCGGCGGCCGTCATCCGGGCCGCTCATGATGGCAATCGTCAACTGGAGATTAGCCTCATTGATCATGATGCCCACTCCGCGTCATGCTAAAACACATTCCCAGTATACTCTACTCGCGTCATCGAAGAAATGACGATAACCCACCGCTCAGCCTATCCCCACCTGCACCAAAACCTACTATAGCATACCGCCCCCATCTCAACCATTGACGCTGCCTGTTTCCGCGTGCTATACTTACGCCAATACGATATACAATCAATAACTCTGACGGAGAGGAGTAGGCGGCCAGCAGCTCGCCAGAGAGGTGGGTCTCCGGCTGAAAGCCCACCGAG
Source organism: Anaerolineae bacterium (assembly GCA_034430555.1). Classification (GTDB taxonomy): domain Bacteria; phylum Chloroflexota; class Anaerolineae; order Aggregatilineales; family Ch27; genus DAOTXK01. The sequence continues at coordinate 8,123 of DAOUEM010000157.1, read as the reverse complement.
CGCAGCCCCGCCGAAAGTCGCTCCTGAGTTGAGACGCTGAAATGACCCAGTAAGCGCCTCCGGGCACGCCCGTTACCGCGTCAAAGCGCCTGCATGAGTGCGCAGCGAGTACGCATATGCAGGAAGCAAGGTGGTACCACGGAAGTATGGACCTTTCGCCCTTGTAAGCGAAGGGTCTTTTTTGTTATAGACACCACAGGAAGGAGGTAAGCCTATGTCCGGTGACGACACCGTCGGTGAGGTAGCCCGTCACAGGCAGGTTTGGAGAGCGCTTGCCTCCGGAGGCAGCGCAGCCGAGAGCGATAAGCTGAAACTGAATCACCCATTGCCAATTGAAGCACCGATAAGGTAAACGATCCATGACCAGAGAAATGCCCAAAACTTTCGACTTTCATGAAGCGGAGCAGCGTCTCTACAACTGGTGGCAAAAAAACGGCTGGTTCAAGCCGGAAGCAGCCGATCCTGAGGCCGAGTCGTTTGTGATCAGCATACCCCCGCCCAACGTCACCGGTGAACTGCACCAGGGTCACGCCATGTTTGTCAGCCTGGAGGACCTGATGATCCGCTACGAGCGGATGCGCGGCAAGGCGGCGCTGTGGCTGCCCGGCACCGACCATGCCGGCATCGCGACTCAGCTGCAGGTGGAGAAGATGCTGGCCGACGAGGGCACCACGCGCGAGGCCATCGGGCGCGAGGAATTCCTGCACCGGACGTGGGAATGGAAAAAGAAGTACGGCGGGCGGATCGTGGAGCAACTGCGCCGGCTGGGCGCCAGCTGCGACTGGGACCGCGAGCGCTTCACGCTGGATAACGGCCTGTCCCACGCGGTGCGCGAAGCCTTCGTCACGCTGTGGGATCAGGGGTTGATCTACCGCGGCCCACGCCTGGTGAACTGGAGTCCCGGTCTGCAGACGGCCGTCAGCGACCTGGAAGTGGAATACGAGGATGTCGACGGCAAGCTGTACTACTTTAAGTACCGCCTGCAAGACAACCCGGAGACCTTTATCCCGGTGGCCACCACCCGCCCCGAAACGATCCTGGGTGACACGGCCGTGGCCGTGCATCCCGAAGACGAACGCTATCACGACCTGATCGGTAAACGGGTGGTCGTGCCGATGTTGAACCGCGCCATACCGGTGATCGGCGACGAATATGTGGACAGGGAGTTCGGGACCGGTGCCTTAAAAATCACGCCGGGACACGACCCGAACGATTACGAGATCGGTCAGCGTCACAACCTGGCGATCATCAATATCATGAACAAGAACGTGACTCTTAACGAGAATGCCGGCCCGTACGCCGGGATGGATCGTTATGAAGCGCGTCAAAAGTTGTGGGCCGACATGGAACTGGCCGGACTGGTCATCAAAACGGAGCCGTACCGTCACAGCGTGCCCGTGAGCCAGCGCGGGGGCGAGCTGGTGGAGCCGCTCGTCAGCGAGCAGTGGTTCGTCAAGATCGAGCCGCTGGCACAAAAGGCGATAGAAGCCGTGCGCGACGGCCGGATCACGATCGTGCCGGACCGATTTGAAAAAGTGTTCTTCAACTGGATGGAAAACATCCGCGATTGGTGCATCAGCCGCCAGTTGTGGTGGGGGCACCGCATCCCGGCCTGGTACAGCCCTGATGGCGAGATCGCCGTGGGCCGCGATGGTCCACCGAATGATGGGCGTACCTGGCGGCAGGAAGAGGACGTGCTCGATACCTGGTTCAGCAGCGGCTTGTGGCCGTTCAGCACACTCGGCTGGCCGGACCAGACCGAAGACCTGGCGCGCTTCTACCCGACCGACCTGATGGAGACGGCCTACGACATTCTGTTCTTCTGGGTAGCCCGCATGATCATGATGGGGTTGTGGTTCACGGACGAGGTCCCGTTCCACACCGTGTACCTGCACGGGATTGTTAGAGACGAGCAGGGCCGGAAAATGAGCAAGACCACGGGAAACGTGGTCAACCCCATCGACAATATCGAGGAGTACAGCGCCGATGCCCTGCGTTTCACCCTGCTGACGGGCAGCACGCCGGGCAACGACATGAACCTGTCCGAGGATCGCATTCGATCGAACCGTAATTTTGGGAACAAAATCTGGCAGATGGCGCGCTTCGTGACCAGCAACCTGGAAGACGAAAGGCTAAGCGGCGTGCCCTCGCTGGCGGACGCCTCGCTGCCGGACCGCTGGATCGTCAGCCGGCTGCATGGCCTGATCGACAACGTGCAGCGGTTGTTTGACTCTTACCAGTATGGCGAAGCCGGGCGCCAGATCTATGAGTTCATGTGGAGCGACTACGCGGACTGGTACATCGAAATCAGCAAGGAAACGCTGTTCGGCGAAGACGCGGCCGCCAAGTCACGGGTCCGCCACATCCTGACTTACGTGCTGGAAACCTGCCTGCGGCTGCTGCACCCCTACATGCCGTTCTTGACCGAAGAAGTCTGGCAGTACCTGCCCCACGAAGGGCCGGCTCTGATCATCGCCAGGTGGCCGGAAGCAGACCTTACGTTCCTCGATGAGACGGCAGAGGAAGACATGAAAGCCCTGATCGAGTTGATCCGGGGTATTCGTAACGTGCGCGCCGAGTACGAAGTCGATCCGGCGCGGCGCATCAAGGCCCTGACGCACGGTGGCAGCTACCAGGCTCTGCTCGGCGCCCACGAGGATTTGTTTGCCCGGCTGAGCCGCGTGGAGGAAATCGTGTACCTGGATACAGATAAGGCGGCACCGGACCAGGCTGCATCGGTGGTGGTGGGTGATACGACCATCTACCTGCCGCTGTCCGGGCTGGTCGACCTTGAGGCAGAACAGGCACGCCTGGGCAAAGAACTGGAGAACCTGGACAGTCAACTGGAGCGGTCTCGAGGTTTGCTGGATAACCCGAACTTCGTGGACCGGGCGAAAACCGAGGTCGTCGAGCGCGAGCGGATCAAGCTAATCGACCTGGAAGCACGCCGTGAAGCCATCCAGACCAGGCTGGAGGTACTGAACGGCTGAACGAACCCCCTGCAAAAAAACGGGACCAGCACGGTCCCGTTTTTTTTTAAGGGAGGGAGGTTGCAATAAAGAGAACCTATGAATCTCCCTCTGATTGGGCTTTGATTTTGTAAAGCCGGCGTCCAGCCTCCTGGATAGCCTTCTTCACGTCGGGATCGGTCTCTGTGCGGAACAATTCCTCCAGCGCCGCCAGCGCCGCGATATCGCCCAGCAGGCCCAGTTCCCGCGCGGATCTGACGCGCACATCCGGGCTTTTATCCTTGAGTCTGGAAATGTGAAAATCGACAACATTCGGCATAGACCCAGCTCCTCGCCTCTTGCCATCAACGTCGGCGCTTCTGCTTACGTGCCTGTGCTTTTGCCAGGATATCGGCGGCGCGGCGGCGCTCTTCATGGGAAAGGCCTTGCGCCTCGGCGGCACGTCTTATTGCGGCATAGTATATACGTTTCCCGGCCTGTTGGGCCAGACGGCGCACTTCCGGGTCAGAGTCGGTCGCGTAGGCATGAGCCAGAGGCCCTAAAACGTCCTCACCGCCGATAAGCTCCAACTGGCGGATGGCTTCCAGGCGCATCTCGCGGTCAGGACTCTGCAAGCGTCCTACCCAGACGTTTCCCTGAACAGGCACCGCACCCTCCACTCACTCCAGTTCATCCAACAAATCGGACGCCAGGTCCGACAAGGATATGTCCTGGCCATGCGCCGACCGATCGTGCAGTGTATCCAGCATTTCGCGCTTCAGACGCGCCTGCTGGCGCAGGGCCTGCGCTTCCTGCTCGGACTTCGCTTCCGTCATACCGGCAGCGAGGGCATCCAAAAACAACTCCTCATGATCGGCACTCAGCCCCCCATCATACAGGGCCCGCAACGCCTGCTCGGTGGAATGACCGCGCTGTCTGGCCTGCCAGACCAGACGACCCGCCCACTGCGCGACCTTGCGCACGCGGGGGTCCGGATCGCTCTTGAAAACAAGGGTCAAGGCCGCGATGGCTTCCGTTTCCTCGACCATGGCGATGATACGAAGCGTCTCAATGCGGGTGTCCGCATCTTCTGCCTGAAGACCCTCCAGCAAGGTTTGCAGGTCCATCATGGTCTCTCCACTGCCGACAATAATAGTATAACAAAGTTTACGCTACCTGCGCTCACCGGTCAATTAAGCCCTTGTTTCCGCCTGGCAGGCCTGCTATAATTCGCGGTGTTCAGCCACCCTAGCTCAATCGGCAGAGCAGGCGCTTCGTAAGCGTCAGGTTATCGGTTCAACTCCGATGGGTGGCTCATTGACGCGCCTGTTTCGTGTGTTCAACGTGACGGGCTTTTTTTGTGGCAACACCGTGATAAGTGATATACGGAGCCGCGATGAACCAGCATGAGCAAGCCCCAATTACCATCGGCGTTGCCGGGGGGACGGCCTCCGGGAAGAGCACCGTGTCCAACAACCTGCTGGCGCAAGCCGGCAGCCAGAATATTGCCTACCTGGCGCACGATTCGTATTACCAGGAGAAAGCCGACATCCCTCGCACGCAGGAAGGGCTGCTCAACTACGACCACCCTGATTCGCTCGAAACAAGCCTGCTGATCGAACACATTCGTCAGCTACAGTCATGGCAGCCGGTGGAAGCCCCAATTTACGATTTCACCACGCACCAGCGACAATCGGGCACGATTACCGTGCAGCCCCAGCCGGTCATCCTGATCGAAGGGATATTACTGTTTGTCGAGCCGGAACTGCGGGAGCTGTTTGACATCCGCATTTTTGTCGACACACCGGACGATATCCGGCTGCTGCGCCGCATCCGGCGAGACGTCGCCGAGCGGGGCCGCACCTTCGAGTCGGTGATCGAGCAGTACCTGGCTACCGTACGCCCGATGCATCTGGAATTTGTCGAGCCGAGCAAACGATACGCGGACGTGATCATTCCCGAAGGCGGCTTCAACAAGGTTGCCATCGATATGCTGGCAGCCCGCATTCGGGCGATGCTGGAAAGCCGTTACTAACACTACGGCTCCTCAGATGAGGGGGTGACGGCTCGCACCAGGTTGACGAGAAACGCGGATACCTCGTCTAGCTGGCTCTTCAAGGCTTTCATCTCGTTAAGCGCCATATCGGGACGAGGCTCCCAGGCACGCAGCACGATCTCGGCCTGTAAGCTCAGGTTGGTGATACGGCCCCCCAGGTGGTCGTGCAACAGGTCGGCCAACCAGAGACGCGAGTCCGGGGATAAATGCTCGTCAATCTGCCGCAACAATTCTTCAGGTTCAAGTGTTTTTGCCATAGTATTTTATACCCTCAACACTGCCGGTGCGCCTTGTGCTCACTTTCACTATAATACGCAAATCGGCGCATCTCAGCTACTATTGGATTAGTAAGGCAGCCTTAAAGCACGTTGCCCGGTCAGAGGCCAAATGATATAATGCCAACCATCATGGGGGCCAGGGTATGAGCCTGCCATGGTGATGGTCCTTTGCCAAACTGCTTAACACGACTATTCACACCACGGAACCGGACATTCTATTATCGGAGAGGTTGAGGTGGAGCAACCGGGCATAACGATTGAAGCCTTTCAAGGCATGCAAGCACGTCTGGAACAGCAGTTAGCCGAACAGGGGCGCTTGCTGAAGGTGAGCCAACGGTTGGCATCCAGCTTCGATCTGGCAGAAACCCTGCCGGACGTCGCCGACGCCACCCAACAGGTGAGCGGTGCGCGCGTGGCGCGCGTGGTGCTTGGCGAACACAACGTCACGGCAGTTTATGGAGCCGGCTCAAAAGCGAAGGCGTTGGTCACCCTCGATGACCCCCTCCTGCAGATCGCGCGCCAAGCGGGTGAAAGTATCATCGCCGACCTGAGCACAGTTACCTCCCAACAAGCCTATGCCCCGGTGGCAAAACACCTTGCCGCCGTCGCCTTATGGCCTTTACAAGTCGAGACTCGCGGCCAGGGTGTGCTGTGGATTGGTTTTGAGACGCCGCACGATTTTAGCGAGAATGAACTCACCTTCCTGTCGACACTGGCGGTCCAAGCCTCCATCGCGATCGCGCGTGCCCACTCCTACCAGGAAGCTCAGCATGGCCGGCAGCGCCTGGAAGCCGTCCTGGGCAGCACCGCCGACCCGGTAGTGGTGGTCGATCGTGAGGGACGCATTTCCCTGATCAACCATGCGGCGGAGGACCTGCTGGGAGTGCGGGCCACGGCTGTGCTGGAACACCCAACACATGAGGTCCTGCGGGACTACCCCCATTTACTGCGCTTTTTTGAAAACCACGACGACCTGACCGAAGACGTGGAATGGACCAGCCCGGATGGCCGCACGTTTTCACCGCGCCTTTCACGGGTTGAGTCCAAGGTGGGTGAAGCCGACAGCCACGTGCTGATCATGCGCGACATCACTCATTTCAAGCTGTTGAATCGCAATCAGGCCGAATTTGTACGCCTGGTTTCGCACGATCTGCGTTCTCCCCTGACCTACATGCAGGGGTTCGCCAGCATGCTGAGCATGGTAGGGGAGCTAAACGAGCGGCAAGAGTCCTTCACGGAAAAGATATTAAACGGCATCAGCCAGATGACGGCCCTGGTCGATAACATCCAGGACGCTGGCCGCTGGGACCCGGAAACCGGTTTTTATGAGATGTCCCGTGAGCCAAGCGATATCACCAACCTGATCCGCGACATCGTCGCCAATCACCAGGCGGTCGCCGACAAACAAAATATCAGGCTGATCGCCCAGATTGCCCCGAATGTGCCCATCGTGAATATCGATCCGCTGATGGTCGAACGTGGATTGATCAACCTGGTCACCAATGCGATCAAGTACTCGCCCAACGGCGGCGAAGTGACGATCTCGGTAGAGGTCAAGGAAAACAACGTCGTTGTTTGTGTACGTGATACCGGGCTAGGCATCGCCCCTGAGCACATCCCGCAGTTGTTTCGCCGTGGTGGGCGGATCGTCACACCGGAGATCAAAAAGAACCGCATCAAAGGCAGCGGGTTGGGCCTGTTCATCGTGCGCAGCGTGGCCCGGCGGCACAATGGCGATGTCTGGGTAGAAAGTGCGCCAGGCCAGGGCAGCAGTTTCTACTTCCGTATCCCTCTTTCCGGTGCGAACCTGGTAGGCGGCGCCCGCGAGTAATCCTCTGCTGCCCTCAACGACTGCTGACCGCCCCGGCCCAGGCCGGGGTGTCATTTTCAGGTGGTAAATACGATGACAATACACATTTTATCGGAGATTGTCGCGGCGCAGATCGCAGCCGGTGAAGTCGTGGAGCGCCCGGCTTCCGTCGTCAAAGAGCTTGTCGAAAACGCGCTCGATGCCGGCGCCGCTGATATCCGGGTTGAGACAACGGACGGCGGCAGACAGCTGATCCGCGTCAGCGACGACGGGCACGGTATCCCGTCCGATGAGGCAGCCCTGGCGTTCGCCCGCCACGCCACCAGTAAAATCAGCCGCATCGAAGACCTGAACCACATCGTTACGCTGGGCTTTCGGGGTGAGGCCTTGCACAGTATCGCAGCCGTCAGCCGGGTAACCCTGACTACCCGCCACTCGGACCAAGCGAGCGGCACGCAGATCAAAATCGACGGGGGGCAGTTGCAGGCCAACCGACCAATCGGGGCACCGCCGGGCAGCGTGGTCACGGTCGATGACCTGTTCTACAACACGCCGGCCCGCCTGAAATTCTTAAAAAGCGTGACCACCGAGCGACGCCGGATCACGAGCATGGTCACCGACTATGCCATGGCCTATCCCGATGTACGATTCACTCTGCACCACGACGGGCGCGAGGTGTTACGCACCTACGGCACGGGCGTGCTTGGTGACGTGCTGCTGACGGCCCTGGGCGCAGAGACCTTCCGTGATATGCTGGCGGTCACGCCGCAGCCCCCTTCCCGCCCGGATCTGCCGCCGGTCGAAGTCAGCGGTTACGCGTCTGCCCCGGAGCAGAACCGGGCCAACCGATCGCATATCACGCTGTTCGTCAATGGGCGGGCGATCAAGGATTCCTCACTGACCTATGCCGTCACCCAGGCCTATCACACGCTGCTGCCCAAAGGCCGGTACCCGGTTGCGGTGCTGATGATCAAGCTGCCGCCGGTAGAGGTCGACGTGAACGTGCACCCGACCAAAGCAGAAGTACGCTT